>CAZYIP010000047.1:6516-20622 GCA_964646895.1 uncultured Salinisphaerales bacterium | reverse complement strand
CTAGAGCCTGCTCACTAGATCGAGCAGCATGGTGACGGTTGCGCCCCAGATCAGGTACCCGCCGTACTCGATCGAATGATAAACGACCGCGGCACCGCCGCGATAAATGGTGCCGCGACGGTAGCGGTCGCGATCGAGAAGCACGCTCAGGGGCACCTCGAAGGCGGCGGCGACCTCACCGTAATCCAGGCGAAGCTCCTCCCCGGGCGGCACCAGTCCCACCACCGGCGTGACCAGAAAGCGAGTGGATGTGGGGCAGTCGTCCAGGCAGCCGATCGGCGTCACTACATCGCGGGCCAGCCCGATCTCCTCGTTCGCTTCCCGCAATGCGGTGTCCAGCGCATTGCTGTCGCCCGGTTCTTCGCGGCCGCCGGGAAAGCTGATCTGCCCCGCGTGATCGCGCAGGTGATCCGCCCGGCGGGTAAACAGCACGGTCGCGCCGCTTTCGCGTTCGATGATCGGCACCAGCACCGCGGCGCGACGCAAATGCAATGGCGATCGCGACCGGCCTCGCTCCGGCTCTGTGAGCCTTCCGGCCAGGCGCAGGCTGATCGGACGTTCGCCGCGTGAAAGGATCACGTCTGGTTTCAAGGTCTCCCCGTGGGTTTCTGCCGACTCTCCGCCGGCGCGTTGCGGCCTTACAGGCCACATTGTACGATAGCCGGCGATCTCGCAACGGATGATCCCATGGATGCCAAGCAATTCGTCCACAAAATGCCGGCGGCCTTCGACTCGGAAGCAGCAGCCGATATCAATGCGACGGTTCAATACGACCTGTCCGAGCCCGTCTACATGGTCATCGAGAACGGCCGCTGCAGCGTGCACGACGGGCTGGCGCCGTCGGCGGACGTCACTCTGCACATGGATGATGACGATTTCATTGCCCTTATGCGCGGCGAGCTGAACGGCACGGTGGCATTCATGAGCGGCCAGTTGCGCCTGGATGGCGACCTTACCCTGGCCAGCCGCATCGCCAGCTTCTTTGACGGCAGCAAGTTCTGACGCTTACCCCTGCGTCGCGGCGATCGCGGACAGCGCCGACGCGCACGACAGAGCGGCTGCGTTCGCGCGCCGCGCCGACATACCGCTGCTCGCGCCGGAAGCAGGCGTCCCTCATTCCTTCCGCTTCCTGATCCGAGTCTCCGCCGCCCGGGTCGTCGTCGAATGCCGCGAGACCGGGTTCGGCGCCCCCGTTTCCGTAGACTGGCTGACCCAGGATGTGCGTCGGCGTGTGCGCGCAGGCCGTCGTCAGCCACTCGCCCGGGCCATCGGCCTTCATCGCCGCCAAGATCTCTCCGTGCTCGATGGTACCGGCGGATTCGGCCGCGACGGATTCGTACTGGCGGCGCTGGGAGCCCGCATTACCCTTTGCGAGCGCAGTGCCGTGATGCATGCGCTGTTGTGGGAGGCCACAGCGCGCGCCGCTCGGGAGTCATGGACAAAACAGGCACTGGAGCGCATCGATCTCGTTTGTGCCGATGCGGCGATGGTTCTCGACCGGGGTGACACGGCCTTCGATGTCGTTTATCTCGATCCGATGTATCCGCAGCGCCGCAAGGCCGCATTGGCCCGAAAGGAGATGCGCCTGTTGCGGGCACTGGTGGGCGATGACTCCGACGCACCCGCCTTGCTGCGCATTGCGCTGGAGCGGGCGCGGGCGCGAGTCGTCGTCAAGCGTCCCTCCTCGGCGCCATTGCTGGCAGACCTCGCGCCGCATTTCTCCGTCAGGAGCAAGCAGGTGCGCTACGATGTCTATCTCGTGGAGAACGCGCCCTCTTGATACGGACGCGCTAATCGAGTGGCGCGAATTGTTCCTGATAACGGCGAGCATTCGCCACATAATGGCGGGCGGATTCCCGGATCATCTCGATTTCGGCCTCTGTGAGCTGCCGCACTACCCGTCCCGGCGACCCGAGCACCAGCGAACCCTCGGGTATTTCGCGCCGCTCCGGCACCAGGGTATTCGCGCCGATCAGGCAGTTCGGGCCGATTCTGGCGTCGTTGAGCACCACCGCGTTGATGCCGATCAGGCAGTTGTCGGCAATGCGGCAACCGTGCAGCATGACCTTGTGGCCAACGGTAACACCACGCCCGACGATCAGGGGCGAACCTTCGTCCGTATGCAGCACGCAGGCATCCTGGATGTTGCTGTCCTCTCCAATGGTAATGGGATCGTTATCGCCTCGCAGCACGGCGTTGAACCAGATCCCGACATTGGCCCTGAGTTCGACCGTGCCGATAACACTGGCATTGTGCGCGACGAAGACGCTTCCATCGGCCGATAATTGCGGTTCGCGGTCGCCAAGTCTGTAGAGCATTATCAACTTCTCCTGTTGTCGGGCCTAGTCGTCGCCTGGGCTTGCCGCCCGGTTCGCGCCTGCAACCCAGAGCACATCACCACCGACGCCACGATTGGCAAGACGGGCGACGACAAACAGATAATCCGATAACCGATTCATGTAGCGCAATACTTCGGGATTGATGGGTTCGGCTTCACTCAGGGCGACGAGCGCGCGTTCCGCGCGCCGCGCCGTCGAGCGGGCGTGGTGCAAATACGCTGCCGCCGGCGTGCCGCCCGGCAGCACAAACGAATTCAACGGCTCCAGTGTCGCATTGATCCGGTCGATTGCCGCCTCCAGGTTCGCGACCTGCGTCGCCTGAACACGCAGTGGTTCCCGTTTGGGATGCTCCTTGATCGGCGTGCAGATGTCCGCGCCCAGGTCGAACAGGTCATTTTGTATGCGTCCAAGCGCCTCGGCCACCTCCCCCACCGTATACAAGCGGGCAATGCCGATGACGGCGTTGGTCTCATCCACTTCGCCGCAGGCTGTCACGCGCGGCGAATTCTTGGCAACGCGTGTCCCGTCGACCAGTGATGTCGCCCCCTTGTCTCCACCTCGCGTGTAGATTTTCGTCAGCTTGACCATGGAGGTGCACCTTGCTCGTGTTTGACAGGCGTGCCGTACGGCGCTAAGTTCCGCTTCCTCAGGTGCCCGTCCGGCAAGTCCAGTATACGACGGGTTAAACGGGAAACCGGTGCATGTCGCTTGCCGACATTATGCCGGTGCTGCCCCCGCAACGGTAGGTGAGTCAAGCCACATCGATTGGCCACTGTTCCGCACTCGGAACGGGAAGGCGATGTGGCCGGGAAGCCATTCCCGCTCACGAGCCCGGAGACCGGCCTGAGCGAGCGTATTTCGCGTCCGTCCGTTGACATGGACAGGGCCCGTCGCGCTCGGGTTGTCCGGTACTGCGGCGGGCGGTGCGGCGACGCTCGCCGGCGTCCCCCCATCACGGCTGCAGCCATGATGCTGTCCGATTCGGGGGAATGTCGATATGCTGCGCCATGCAGGATGGTTCAGGCTGGCGGGACTCACCGCGGCCGCGGTACTGTTCTTTCCTTTCATCGCAACGCCGTGCCTCGCCGACGAAGCGAACGATGCGCATCTCGCGCCGGTCGTCGTCACCGCAACCCGCTCGGCGCAAACCGCCGACCGCAGCCTCGCATCGGTCAGCGTGGTCACGCGTGCCGATATAGAACGCGAGCAGCCGCGAGATGTCCTCGACGCGCTCAAAACCCTGCCCGGCGTGGAAATCGCTCGCCAGGGGGGATATGGCAAGCTGTCGGCGGTGTTTCTGCGTGGCACCAATTCCGACCAGACGCTGGTGCTGGTGGATGGCGTACCCGTCGGATCCGTCACCTCCGGCGCAGCATCCTGGGAGTTCATCCCCATCGATCTGGTGCAGCGTATCGAGGTCGTGCGCGGGCCCATGTCGAGCCTGTATGGCGCGAACGCGGTTGGCGGCGTGATCCAGATATTCACCCGCACCGCCCAGCACGGGCGGGAAGCTGACCTCTCCATTGGCGGCGGCAGTTATGCCACCGGTTCCGGCCACGCCGGGGCCGGCTGGTCGCAGGGGCGAACGCGTCTGCGCGCCGACGTGAGTCTGTTTCACACCGATGGCTTCAATTCGCGGGACGGTGCTTTCGGATTCTCCGAGCCGGATTCGGACGGCTATCAGAACGAGGCTGCGAGCTTCGCTTTCAGTCAGGGACTGCGTGAGCGCGATCGTTTGCAGATACGCGCCTTTCGCGCTCAGGGCTATACCGAATACGATCCCACCTTCAGCTCGGCGGAGCCGAACCAGGACGATTTCGTACAGCAGGTTCTAAGCGCAGACTATCGACTTGCGGTGGGTGACAGCGACACCGTTCTCCTGCGTGCGGGACAATCCCGCGATCAGCGCCTCAGCCGTCGCGACGACGGCACCGTGCCCAGCATTCGCTTCAACAGTACGAGCAATCACTTCAGCCTCATTAACGCCTTTCGTTTCGGCGACAATCTTCTGAATGTGGGTGCCGACTATCAGAACGCTCGCCTCGACAGCACCACTGAATACGACAGCGACTCACGCGACAGTCACGGTGTGTTCGCGGAATACGAGACCCGTTTCGGGCGCCAGAATCTCCAGCTTTCGGCGCGTCACGATCATGATCAGGCGTTTGGGGACTACGATACCGGCAGTATCGCGTGGGGCTTCGACATCACGCCCCACTATCGGCTCACCGCCTCGTGGGGGAACGCCTTCAAGGCGCCGACCTTCAACGATCTGTACTACCCCGGCTTCAGCAATCCCGACCTGGAGCCGGAGAAATCCCACAGTACCGAACTGGGTGTGCGCAGCACCCAAAGCTGGGGCGGCTGGAGTCTTCGTGCGTATGAAACCAGAATCCGGGATCTCATTACGCTGGGGCCTGCACCGAGCTACCTGCCCGTCAACCTGGATCAGGCCCGCATCCGCGGTGTCGAAGCGGACGTCCAGTACCGTGTCGGCCAGTGGCTCTTCAACGTCGGCGGCAGCTACATGCAGCCGGTTTCCCGGGAAACCGGCAAAGACCTGCCCCGCCGCCCGCGCGCCAAGGCACACCTGGCCGTTGATCGAAACCTGGGTTCATGGTCGTTCGGCGCGGACCTTCTCGCCGCCGGGCCAGCCTATGACGACGCCGCAAACACCGTGCGCCTCGCGGGCTATGCCATCGTCGGGCTGCGCGCGGCCTATCGTCCCGGCTCAAACTGGACCATAAGCGCGCATCTGGACAACGTACTCAACCGGCACTACGAGACGATTTACGGCTATCACAGCGCCGGCGCATCGGGATATCTGACGGTGAGCTGGCGTTTTGCAGAAGACTGAGCGTCCACCACTATACGCCGGCCTAATCCTGGAACTCCTCCGCGTCCAGACGATAGGAGCCGTCTTCGTCGTGGGTCTCCTTGCCGCTGACCGGCGGATTGAAGACGCAGGCCACTTTCATCTCCGTGATGGCGTGCACAAGGTGGCGGTCGTGCTGATCGAGCACATATAGCGAGCCGGGTTTGAGCGTGTGCTGCTCACCGGTGGCGAGATCACGGATCCAGCCTTCGCCCGACAATACGTAAACCGCCTCGAAGTGATTCTTGTACCAGAACCGGTTATCAACACCCGCGTATAACGTCGTGATATGAAAGGAAAACCCAACACCATCCCTTTTCAGCAACAGCCGCGAGCTGTCCCATCCTTCGCTTTTCACGTTACGAGTGCGATCGGCTTCTTCCAGTGTTCTTATCAGCATCGGATGTTCATCTCCGGTCAAGTGGGTCGGGTCTGCCTTCTGCCTGATTTCCCGGCAGGGCCCATGGGCAGCGCGAGGAGCAGGATTTTATCACCTCACGATCGGTACACGGTCCTTTTTAATTTAAATCTCCCTCCCCGCTGGCCGGAGAGGGAGATTTAAATTGAGTATCATGCCGAAAGCTGTTCAGCAATCGCCTTGGGATGGAACGGGCCGATGCGCAACAGGTGCTCGTCCTCATGATCGAGTTCGCCGAAATGCGTGTCGGCAAACAGCACCTCATCCTCGCAATCGGCACCGATGTTGTCGGCGAAGGATGTAAAAAGCGCCCAGGATGCCTTGTTGGAGGGAGTGATCGTGGTTTCCAGGTAGCGCACATCGCTGCAGGCCGGTCGTTGCACGATTTCCGCCAGCATGCGCTTGGCGACGCCGCGTCCGCGCGCCTCCGCGCCGACCGCAACCTGCCACACGAACCACACATCCGGAGCGCCGGGCTTGATGTAGCCGGAGACGAAACCGACAACATTGCCCTCGTCCGTCTCGACGATCACCGACGTATCCGGAAAGTGCTGGCAGAGAATGAGGTAGTTGTAGACGGAGTTGAGGTCAAGCGGGTCGCAATGGTCCACCAGTGCATGCACCGACGACCCGTCTTCCGCAGTGGGTGGCCTGAAGTCGAGGCCGTCTGCCGAAGGGTTGATCGGTGTTCGTTTAGCCATACAGGTGTATCCCTTCTAGCCGGACGTCCGGAGAAGCACAACACCATGCATTTCGAGAGCCTTTCACTCATCGATGCCTGATGAATGGCGACCCGTCCGGGGAAAGCCGCCAATCGACAAATTTATATTTGATTGAGCAAGCGCCGGTCGAAAGTATCGCGAGGCCAAGAATCGGCCCGGATCAACGACGCGGCAGGAAGGGCCGGAACGAGCCGGCAAATCCGCACGCGGGGTCAAACGTTTGTAACAATTTGCACTATTATATGCGAATTTTCAGATTCATTTCAACTTGACTGCTTTGCGGGCAACATCGCGGCGCAAGTAAACCGGACGCGCCTGCTCCGGATCGCACAGTGCGCCGCGAGCATGGACGGCACGGGCGATCGGCAGCATGTCCCGTGCCCGTGGCAACGCATCGCCATCCCACACGTGATCATCCAGGCGCAGCCGGGCGCTCATGATTTCGCCGTAACGGGCCCAGCCGGAACCTGCGCCATACCAGCCTCGACTTGCCGGCGCGCTCACCATATCCGGTGCGCACACCTGCTCTTCACCCACGGCGATCACGGCTCGACCGGCGCCGGGATATTCGAAGGCGCCGGCATAAACTTCACCCATACGTGCATCGATGGCGGCAAACACGCCGGGAACCTGCTGACGTTCAGCGATTCCCTGGGCGAGGGTGGCCAGCGTGGACACCCCGATCAAAGGCAAATCGGCGCCGAGGGCCAGCCCTTGAGCGGTAGCCACCGCTATTCTCACCCCGGTGAATGCACCTGGACCGCGGCCGAACGCGATCGCATCGAGGGCCGGCAGCGTCAGGTCCGCATCCGCCAGCAGAGCGTGAATCATCGGTAACAGCACTCGCCCATGCTCGCGCCGGGAGATCTCGAAGCGCTCGCTGACCTCCCCATCGACTTCGAGCGCCACCGAGCAGGCTTCAGTCGCGGTGTCCAGAGCGAGCAGCTTCATGCCGAATCCCTGTGCTCGACAAAAAACGAGCGAATGGCTTCCTCGTCGTCCGTACAGGGCATTTCGGGCAGGCTGTTCAGGAAGACCCGGCCGTAACCGCGCGAACGCAAGCGCGGATCACACAGCACGAGCACGCCGTAGTCGTGATGATCCCGGATCAGGCGACCAGCACCCTGTTTGAGCGTAATGACCGCCTGCGGCAACTGATAGGAAGTGAACGGGCTTTCTCCCCGTGTACGCAGGGCGTCCAGGCGGGCCTTCAGCACGGGATCTCCCGGCGAGCTGAACGGCAGGCGATCGATCACGACCACCCGCAACGCGGCGCCGCGTACATCCACGCCTTCCCAGAAGCTGCTGGTGCCGAGCAGTACCCCGTTGCCCTGCGCGCGAAAGCGCGAGAGCAGCTCTCCCCTGCCCTGTTCTCCCTGCACGAAAAGGGAAAATTCGCGCCGCGGCACCAGGTAGTCGGCAGCTTCACGCAGTGCGCGATGGCTGGTGAACAAGAGGAATGCGCCACCACCGCTGGCACGAATCGCGGGCAGTGCCGCATCGACTACCCGCCGCGTGTAGTCACGCGCCGCCGGATCCGGCATGTCCGGCGGCAGGTAAAGGAGCGCGTTGCCCGCGTAGTCGAAGGGGCTGTCCAGAGCCAGGGTTTCAGCTTCCGGAATCCCGAGCGCGGTTGTGAAGTGGTCGAAACGGCCATCAACGCTGAGGGTCGCCGAAGTGAATATCCACGCGGTCGGCTGAGCGTCGAATACGCGCCGAAACGTCGGCGCCACGTCCAGTGGAGTCGCATGCAGCACAAAACCGCGATTCGGCTTTTCGACCCAGCGGACCGACTGCTCCGCGAGATCTTCATCAGGCGCATTTTCCCCGCTATTCGGCACGTCGGGTTTGCGCAGCAGGCGCAAGCGCTGCAGCAGAAGTGCCGCCCGGCGTTCGCAGGTCTCCAGTCCGCGGGAGCGTTCGGCGACGACTTTCAGTTCGGCACCGGCGTCGCTCAGCGCCGCCTCCAGCGCATCCAGTCCCGCCTGGCTGGTGTCGTCGCCGCAAGCCTCTTGCCAGGCGCTGCGCCGCGCGAGGCCGTGCAAGGCGGCTTCGAGATCCGCCGCGGCCTGCTCCACCTGTCCCAGCGCTTCTTCAAGCTGCGGCAGTTCACCGGCGATTTCCCTGGACTCTGCGCGCGTGTCGCGCACCAGTTCGTGTAATTGCCGGCTGGTCAATGCCTGACCGAAAAACTGCGAAGCGATATGCGGTAATTGATGCGCTTCGTCCAGAATGATGGCATCGGCGCCCGGTAACACCTCGCCGAAGCCCTCCTCGCGCAACGACAGGTCGGCGAACAGGAGGTAATGATTGACCACCACCACATCCGCTTCCTGCGCCGCACGCCGCGCCTTGACGACGAAGCAGTTGGCGTACAGGGGGCACTCCGTTCCGAGGCAGTTGTCGGCGGTAGACGTGACCCGCGGCCACACCTGTGCATCCTCCCGTACAGCCTCGACTTCGGAAATATCCCCGCTGCGGGTGCGGATCGACCATTCGCGAATGGCACGTAATTCGGCCAACACCGCCGGATTGCGGATTCTGCCGCTGCTTTCTGCGCGTTCCAGACGATGCAGACACAGGTAGTTGCCACGCCCCTTCAAAAGGGCCAGGCGCACCGATACACCGAGCGATTTGCGGATAACAGGCAGATCCTTGTAAAAAAGCTGTTCCTGCAGGTTCTTCGTGCCAGTCGATACGATCACCCGGCGGCCGGATAACAACGCCGGCACCAGATAAGCGAAGGTCTTTCCGGTCCCCGTACCAGCTTCGACCACCAGGCGTGATTGTTGCTCCAGGGCGGCAGCGACCCCCGTGGCCATGTCGATCTGTTCCTGACGCTCCCGGTAGTTCGTGACCTGGTTGGCGAGCGGACCGGTTACGCCGAAGACCGTTTTGTAATTGATTGACATGGGTGTCAGGAGGGTACGTGTGTTGCGGGTGTTGGTGGGATTGGCTGTGCGGCCTTGTTTCTGTATTTTGGTTTTGTGAGGTAACAATGACCCATGTATAAAATTGAAAGGAACAGAAAGCTGAAGACCTCGGCCCTGTTCAAGCCGTCCGCCGGCCGCCGAGCCTTCAAGGCCCTCTCCGTTCCACCGCACGCTCCATGTCGTCGATGCTGATATGACGAACATCTCTCCCGTACACCAGGTAGATCACGTATTCGCAAATGTTGCGGGCATGATCACCGATACGCTCCAGTGCACGCACCGACCACAGGATGTCCAGCATGCGCCGAATGGTGCGCGGATCCTCCATCATGAAGGTGACGCATTGACGAATCATGCTCTCGTATTTGCGGTCGACGCGCTCATCGGACCTGGCCACGGCAACCGCGCTCTGCGGGTCCAGGCGCGCGAAGGCATCCAGTGCCTCGCGAACCATGTTGCGCACATGCCCGCCAAGCGCCCTGACCTCGTCGCTGTGCCAGCCCCTGGGGCGATCCTGCGAGGCAAGCTGCACTGACATGCGGCCAATCTTTTCGGCCTCGTCGCCAATGCGCTCAAGATCCGTGATGGTCTTGATCACGGCCACAATCAGACGCAAATCGCTCGCGGTAGGCTGGCGTCGGGCGAGAATGTGGCTGCATTCCTCGTCGATAGACACCTCCATGCGATTGACATCGACATCCCGTGCGATGACCTGCTCGCCCAGGGTGCTGTCGCGCTCCAGCAGCGCCCTGATCGCGTCGGCGACCTGCTGCTCGACCAGGCCACCCATGGCCAGGACGTTCTGACGCACGTCTTCCAGCTCTTCGTTGAACTGCCGCGAAATATGCGTATTGATGGAAAGTTTGTCCATCTTCCTGTCCTCGCCTCGTCGTTATCCGTAGCGGCCGGTAATGTAGTCTTCCGTCTGCTTTTTTGCCGGATTGGTAAAAACGTCCCCCGTCAACCCGAATTCGATGAGATTGCCCATATACATGAAAGCAGTGTAATCGGAAACGCGTGCCGCCTGTTGCATGTTATGGGTTACTATCATGATGGTGTAGTCGCTTTTCAACTCGTCGATGAGTTCTTCGATCTTCAGTGTGGAGAGCGGATCGAGTGCCGAGGCCGGTTCGTCCAGCAGCAGAATTTCCGGCTTCACCGCGATGCCGCGCGCAATGCACAAGCGCTGTTGCTGCCCTCCGGAAAGCCGCGTACCGCTCTGCAAGAGCTTGTCCTTGACTTCGTCCCAGAGTGCGGCGCGGCGCAGGGCCCATTCGACCCGTTCTTCCATCTCCGTTCGCGAAAGCCGCTCGTACAGCTTTACACCAAATGCAATGTTGTCGTAGACCGACATCGGAAACGGCGTCGGCTTCTGGAACACCATACCCACCTTGGCGCGCAGCAGATTGAGATCCCGCTGCTTGTCCAGAATATTCTCTCCGTCGAGCAGGATCTCACCTACCGCCTTCTGATCAGGGTACAACTCGTAGATGCGGTTGAAAGTTCGCAGCAGGGTTGACTTGCCGCACCCGGAGGGACCGATGAAGGCAGTGACCTGCTTCTCGGCAATGCGCATGTTGATGTTCTTGAGTGCCTCGAACCGGCCGTAGTAGAAACACAGATCGCGAATATCCATCTTCGGTCGGTCGATCCGGGTATCCGCCTGCGCTGCTCCATCAAGCGTCAGCATCGGACGACGTATGGCCATCCCCGGTTGCGGCTCATCCGGTGGTGCCGGTTCGTGATCGGATTGCGTCGGCATTTGGCTCATCAGGACTCCCCTAACGCGTGCGCACCAGTACCCGCACGATAACGTTGATCGCCAGGACCCCGAACGTGATCAACAGCGCGCCCGCCCACGCCAGGTGCTGCCAGTGGGTGTACGGACTCATCGCGAACTGAAAGATCATGACCGGAAGATTCGCGATCGGCGCGCTCATGTCCGTGCTCCAGAACTGACTGTTCAGGGCGGTAAACAAAAGCGGCGCCGTCTCTCCGGTAATGCGCGCAAGGGCCAGCAGGATACCCGTAACGATACCGCCGCCCGCGGCACGGTAGACGATCGCGACCACCACCTTCCACTGCGGCGCGCCGAGGGCGGCAGCGGTTTCCCTCAGCGCATCCGGCACCAGCCGCAGCATGTTCTCCGTCGTGCGCACGACCACGGGAATAACGATGATGGCCAGCGCCACGCTGCCCGCGAAACCGGAAAAATGGCCCGTCGTGGCGACCAGCGCCATGTATACGAACACGCCAATGATGATGGACGGCGCGCTCAACAGAATATCGTTGACGAAACGGATGACCTCGGCCAGGCGCGAATGACGGCCGAATTCGGCCAGCCAGGTTCCGGCAAGCACGCCGATCGGAGCTCCGATCCCGACACCCAGCAACGTAATCAGCACGCTGCCGATGATCGCATTGCCCAGACCGCCCTCCGACCCCGGCGGTGGCGTGGCCTGGGTGAAGATATCCCAGTCGATATATTGCAGTCCGCGAGAAAGCAGCGTCCACAACAGCCAGGCAAGCCAGAACAATCCGAACAGTGTCGTCAACACGGACACGCTCAGATTGAACGCGTTGACCAGCCGGCGGCGCAGATAAAGGCTGTTCATCCTCACCCTCAGATACTGGCACCGTTGCGAGCACCCAGATGACCCAGCAGCAGGCGCGCCAGCACAAGCACAATGAACGTAATGACCAGCAATACCAACCCCAGCGCGATCAGCGAGGACGTATAGATCTCTCCGGCGGCTTCGTTGAATTCGTTGGCGATGGCGGAGGAGATGCTGTTGCCGGGCATGAACAGTGACGCATGGATGCGGTTGGCATTGCCTATCACGAAGGTCACCGCCATGGTTTCGCCCAGGGCGCGCCCCAGCCCGAGCATGATGCCGCCGACGACGCCCACTCGCGTGTAGGGCAGGACAATGTAGCGCATGACCTCCCATGTCGTCGCACCGAGCGCATAGGCGGACTCCTTCTGCACGTCGGGTACCACCTCGAACAGATCACGCATCACCGAGGTGATGAACGGTATGACCATGATCGCCAGGATCACGCCCGCGGTGAGCATGCCGATGCCCAGCGGCGGGCCGCGAAACAGAGCGCCGATCACGGGCCACGGGCCGATGTGCGCGGTCACCCAGGGCTCCACAACCATGGACAGGATGGGGGCCAGCACGAACAGGCCCCACATGCCGTAGATAATGCTGGGAATGGCCGCGAGCAGTTCGATTGCGGTGGTAATCGGACGCTTGAGCCAGCGCGGCGCCAGTTCGGTGATGAACAGCGCGATACCGAAGCTCACCGGGACGCTGATGATCATGGCGATCGCGGAAGTCACCAGCGTGCCATAGATCGGCGCCAGCGCACCAAACTCGTCGGTGACCGGATTCCACTCCGCGCTGGTCAGAAATCCGAAGCCGAATTTGCCCAGCGCTGGCGCGGCGCCAATGATCAGCGCCACCACAATGGCAATGACGACCAGTAACACACAAAGCGCAAAGAACCAGGTTACCGAACGGAACATCGGGTCCAGTATCGCGCCTCGGCGGGGGCGGCTCGCGACGGCAACTCTCATCACTGAATGACCGTTGATGCGCGGTTCCGATGCGCCGTCAGACCCAGGCTGATATTCCCGCCCGCCGCCACCTCCCCTGCATCCAGGCTGGAGAGGGCGTCAGCGGATTTATCGGGCGGCGGCCATATCGCCCCACCATCCGGCGCGACGATACGTGTCGCCCACGCCTTTCTCGCCCGCCTGGCCACCGATTGCGGCATCGACACGTAACCCAGCGCAGCCGCGACCGGATCCCCTTCGCGGTAGCACCAATCGAAAAATCTCAGTACGCCGCGCAGCCTCTTCGGGCGCGTCGGCCGCAGCGGCACGAGAATGAACGACGCACCGACAATCGGCCAGCTGTTCTCGCCACGGGTATTGATCAGGTCCGCATCGAATGCAGGCACCCGCGCCCAGTCCACATCTGCCGCCGCCGCCCTGAAGGTTCGTGGACCCGGCGTCACGAACCGGCCTGCCCGATTTTTCAACCGTACATAGGACATGCCAAGTTGCTGCACGTAGGCGTACTCGATGTAACCGATCGCACCGTCGAT
Organism: uncultured Salinisphaerales bacterium; assembly: GCA_964646895.1. Classification (GTDB taxonomy): domain Bacteria; phylum Pseudomonadota; class Gammaproteobacteria; order Nevskiales; family CAZYIP01; genus CAZYIP01. The sequence goes on along the minus strand of CAZYIP010000047.1, from coordinate 7,219 downwards.
CCGCTGCACGTAGGCAGCAACGCCCTGGTTGCCCTTGCTACCCACGCCAGCCGGCCACGCAACCGCCTTGGCAACGCCCACGGTCTCCCGCCACGCCTCGCTCACCCGCGAGAGATAATCGGTAAAGACAAAGGTCGTGCCTGCACCGTCGGAGCGGTGCACGACCGTGATCCTGCGGTCGGGCAGAGTGAGGTCGGGATTCAGCTTTCCGATGCGCGGGTCGTTCCACCGGGTAATGCGGCCCAGGAAAATTTGCGCCAGGGTGGTGCCATCCAGCTGCAGCGCCCCCGCCCCGATGCCGCGGAGATTCATGACCGGGACGACGCCTCCCATGACCATCGGAAACTGCAGCAGACCGGCGTCGGCCAGCTCCTGTGGTGAAAGCGGTTCATCGGATGCGCCGAAATCTACCGTCCGCGCCTTGATCTGTTTGATGCCCGCGCCGGAGCCGATCGCCTGGTAATTAACCTTGATGCCGGTTTCACGGTAATAGCCGCTTGCCCATGAGGCATAAACCGGATATGGCAGGGTGGCACCGGTACCGTTGATGGCGGCCACCTCCGCAGCCTGGCCGGCAACGGCGAGCAACCCCAGCAATGGCGCCAGTACCCAGAGCAGTTTTCCGGAAAATATCTTCCTGAGACACAACTGTTTCATGCCCTCATTATCACACTACCAATATGACAATTTGATGACACGGCCC
>CAZYIP010000047.1:0-6416 GCA_964646895.1 uncultured Salinisphaerales bacterium | reverse complement strand
CCTAGAGCCTGTTGTGGTCGGATGCCGCTCCTGCAACCACACGCCTCGCGGGAAATACACAGGTGAAGGTGGAACCGGCGCCAACCTCGCTATGGATTTGCAGTTCCGCGCCGTGCCGCTCCAACGCGTGCTTGACGATCGCGAGGCCCAGGCCGGTACCCCCGCTGGCGCGCGAACGGCCCGCGTCCACCCGGTAAAAACGCTCGGTCAGGCGCGCAATGTCGGCGGCTGGTATGCCAGGGCCGTTGTCACTCACGGCAAGTGCCGCGCCATCGTCGCGCGCTTCCCAGACGATCCTGATTTCACTGCCGGGCGGCGTGTGCCGTACCGCATTGATCACCAGATTCGAGAACGCGCTTTGCAGCTCGTCAGCGCGCCCGCGCACTCTCGGCTCGGGCGGCAGTTGCAAATCGAAGGTGTGCCGCCCCTGCGACAGCGCTTCCGCCTGGGCAACCGCCTTGCGCACGATCTCCGCGACATCCACGATTTGCGTCGGCGCGCTCAGGCCGTCCGACTCCAGACGCGCCAGGGTCAGCATGTCGTTGATGATGTGCTCCATGCGTGTCGACTGTTGCAGCATGTCGGTCAGCGGTGCATTCCACGCGTGCAGCTCGCTGTCGGTCTCGTCACTTTCCGCCTGCATGGTCTCAAGGTATCCCCGCAGTACGGTCAACGGGGTACGCAGCTCGTGCGAGGCATTGGCGACGAAATCGCGGCGCATCTGCTCCAGCCGTTTCAGGTCGCTGATATCGCGCACGATCAGCAGCCGCTGATCGTTGCCGTAGGGCACGACATTCAGCAGCAGCTGGGTATCCGGATCGACTGGCGATGGCGTTTCGACGGCATGATCGTAGCGTCCGGCACGCATGTACTCGGTAAACACGGGATGGCGGAGCAGATTGACCACCCGTTGCCCGCGATCCTGTGCACCGCGCAGACCCAGCAGCGCGACCGCCGCCTCGTTGCACCACATGATCCGGCCGACGGCGTCCAGAATTACAGTGCCGTCCGGCAACGCCGCGGTCGACGACTGGAACTCATTGAGAATGCTGGCGAGCCGCTGCTTGCGGCGGTGATTGCGCTTTTGCATGCGCCGCAGCTGATAGTTGATGTCCTCCCAGAGGCCCCAGCTCGCGGGCGGTTCCGAGGTATTGCGGCGGCGCAGCCAGCGCTGCACCCGCCACAGGTTCAACAGATGCCAGCACAGGTAAAGCGCGGCGGCGATAAAGAGTGCAAGGCCCGGGTATCCCAACAGCAGCCCGGCCACCAGAGCGGCGGCAAGCCCTACCAGTACAACCCAGGATTCCTTGCGCCAGGCACCGGTCACGGCTCGGTAGTGAAGCTATATCCGCGACCGCGCACCGTCTGGAGCAGCCGGTCGTACCCGTGTACGGACAATGCCTTGCGCAGCCGCCCGATATGCACGTCCACGGTACGTTCTTCGAGCCACGCGTTACGGCCCCAGACATGGTCGAGCAATTGGCCGCGAGTGTAGACCCGCTGCGGATTGCTGGCGAGGAAAAAGAGCAGCCGGTAGCCGGTCGGGCCCAGAAGGATGGCTTCATCACCGACGCTGACATGCTGGCGTGCGCAATCCATGACAAGAGCGCCGACCTTTATGCATTCACCAGCTTCAGCCGGCCGGGCGCGCCGCAGCACGGCGCGAACGCGAGCCAGCAACTCGGACGTCGAAAATGGCTTGCTGATGTAGTCGTCACAGCCGGTGTCGAGACCGCATACCCGGTCCCGCTCCCCCGCGCGCGCGGTGACCATGATGACCGGCAGATCGCGGGTCGCCGGATCCGCCTTGAGTTCGCGCGTGAGCTGAATGCCGCTGGCGCCGGGCAGCATCCAGTCGAGCAGAACCAGATCGGGGCAACGGTCGGCAACGGCGACCCTGGCTGCGGATGCATCGGCGGCCTCGCTCACTCCGAACCCCGCCCGATTCAAATTGAATCGCAGCATGTCCCGGATCGGCTTTTCGTCTTCGACTATGAGAATATGCCGGTTTTCCACACCGTTTCATCCTGATGCTGCATGGCGCTCCTCACGTCGTGTTCTGCGCCTTTTCTGGTCGGTTAGCACGTGCAACTGATTGTGAACACAGCCTGATGTCATTATCTCACACACGGCCAGTCCGCGAGCCGCGGCACGGATTGCCACACTGCAATCGCAATCCTGGGAGCCCAGGCTCCTAGGCGAGACTCTTGCTCACCAGTTCATAGACGTCCGGCGACAGGCCCGGGCTTGCGAGAATGCGCTCCAGCTCCGCTTTCATCAGGGCCCGCCGCTGGCCGGCATAACGGCGCCAGCGGGTCAGGGGACTGACCAGACGGGCTGCTACCTGGGCATTGATATCGTTCAGCGTCAGCACCTGATCGGCGGTGAAACGGTAGCCGGCACCGTCCGCCTGATGGAAGCCACGCATGTTGTGCATGCTGAAAGCACCCAGCAAGGCGCGTACCCGGTTCGGGTTGCGAAGGTCGAAGGCTTCATGATCCAGGAGCTGGCGCACCCGTTCGAGGGCGCCCTTTCGCCGTGAAACCGCTTCCAGGGTAAGCCACTTGTCGATAACTAGCGGCTGACCACGCCAGCGGCGGTAAAAGCTCGCGAAAATCGTTTCGCGGGTCTCGTTGTCCACATCATTGAGCGCCGCCAGCACGCCCATGGTGTCGGTCATGTTATCCGTCGATTCGAACTGACGCGCGGCGAGCGCCGAAGTTTCCGGCTCGTCAAGCACGCACAGATAACCAAGGCACAGGTTATGCAAGCGCCGGCGCCCCGCTTCGGCCGGATGAAAAACATAGGGCTGCCGGGGTTGGGTTGCGCGATAAGTCGCCATCAGCGGTTCGCGTAGCGCATCGGCCAGCATTGACCGCAGGTGCTGGCGCGCCGCGACCACTGCATCCACATCGACTTCGGGGAGCTGTTCCGCGATATAGGCCTCGCTCGGCAAGGTCAGCATCTCTGCCAGCAACCCGGGCTCAAGGGTGTCAGCAGTCAAAAGGTCGCGCAGCGTATCGATCAATGCCGGCTCGGGGGCCGGTTGCCGTCCATCCGCCAATCTGGCGATGACGTCCAGGACATTGCCCAGCAACAGTTTCTGAGCCGCTTCCCAGCGGCCGAAGGGATCGTCATCGTGTCGCATCAGGAAATGCAGCTGATCCGCAGTATACGGATATTGCAGCTTGACCGGCGCTGAAAATCCCCGCAGCAACGAGGGGACAGGCCGCTCCGGGATGTTGTCGAAACGGAACGTTTCCGTGCACTCGCGGACGCTGAGCACACGCTCGCGCGGCGCGCTGCCCGAATCCCCCGGCATATTCAGAGGCAGCGTGTTGCCACTGCTGTCGAGCAGTGCGACCGTCAGCGGGATATGCATCGCCGCCTTGTCCATCTGTCCCGGTGTGGCGGGGCAATGCTGATGTACTCGTAATGTGCAGCTCTGCGTGTCGGCGTCGTAATCGTCCTCGATGCGGAGTTCCGGCGTACCCGCCTGGCTGTACCACAGCCGGAACTGCGTCAGGTCGACGCCACTCACCTCCTCCAGCACGGCAACGAAATCCTCGATCGTCACCGCCTGGCCGTCGTAGCGTTCCAGGTAGCGGCGCACGCCCTGACGGAACATGTCATCGCCGAGCAGCGTGTGCATCATGCGAATGACTTCGGCGCCCTTCTGATAGATCGTCATCGTGTAGAAGTTGTTCATCTCGATGTACGACTCGGGCCGCACCGGGTGCGCCATCGGACCGGCATCCTCGGGAAACTGAAAGCTGCGCAGGCCGCGCACGTTGGCGATGCGCCTGGTTGCTGCCATGCCCTGATCGGCGCTGAACGATTGCTCGCGAAAGACGGTCAGGCTCTCCTTCAGACTGAGCTGGAACCAGTCGCGCAGGGTGACACGGTTGCCGGTCCAGTTGTGAAAGTATTCGTGCCCGATGACGTCCTCGATGTTGGCAAAATCCTGATCGGTGCCAGTGTCGGTATCGGCAAGCACATACTTGTCGTTAAACAGGTTGAGGCCCTTGTTCTCCATGGCGCCCATGTTGAAGGCGCCCACGGCGACGATCATGTAAACGCCCAGGTCGTATTCGAGGCCGTAAACGCGTTCATCCCAGGCCATCGCCGCCTTGAGTGCGTTCATTGCGTGCGAGCATTTCTCCTCGTTGCCCGGATCCACGTAGAAACGCAACGCAACGTGCCGGCCCGACGCGGTGACATGCTCGTCCTCGACCATGGCCAGGTTTCCGGCAACCAGCGCAAACAGATAGGACGGCTTGGGATGCGGATCATCCCAGCGCACCCAATGGCGGCCGCCTTCTTCTTCTCCGCTGGCCACGGGATCGCCGTTGCACAGCAGCACCGGATAACGGTCGCGGTCGGCAACGATGGTGGTCGTATAGGTCGCCATGACATCCGGGCGATCGATGAAGTAGGTGATACGGCGGAAACCTTCCGCCTCGCACTGGGTGCAGAGAATGTCACCGGACTGGTAGAGCCCTTCCAGCGCCGTGTTCGCCGCAGGATCGATACGGTTGCTGATTTCCACCCGACCGCCGTCGCCGAAGTCCGGGATGGTGAGGCCATGCTCGCCGAGCTGATACTCGTTTGCCGGCAGTTGCCTGCCATCAACGCGAACGTCCACGAGATCCAGCTTCTCGCCATCGAGCACCAGAGGCTGTCCGGCAGGACGCTCCGGGTTGCGGCGTACGGTCAGGATCGAATCAACGCGCGTATGATCGGCCCGAATATCGACACGCATCTCGATAGCATCGATGAGATAGTCGGGCGCCGTATAGTCTTTGCGGTAGGTAATCTTATGCGATTGTGCCATCAGCTCTTCCAGATATGCCGTCAGGGGTATCGATGCTGGATTCGGACAGGCGCGTGGTCAACGCCTTGGTAATCAGATGGCGCACTTCCGGCCGACCCCGAAAGGTGAGATGGGCACCGGAATACCATGAGATCACTGGCTGCTGCCAATGATGCCACAACGCCAGCACCTGCCCTGGAGGTACGATGCGATCGACTGTCCCGGCGAAAAGGAAGCGATCGCTCCACGCGACACGACACGGGGCCTCAAGGGGCGAAACGTGCCGGCAGGCATGCGCCACCGATTCACGGTCCACACCCAGCGATGCAAGCTGCCGCGCCTGTATCTCGGGAATGTGTCGCCACAGCAGTGATGGAAGGTCCGTCGCCGGAATCCCTGCGATTACGCAATCCAGGTCTGCTTCGACAGTGGCCAGCAAGGCTGCATTATAGCCTCCAAGCGAGTAGCCCAGCACCCCGATGCGTGCCGCGCCCTGCGTGTGGCGCAGCCATCCCAGCAAGCGGCGGATATCCCACATGGCCTGCGCTTCCGCATGAATGATGTTGAGCACATCGCCATCCATGTAGAAATCGCCGCTGAACACACCCGCCCGGCGCGGCCCGTGCAGCGGAAGTACAGGTATCAGCATGTTGAACCCTAACGTCTGATGCAGCCAGTCAGGGCGGAACAGCGCCAGATCGAGCATGGGCAGGCCCATGCGATAACCGTGGATACCGATTACCCACGGTCGTGGCGCGCCCGGATGGCGCAGCATCCACGCATGGGCGGTACGATTTCTGACGAAGGCGTGCCAGCGCTGCGCACCCGGCATCTCCGCCGGTGGCGCATAATCACTACTGAATTGCAGACGTTCGAAAGTGTACTTTCCCCAGCGTCCCGGCCGCGTTTCAACATCCGACAGTACCGGGGGTGGCGGAAAAAACGGATCGGGCCTGTCGCCGGTATCAGCGATATAACGCTCCAGTGCCGCGACTTCACTTACGATACGACGAGCCGTTTCGCCAGCGGGGATTCGTGCGATTGTGGTGAACCAGGCGAGCAGGTTTTCGTCCAGTGCGGCCTTCGCCGCGAGGCCCGGCGTGACTTCGGGATGCGGCGCGCCTTCAGGCAGGGGCTCCTGTGCAATGCCGACATAGCCCGCGACCACATAACTGGCGGCTCCCAGGATAAACAGGGGGATAGCAGCAACGATCCCCAGCCAGATTATCGCGACCAGCGCCAGGATCGCCGAGAACAATCCGCCAAATGCCATGAACTGGGGGATTTTTCGGCTGCCTGACCACAGCAGCAGCGAGAACCCTGTTGCCAGCAGAAAGGTCGCCGGAAAGAGAGCAGCAATCAGTGCCCCGAAACCGTACGCCGCCGAAAGCAGTATCCAGAGCCATCCCGCAAGCAATGGGACGAACGCGGCAACAGGCCAGCGCGATTGTTCCTTGATCTGCAATGCCTACTCCTGCGACAAGTGGCCGGACGCCATGAGGTGCGGGCGGATGCCCGACCTGCAAACAAAATAACTATGACACAAAAAACCCCCCATCCTGTGATCTCAGGTTGGGGGGTGAGGGAGAGGGGCCTGGCGGTG
>CAZYIP010000046.1:0-21139 GCA_964646895.1 uncultured Salinisphaerales bacterium | reverse complement strand
GCCCAGGCCGGGGTCGATGCCGTGAGCTTCGCCCTGGAGATGGCCGACTGATCGATGGCCTGCTCCTGCGCCGGGCCGCAGGAGGTTCCGTCTTCCCGGCCGGGCCGTCCGGCATGTTCAACCCGTGCCGGCATTCCCGCCTGTGCGGAAAAGGTGACAACGGGCGTTGATGGCGGGCACTGGGTCCACCTTCGCGCGGTAATCGGGACAAGTGCTTGTCATCAACTCCCCGTTGTCTAAAATGCCGGGATGCGAATGTCATCAATGACCCGCTGCTGGCTCGCTTTCGGCTTTGTGACCTTCGCGTTTCTCGTCGTCATGCTCGGCACCACCCTGCCGACGCCGCTATACCCGCTTTATCAGGCCCGGCTCGGCTTTTCGGAACTGATGATCACCGTGATCTTTGCGGTGTACGCGGCGGGTGTCATTGCTGCGTTGATCGTGGCCGGAAGCTGGTCGGACCAGATCGGGCGCCGACCGATGCTTTTCGGTGCCATGGCGCTTTCGGCTGCGAGCGCGCTCGCGTTTCTGGTTGGCGACGGCCTCGTGCCGCTGCTGATCGGAAGAGTGCTTTCGGGGATGTCGGCCGGCGTCATGACTGGCACGGCGACGGTCGCGGTCGTGGAACTCGCCCCGGAGAAGCGGCGCGGCATGGCCACCCTGGTCGCAACTGCGGCAAACATGGGGGGTCTGGGCTGCGGGCCGCTCCTGGCAGGCATCCTGGCACAGTATGCGCCACTGCCTTTGCGGTTGTGTTTTTTGATTGATCTCGTGCTGCTGGCGATCGCGGCGGTCGCAGTGCGCTACGTGCCCGAGACCGTCGATGTCAGCGACAGGCCCAGGCTTCATCGGCAGCAGTTGCAGGTGCCCGCACAGGTGCGCGAAGTGTTCATACCGGCAGCGATCGCCGGATTTGCCGGTTTCGCCGTGCTGGGCCTGTTTACGGCTGTGGCGCCAGCCTTTCTTGGCCGGGTGCTGGGACTGGCGAGTTCCACGGTCGCGGGAGTCGTGGTGTTCGCGGTATTTGCTGCATCCACGGCGGGGCAGCTTTCGCTGGAGCGGGTTCCACGGCGCTGGGCGCTGCCTGGCGGTTGTCTGGTTCTGGCTGTTGGCGCCGCACTGGTGGGCGCCGGAGTTGGCACGGCAAATCTGGGAGTGTTGCTCGCCGGGGCCGTGACCGCAGGCTTTGGCCAGGGGCTCGGATTTCGCGCTGGCATGGCCGCGGTGACGGGCGCCAGCCCGGCGGAACGCCGGGGTGAGGTCGCATCTACCTTTTTCGTCGTGCTGTATGTTGCCATCTCGATTCCGGTCATTGGCGTAGGCCTGGTGGCCGATCTGGCCGGACTGCGCGTGGCAGGCGTCGGCTTCGCCATTGCGGTGGCGATACTCTCGCTGGTTGCCTTGCTTGCGCTGATGCGGCGCAATGCCGGCAGCGGGGACTGACCGCGAGCGGTGGCGGTACTATCGCGGCTCGCACCGCTCCCACAATGGTCGTGCCGGGTGGCATCGAGGGAGCGGCGCAAACCGGGATAACCTTATATCCCGGAGTTTGTTCACGCCTTCGGGGGAGGGCGGGCTACGCTGCCTTTCCGCTTTCGTCCAGCGCATTGAATTCTTCTTCCGAGAGCCGGATATCCACGGCCGCGACATTTTCTTCCAGGTGCGCGACTTTGGAGGTGCCGGGGATTGGCAACATCACCGGGCTGCGCTTCAAAACCCACGCCAGGGCAATCTGGCTGGGAGTGGCGCCATGTGCCCGGGCGATGTCGTCGAGGGCGGAGCCGCTCTTTGCGAGCTTGCCGGCGGCGAGGGGGTACCACGGGATGAAACCGATGCCGTTTCTCTCGCAATAGTTCAGCACGTCCTCGTTTTTGCGATCGACGAGGTTATAGCGGTTCTGCACCGTGGCGACGGGAAACACACGGGAGGCGGCTTCGATCTCCTCGACCGAGACCTCGCTGAGGCCGGCGTGCGCGATGATACCGTCGTCCAGCAGTGCCTTGACCGCGCCGAACTGTTCGTCGCGCGGCACTTTCGGATCGATGCGATGCAACTGCCACAGCCCGATGCGGTCGACGCCCAGCCAGCGCAGGCTTTTGAGCGCCTGCTGGCGCAGATACTCGGGTCGCCCCAGCGGTTCCCATCGGTCCGGGCCGCTGCGCGTCAATCCCGCCTTGGTCGCGACCAGCATGTCGGGGTAGGGGTGGAGCGCTTCGCGAATGAGCGGCTCCGAGATGTCGGGGCCATACGAGTCGGCGGTGTCGATGAAGTTCATGCCCAGTTCGGGCACACGCCTCAGCGTTCTGATGGCTTCGGCCCGATCTTTCGGCGCGCCCCATATGCCGCGCCCGGTGATGCGCATTGCGCCGAATCCGAGCCGGTTGATGTTGATGTCTCCACCGATACTGAATGAACCTGCCTTGCTTGCATCTGAATCTGTCATCACGATTGTCCTTTTGCCGGGGTACTGCGTTTGTCCGCTGTCAGGTCGCTATTGTTTGATAGTTTACGATTGCCGGTCGGCGAATACTTGCGATCAATACATATATGGAGTAAAACTGTGTAAGACTCCATATAGGGAATAGCAAGCCATGACGTCTCAAGCATTGGCGCCCGCGTCTGATGTACAGCATCTGTCGGCGACCGCCCTGGAAGCTTTCTTCAACCTCGCCCAGCGCTGGCGGTTGAGCGTCAGTGAACAACGGCGTTTGCTGGGGGATCCGCCGACGTCCACGTTCTATAAATGGAAATCGGAACGCAATGCGCGGCTGAGCCGCGATACGCTGGAGCGAATCAGCTATCTGCTGGGTATCTACAAGGCGCTGCATACGCTTCTGCCCAGTGCTGACGCCGCGAATACGTGGATCCGCCGCCCGAACGACGCGCCGGGCTTCAACGGTGCGAGTGCGCTGGAATACATGCTGGGCGGCAATGTGGCCGATCTGGCCGACGTGCGCCGTTATCTGGACGCACAGCGTGGCTGGTGATCACGGCGTGGCTGATCCGCCCCAGGTGGAAGTGCCGGGCAGGCAGTACCGCATCGTCTCCTCGAAGTACCCCCCGGTACCTCTGTTCGAGGGCCTGGTGGCGCCGGAGCGCATGCAGGAAGTCTTCGATCTGGAGGCTCTCACCAACGATCGCTTGCGCGATCAGGTTGGCCAGTTGCGCCTGGTGCGGCAGGAAGACCGCCTGAGCGCGCCCGGCGCTTCGGTGGTGATGGCCGCTTTCACGCATGTCAGTATTTATCGCAAAAGCCGTTTCAGCGATGGCACATATGGCGTGTATTACGCGGGCCGCAGCCTTGAAACCGCCATCAGCGAAACCCGCTACCATCGCGAGCGTTTTCTCGCCGCGACGCACGAGAGGCCGGGTGAAATCGATCTGCGCGTTTATGTTGGCGAGGTGCTGAAACCACTGCACGACGTCCGCGGCCCGGCTTTCGCGGCCGTGCACGCGCCGGATGACTGGAGCGCCGGCCAGCGTTGCGGCAGACATCTGCGCGCGCAAGGCGCCTGGGGCGTGATCTATCCCAGCGCGCGCCATGCTGGCGGCGAATGCATTGGCGCGTTGCGCCCGCCAGCGGTGAGCATCCCGAGGCAGAGCCTGCACCTGGGCTACGTCTGGGACGGCGAGCGCATCACCCACGTCTACCACAAGCGCTTGCTGCGCGGTGGCCGCGACCGGGGAGATGATGCAGGGCGCGGTTAGCCTGTCAGGGCATGCTCACGGGCGGGGATGTTCAGCGCGAATGCCGGCGGTGGCTCCACCACTTCAGCAGGCCATAGGATAAATGCACTTTCTCCTGACCGATCGGCAGATCCGGACGGGCCTGTATCCAGGACGATTTGGAATAGACCAGCCTCTGCTCCGGATAGACGCTACGGTGCCCGACGACCAGATACGCGACGATGCTCGCGCCGGTGACGTAAAGCATACCCGCACTTCCGAACAGCTCCACGCCCATGATGATGGCGGCAATGGGCGTGTTCGATGCGGCGGCCATCACTGCGACCAGCCCCACACCCGCGCCCAGTGCCGGGGCGACGCCCAGCAGATGTGCAAAGGCATTGCCCGTGACCGCCCCGATCACGAATTGCGGCGTCACGATGCCTCCGTAGAAGCCGGACCCGAGCGTCACCGCCACGAGCAGGGTTTTCCACAGAAAACCCAGGTAGGGCATGCTCTCGCCGCCCAGGGCCCGGTCCATCAGGGGCAGGCTCAGCCCAAGGTATTCGGTCGGAATCACCAGTATCATGGCGGCCAGCACCAGGCCGCCCAGAAACGGCATCAGCGGTGGCCAGAGGGAAAAGCGTGTTTGCAGACGTGCAAAAAGGCTCTGGACGCCGCGCAGCGTATCGACGAACACCCAGGCCGCGATACCGCAAATGATGCCGATGAGAACGGTCTTGAAAAACAGCAGTTCGGAGAAATGCGCGAGAAATGCGATTTGATACTGCTGATAGGGAATGCCCCAAAACTGGCTCACCTGATACGACGTGATGCCCGCAACGATGGCAGGAAACAGAAAGTCGTGGCGAATGCGGCCAATCGCGAGCACTTCGATGCCGTAAATCGCACCGGCGACCGGTGTGCCGAAAACACTGGCGAAGCCGGCGCTGACACCGCAGGCGACCAGGCGTTTCTGCAATTCGGGATTGAGCCGCAGCAACTGCCCCAGCCCGGCGGCCAGACTGGCGCCGATATGTGAGCAGGGCCCCTCCTTGCCGGCCGAGCCGCCGGTGGCCAGGGTGATGATGGCGGCGACCGGCTTGATGATCAGGGTCTTGATGGGCATCCGGCCGCGCTGCTCGTAGACTGCCGCCATCACCGAATCCTTGAGGCCCGTGCGGTTGATCTTGTAGCCGTAATACAGCAGCAGGCCGTTGAGGAGGCCGCCCAGCGGCAACAGTGACATCTGCAGCCAGAGCGGCGCGGAAAAAGAGCGCCCGGCCAGGAAAAACAGACAATGCAGAAACAGGCTGGTACCGGTACCGACGATAAAACCGGTTATGGTCGCCAGGAAGAGCCATTGCAAGACCGTCGCCAGCATGACGACAAACTCAACGATGTTTGTTCTTTTCATTGAGTGGGTTGCAAACTATCTCAATCAAAATGACGCGGCGCCCGCTTGCGGAAGTCAGCGTGTGAGAGGCGCCTGTCGGTCGGTATTGGGAGCGCCGGATGCGGTTGGCCCTATGGTACAAGTTTATGAGGCAGGCAACAGTATTGCGGTTGCCGGGGGTCGCAATCGGTTGGCCGGATGACTGTCATCGATTGGTAGTGGCGTTGTTGCAGGGTTTCGGTGATGCGAATAATTCAGGCGACGACCGCGACTGATATTGATGCGGCGAGGCGGTTGTTTGCGGAGTACGCGAGATCGCTGGATATCGACCTGGATTTTCAGGGTTTCGCGGCGGAGCTGGCGGCGTTGCCCGGCGACTATGTGCCGGTGCACGGGGCTTTGCTCCTGGCGTTGGACGGCCATGATGCCCTGGGTTGCGTGGCACTGAGGCCGCTGGAACCCCCTCGGATTGCCGAGCTCAAGCGCCTCTACGTTGTGCCGTCCGGGCGTGGCAGGGGAGTCGGGTTGTCGCTGGCGCGGACGGCAATAGAGGCGGCACGGGAGGGAGGGTACGAACGTGTGAGGCTGGATACCCTGCCGTCGATGGGTCCCGCCCTGCGTTTGTACGAGCGGCTCGGGTTTCGCGATATTCACGCGTATCGGTACAACCCGATTGAAACGGCACGTTACCTGGAACTGCGACTTTGATGCGCACGACATCCGGCGCTTGTCCGCTCGGCACAAGCTGTAGAATGACCGTTCCCGTTTAAGGATGAAGAGGAATGACGTTGAATATTTTCGTTACCGGCGCCACAGGATTTGTAGGGAAGCGATTGCTCGCAAGGCTCCAGGCGGACCACCATACCGTGACGGCGCTCTCGCGCTCGACGGCAAAAAGCAGCATGCTGGCCGAGACTGGGACCAAAGTTATACATGGTTCATTGGAAAACATCGGCGAATGGGCGCCCGCGCTGGCGGGGCAAGAGGTTGTCATCCACCTGGCTTCGCCCATAGAAGTGTGGGGCAAGTGGGAGGATTTCCATAATCCGATCACCCTCGCTACGGAGCAGCTTCTGAAGGCCTGCGATGAGCAGGGTGTACGTCGCTTCATTTACATCAGTTCCGAATCCGTCCTCCAGGGCAATGGCCCGCTGCTGGACATCGATGAGACATACCCTTATCCGGACGAACCGAATTCGTATTATGGCAAGGCCAAGAAACTGGCCGAGGTCGGCATACGTCGATCCTCATCGTCTGTTCACAGAGTGATCCTGCGCCCCCCCTATATCTGGGGAGACGGAGACAAACAACTCGACAAGGTCATCGGGAAGGTGAAGGCCGGCCAGTTCATGTGGGCGGATGGTGGCGAGATACCCATGGAAATGGTTCATGTGGAGAATCTCGTCGAAGCAATCATGCTCGCTCTGACCCGAGGGGAAAATGGGGAAACCTATTTCGTTACTGACGGTAATCCGCGTCCGGTCCGGGAATTTCTGACGGCATTGCTGACGGCCCGCGGTGTAACGCCGCCCACACGCAGCGCGCCGTCGTGGCTGCTGCGCCCCGTGGCCCGGCTGGTGGAAGGCGTCTGGCGTGTGCTGCATATCCCCGGAGTACCACCGTTATCCCGCTTCCAACTGGATTTCATCGCGCTTCCCCGGCGATATGGAATCGGGAAAATCCGGAACGGGATGGGCTATCGTCCTGTCACCGACTTCGCCGAAGCGTTGCAGGCGATGAAAAGGATGACGACGGGGCCTGATTGATGTTCCCGGCGCAGGCGAAGCGGATCAAACCGTGCGTGTCGCATGCATGACCACCCATTCCGCCGTCGCGTCCAGATCCGGTGTAACGCCAAGACCGGGGCTCTGCGGCAGCGCGAAGACGCCGTCCCTGAGGGCCGGGAAGGGCTGTGCCAGTTGCTGGCGCAGCGGGTTGGGATTTGCATCGACTTCAAGCCGGCCATCTCCGCCCACGGCCGCCAGCAAGTGAGCGGAAGCCAGCAGGCCGATGCCGCCTCCCAGGTAGTGGGGACAATAGCGGCGGCCAGCTGCGCGTGCCTGCCGCGCTACCGGATAGCACCGACTGAACCCACCCCATTTGCACAGATCCGGTTGTATGACCTGGAGTAGCCCCTGGCCGATCGCCTGCTCAAAGGCCTTTGTGCCTGCCAGATTTTCGCCGCCAGCCAGAGGCACCGGGCAACGCGTCGCAAGGGCTTTCCAGTCTTCAATCGGCGCATCGGCGGGTAAGGGCTCTTCCAGCCAGTCCAGCGGGTAATCCTGCAGAGTGCCGGCTATGGCCAGGGCCGAATCGATGCTCCAGCCCTGGTTGGCATCTGCCATCAGCCGTTCGCCGGGACGCAGGACCTCGTGTGTTTGCCTGATGGTCCTGACGTCGGCATCGCGATCCGACCCAAGCTTGACCTTGAAGGCGCAAAAACCGGCGGCTCGGGATTGCTCGATGGTGGTGATGGCATTCTTTTGATTGATGCCGCTGGCGTAGGCGGGAACTGCGTCGACGCGCCCGCCGCCCAACAATGCGTACAGCGGTTTTCCGGCGCGCCGTGCCGCCAGATCCCACAAAGCAATGTCAATTCCGGCCATAGCCTGCGCCAGCGGGCCGGGTTCGCCGGTTTGCAGGGCGAGTATGCGGGTTCCGAGTTCAAGGTGGCTGAGTGCATCCGCCGGACTCGCGAATGCGCGGCCCAGCAGTAACGGCGCGAGTACCGTGTCGATCAGGCGCGCGCGGTGTTCGGCACCACAGGTCGGGAAGTTGCACCAGGACTCACCCCAGCCGCTGGCCTTGTGCTCGTCCTCCACGCGCACCAAAACAGCAGGACGGTCGTGCATGACGCCAAACGATGTAACCACCGGCTCCTCGATCGGCGCCCGAAAGACGAATGTTTCGATGCGTCGCAGGGGCGGTATTTCATTCATGGCACGCTTCTCATTCGAACTTGATGTATGCCGAGTGCTCGGTGGTATAGAAACGAGCGCTGGAGCTGCCCACGGAGTAGGCGCCGACGCCGGAGTTCTTGATGCCGCCGAAGGGCATGTGGTCGTCCGGCACCGTGCCGTGATTGATGTGCAGCATGCCATTCTGGCTTGCGTTCAGGAAGCGTTGCACCAGCTCATTGTTGTTGGAGAACAGGGCAGAGGTCAGACCGTAGTCGACGGTGTTCAGGATTTGCAGCGCTTCATCGAAGTCGGAATAGGTCAGTACGGAGATGACCGGACCGAAGATTTCTTCCCGCGCGACAGTGGCCGCCGGATCCACGCCGGAAAGGATCGTCGGTTGGTAGAAGTATCCGTCTCCGAGCCCATCGTTCGACGCGCGCTGCGCTCCGGTCAGCGCCTGCGCGCCTTCCGTGAGCCCCTGCTGGACGAGGCGCTCGACGCGTCGCAATTGGTCTGCATGAATCAGTGGTCCCATGGTGGTGTCCTGTTTCATGCCGTCACCGAGGCGAACGCGCTGCGCACGCTCGATCAGCCCCTGTGTCACCTCGTCGGCAAGACGCGATGAAACGATCACGCGGCTGATGGCGGTACAGCGTTGACCGGCGCACTGGAATGCCGCATTCACGACCTGATCGAGGCACGCTGTCATATCGTGCGTATCGTTGATGATCGCGGCGTTTTTGCCGCCGAGCTCAAGAGAGATTTCCGCCAGATTGTCGGCGGCCAGTTTGTAGATCGCACGACCGGTCGCGACCGAGCCGGTAAATGTCACACCCTGGACTGCCGGCAGCGAGACCAGGGCCGCGCCCGTCTCGGCGCCGCCGAGCACGATTTGAAAAAGGCCATCGGGCAGGATGTCGCGGGCTGCCTCCGCCATGAGGCATGCAGCCGCCGGCGTGTATTCCGACGGCTTGAGGATGATGGCGTTGCCGTGGACCAGTGCCGGCGCGATCTTGCGCATGGGGGTCAGGACGGGAAAGTTCCAGGGCGTGATCGCGGCGATTACGCCGCGTGGTCGGGTGATGATCAGGTTGCGCATGCCCGGGCGCTGAGCCGGGACGACCTGTCCATCGGCGCGCGCGCCTTCGCTGACCATGAAGCGTGCCTCGCGCAGGGACTTTCCAAGTTCGCCACGCGCCTCGGCCAGTGGCTTACCCTGTTCGCGTGTGACGGACAGCGTGATTTGTTCCGCCTGCGCTTCCACGCGATCGAGAAACCGGGTGACGATTCGTGCGCGTTCGACGGGGGGGAGCGCACCCCAGCCTTTCTGGGCTTGCGCCGCCAGTGCGGCGATTTCCTGCAGCGTCTCCGGTGGTGTCGAAACATATTCTCCGGTCACCGTTTTCGGATCGGCGGGGTTGCGGGTCTCGAACTGTGCGCCTGTATTGCTTGACCGAATACTGTCACTGGCTTGACCGAACTGATACATGATTTTGGCTCCTGTTTTCTTGCAAGTTGTGGAATTTGAATGCATTTGCTAGCATTATGTTACCGCTAACATTGCTGATGAAATTTTTGAATCGCCGTGAATCGAAAAACGCCAACCAGAATGGAAGATGTGGCACGTATCGCAGGCGTTTCCACGATTACCGTTTCGCGGGTACTTCATCAGCCGCAGAAAGTGGCGGTGGCCACCCGCGAGCGGGTATTGCAGGCGGTTGAGTCCGTCGGCTATATACCAAACGGCATTGCCGGCAGCCTCGCCTCGCGGCGCACGCGAATCGTCGGCGCGCTGGTCCCCACGATTACCAATTCCATATTTGCCGATACCATTCATGGCATGACGGATGCGCTGGTGCCTCACGGCTACCAATTGCTTCTGGGTGCAAGCGGTTATTCCCTCAAGGAAGAAGCCAAGTTCATCGAGGCGATCCTGGTGCAGCGCCCGGCAGGGCTCCTGACCACGGGTCTGCAACACGCGCCGCAGGTGCGTACGCGCCTTGTCGCGGCCGGCGTGCCGACCGTGGAAACCTGGAACGTGGATGGCGACGTCATCGACATGGCGGTCGGTTTCTCCAATTACAGGGCGTGCTACGAAATGATCCGGCATCTCACCCACGCCGGTTATCGAAAAATCGGTTTCGTATCGGCGCCAGTCGTTGCCAATGATCGCGCGGAGCAGCGCCTGCAGGGCTATCGCGACGCCATGCGCGACTTCGGGCTGCCGGTCACGCCGGATCTGGAACGCGAGGCGGAGTTTTCGTTTCGCTCCGGAGCGGACAGTGTTGTCGCCCTGCTGGAGCGCTCGCCGGACATGGAGGCCGTATTCTGCGCCAACGACATCCTTGCCGTAGGTGCCTTGCTTGAATGCCAGCGCCGAGGCATTCGCGTGCCCCACGACCTGGCGGTTGCGGGATTCGACGATGTGGAACTCGCCTCGCAGGTCAATCCCGCGCTGACCACGGTCCGTATTCCCCGTTACGAGATCGGGCAGCTTGCCGCACAGATGATCCTGCGCCGGGTGCAGGGCGAGGCTGTTCACCCGCAGGTGGTCGACGTCGGCTTTGAAATCGTGCAGCGGCAAAGTACGGTTGCACAGGAACTCTTGTAGGAGCGGCGCAAGCCGCGATAAGCAATAGCGGCCGTGGCTCCCACTCCCAATCGCGGCTTGCGCCGCTCCCACAAGAAACATGCGCTCATGCACGAACGGTTCCTGTCAGCAAGCCGCCTCCACCGCTGGCAGTGACGCGAGCTCGCGCAGGGCGGCGTAGAGCGCGGTCCAGTCCTCCCGGCCGTGGCCGTGTTGGCGGGCGATCGCGTAGGTTTCGCGTGCCACTGCACCGAGAAACACGGGGGCGTTGATGCCGGCCGCGGTATCCAGCGCGAGACCCAGATCCTTGTGCGCGAGGTCCACCATGAAGCCGGGACTCAGGTCGCCCTTCAGGACCTTCGCCGGATAGGTGGTGCCCATGTGCCCCTGTCCGGCCACCGTCCCGAGCATGACCTGGCGCGCCTGCTCGGCGTCCAGTCCGCTCTTCTCGGCCAGAATCAGGGCCTCGGCGGTCAGTGCATTAAGCGCGATGGACATGTAGTTGTTGACGATCTTCATGCGTTCGCCCATGCCGAGACGACCGCAGTGCACGATCGTATCGCCCATGCAGGAAAGGACCGGGCGGCACCGCTCCACGTCGTCATCGCTGCCACCGACCATGATGAGCAGCTTGCCTTCGACAGCGTGTTGCGACGAGCGACCGACCGGCGCATCGACCATTGCGATATCCTGCTGCGCCAGCCGTTCGCCGATACTGTCCGTCAGCGCGGGCAGGATCGTGCTCATGTCGATATACAGTGCGCCGGGGGATATTCCGGCCGCGATACCGTCGTGCCCGAACACCGCCGATTCGACATGACTGCCGTTGGGCAGCATGGTGATCACGATGTCCGCGCCGCTGGCGGCTGCTGCCGGTGAGGCGGTTGCAACCGCACCCTCCGCCTCCAGCGCCTGCATGGCGAGCGGGGCGACATCGAATACGGCCACGCCATGGCCGGCTCGGAGCAGGTTCCGGGCCATGGGCGCACCCATGGTCCCGGTGCCAATAAAGCCTATTTTTTCGGTCATCCAGGTTCCTGTCACGAGGTTGTCAACTCCGGCCCGTATCTCAACTCTTGCTCGCGAGGCGGATATAAGGCTGGGTGTGGAAGTACTTGTCGGCCGGAACCGGGTTCTTGATCGCACCGATATCATGGAAGAAATCGGTGACCTGGTTCAGCCACTTGGTAACGGTGCCGTCCTTGTACTTTTCAGCCCACTCCTGGCTGGTAAATACCTTTTCCGCCTTGTACTGGGCGTGCAGGTCTTCGAGCGGCACTTTCTTGTACTTGTCAGCCTGCAGTTCTTTCAACGCCTTGTCCGGATTGTTGACGAGAAAATCATTGGCGGGAATCCAGCCCTTTATGATCTTCTCGATGATCTCCGGCTTCTCCTCGAAGAAGTCGTTGCGTGCCGCCCATCCCCCGACGATTGCCGCCTCCGGATAGTATTTCGATGCATCCACCAGCATCTTTGCGTCCGACGAGTGCTCCTTGACCACGACGTTGAAGGGTACCCACAGGGCCACCGCCGGGACGTTGCCCGAGATGAAGGTTGTCACCGCGTCGCTCATGCGCTGGTTGGTGATGGTTACATCCTTTTGCGGGTCGAGGCCTGCTTCCGTCAGCGCTCGGGCGAGGAAGACGTGGGCCGTCGTGCCGCGCGTTGTGGCGATGGTTTTGCCCCGCAGGTCGTCCATCGTCTTTATGCCCATGTCGGGGTGGACCCAAAGCTGTGCCGTTGCCCACTCGACGTTGTTGATGAGGAATGCCTGGCCCTGTCCGCGCGCGGGGAAATTGGAAATGACCGCGCCGGTTGCGAGCATGTCCAGGCTGCCGCCGGCCATGGCCTGAAACAATTCGAGGCCGGTGGTGAAGCGCAAGAATTCGATGTCGAGCCCTTGGTCCTTCCAGGTGCCCATCTTGTCGCCAAGCCAGATCTGCCCATCCACCGCCAGGGTGTGCAGATAGCCAACCTTGAGCGAGGTACGGGCGCGGGCTGCGCGGGAAGCAAGCCCTCCCGTGGCATAGAGAGCAGCGCCGGCTCCGAGACCCTTCAGCAGCTTGCGTCGCGTAATATCGGTTTTCATCGGTTTTCTCCTCCTTCTACATGCTCAGTGAGCTTTCTTTGCCTGTTGTTGCTGTGCCGCGTATTCCTTCATGACCATCCCCCTGACTTCCGCCCGCATCTCGGCGAACTCCGGCGAATCCTGCAGCGCTGTGTCGCGAGGGTAGGGGAAGGGCACATCGATGACCCGGCGGATGCGCGACGGTCGTGCGCTGATTACGAGAATTCGCGATGAGAGATAAAGCGCTTCTTCCACGGAATGTGTAATCAGCATGACCGTCTTGCCAACCTGTTGCAGAACTTCCAGCAGCAGCCGCTGCATCGCCGTCCTCGTCTGTGCATCCAGTGCTCCGAACGGCTCGTCCATCAGCAGGAATTCCGGATTGACCGCGTAGGCCCGCGCGAGCGCCAGGCGCTGGCGCATGCCGCCCGAGAGCATCTTCGGATAGGCGCGGCGAAAATCGCTGAGGCCCATCAGATCGATGTATCGGTCGCGAATCGCGCGGCGCTCGTCGGGCGGTACGCGGTTGGCCTTGAGCTTCAGGCCAAACTCGATGTTCTGCTCGATCGTCAGCCAGGGGAAAACGCCGTAATCCTGGAAAATCATGCCGCGCTGTGCCGCCGGTCCCTCTATGGCCTTGCCATCCAGCGTGACATGACCGGAGCTGGGTTCGAGAAACCCCGCGACCATATTGAGCATGGTCGTCTTGCCGCACCCGGACGGGCCCACCAGAGCGACGAATTCCCCGTCGCCGACGGAAAACGAGACGTCGTCGACTACGGTAAGCGGCCCCTGGTCCGTGTCAAACTGCTTGCTTACGTGCTCGAACGCTATCCGATCAGGCCGCATGGGTCGCTCCCCTTAGACGATTTCTTCCTGCCACGCCAGCAATCGCCGTGTCAGCGCGCGCAGCGCGAGGTCCATGAACAGGGCGATAAAGCCGATGCAGACGATTCCCATATAGATCGTGGTGAGCTGGAAGTACGTCGCGGCATCCTGGATGACGGCGCCCAGCCCGTGCTGCGCAGCGACGAGTTCCGATGCAACCAGGGTCGCCCAGGCAACGCCGAGTGCAACCCGCAACGCCGTCAATATGTGCGGCACGGACAATGGCACGATCACCCGCCAGAAGATTTCCACATCGGTAGCGCCGAGAGTACGTGACACCCGAACGTAGAGCGGGCTGACCTGGCTGATGCCCTCGTACATCACGATCACGCTGGCGAAGAAAGCCGCATAGAACAGGATGATGACTTTTGCCGTCTCGCCGATGCCGAAATAGACGATCACCAGCGGGATAAGGGCGATTGGTGGCAGGGCACGGAAAAAATTGATGAGCGGGTCGACGAACGAGCGCAGGCCCCGATACCAGCCGAGGAGAAAGCCCACAGGCACGGCACAGAACGTACCGAGGATAACCCCGATGAACACGCGCTGGGCCGACATGTACATGTCGAACGCCAGACCGCCACCGATCAACATCGTCCAGAACTGCTGTGCAATCTGCCAGGGAGTCGGTATCAGCCGGGCCTCGACCAGTCCGGACATGCGGAACAGATACCACGCGGCGACGATTACCGCCCAGGGCACTATCAGCACGAACAGCCGGCGCAAAGCAGCGGTGAGGAGTTTTCCCCAGCGTCCGCGCCGCAGTGGCGGGGTGGCCTTCGCTACAGACTTGTCCTGACGCATGGTTTCCGTAATCCATGTGCCGGAAGAGTCCCGGTCCATATCTTCTCCTCTGCTCGCATCGCGTCGTCGATCGACGATGACAGCGCTATCATTCTTGTTGCCATGCTATTGGGGCGACGGTCATTTGCTTTCGACGCAAGAAATGGTAGCGCTACCATTTTGGTTTAGCAACATTGGCCGGAAGCTGTCAAGAAGCAAAGCCAGGAGAAGCAGCACGACCGCAGCGAGATGCTGCCCCTCAGTGATGCACGCGTGTCAGCCGGAGTCATTGACGCGCCTATAGCCCGCGGTTAGTATTGGTTTCCCTCAGCAGGGGCGGTTAGCTCAGCGGGAGAGCACTGCCTTCACACGGCAGGGGTCGCTGGTTCGATCCCAGCACCGCCCACCATAAAATCAAGGGTTTACGGCTGCACCGTAGCCCTTTTTTCTTGCCATTTGGGCCTCTGCGACAATTCTGCGACACTTCCACCAGCAAGCGCTTCTTAGAAAGCGCTGCGCTGATACAGGGAGAATCGCAATGGCAAGCATCGAAAAGCGCGGCCCGCGCAAGTGGCAAGCGCGCATCCGCATGAGCGGGCATAACCTCACTAAAACGTTCGACAGCCGCGCTGACGCGCAAGCGTGGATCGGGGAAACCGAAACACAAATCCGCACCGGCAAGTATCGGGCGGCAACCGCTGCCGAACGCATGAAGTTCAGCGAAGTCCTCAAGGGCTACCGCGACCGCCGCCCGCGACCAAAGGGGGCGAAAACTGAAGGCTACCGTATCGATGCGATGTTGAGGCATCCTTTAGCGAAGCGCACGCCGGCGAGCCTCAAAACGCCGGATTTCACGCGTTACGTGAATGGTCGCTTGGAAGAGGGAGTCACGCGCGATACGGTCCGCCGCGAACTTGGCATTCTGCGGGCGTCGCTGCGCTGGGCAAAGCGAAATTATGATGACTTCAATATTGCGGAGGATCCGTTCGAGAATCTGGAATGGCCAAAACCAGGGAAAGGCCGCGACCGGCGGTTAAGTGCCGATGAGATGCGGCGGCTCGGTGATGCGCTGGCAGTCCGCGATGCGAAAGAAATCGGCAAGGTAATCAAGAATCCCGGCGTTGGAAGAGGGCGCGGCAAGCAAAGCGCGCGCAGCCCGTGGTTGATGCCGCTGGTTGCGCTGGCGATGGAAACCACCATGCGGCGCGGGGAGATGCTAGCGCTGCGGTGGGATGACATCGATTTTCAGCATGCCACGGCTCGCGTGGGTGACAGCAAGAACGATGATGCACGCCTGGTGCCGCTGTCGCCGTATGCGATCACTGCGCTGCGGGAATTAGAGAAGCAGCGCGAGGGCGATGATCCGCGAGTGATCCCGGCAACCGCTAATGCTGTGTCGCTGGCCTGGCGGCGAGCGAAAAAGCGGGCAGGGATCGAGAATTTCAGGTTTCATGACCTCCGGCATGAAGGCACTTCAAAATTGTTCGAGCAGGGCTTTGGCGTCATGGAAGTGGCTCAGTTCACCGGCCACCGCGACTTACGCATGCTCAAGCGCTATACGCACATGGAAGCACGCCGCCTGGCGGAAAAGCTGCGAAAAGTGCACGATGAGAGCAGCCAGACCGGTACTTGACATTTCGGCCCGCGATGTGGATCGAAAGGAGCGCAAGCATTATGAGCAGGCGAAAGCAACTTAAAGGCAGTGCCCGAATTCAAGTCCGAGGATGAGGAACGCGAATTCTGGGCGACGCACAGCACCGCCGACTATGTCGATTGGTCCAAAGCGCGACAGGTGCGGTTTCCGAACCTGAAGCCGTCGACGCGTGCCATATCGCCCGCTACCCTGACACGCGATATACTCACATTATGGACACTGAACCTGACAGCTCCGTCCTGTGTTACCTGCGTCGCATCGATGAAAAGCTCGATCGCGTGTCTGATGACGTGAGCGATCTCAAGGGCCGCGTAAGCGCTGTTGAAACCGGGCTGAATGCGGTTCGCCGGGATCTGGTGGCCTTGTCGGAGTCCGATGCCCGGCTGCAGGTCGCTATCGACCGTCAAAGTGAGCGCCTGGAGCGGATCGAGCGGCGACTCGATATCGCCTCAGTTTAGTCCTACGGCGTATTGTCGCGGACAGCCCCGGTCTCGCTCATCACGAAAACCTCGCGATCAAACCAGCGATCCCTCGCCGCAAACCCCATCAACATTCCTCTTGGATACGCTCGCATCTCCGCCGCCTCGAGGCTGAGCGTGCCGCCTGCTTCTTCTCAATGACACTGTAAGTTTCCCCGTCAAGTAGACAGTTCAAAAGTAGAGTTCCTGGCATAGTTGGCCACGTACTCTGCGGGTGTGAAATCGCTCAGTGAGTCGTGGGGTCGGTGCTCGTTATACTCGATCATCCACCAGTGGACAGCCTCGCGGACATCGTCCAGACGCGCGAATAGATAGGCGTCCAGGACCTCTTCGCGTAGCGTGCGGTTGAACCGCTCGATGTCGGCGTTTTGATGAGGCTTACCCGGTTGGATGTATTGGATGACCATACCGACCGTCTTGGCCCAACCGACAACGGCTTCTCCGAGGAACTCCGGGCCCTTGTCAGTACGCAGTACCCGCGGTAAGCCCCGCATCGTTACGCACCCGCGAAATTATCAGCAAAGCTTACACTTGATTGCCGGACAAGCCTTCCTTTTGTCGGCCGGCTTTACATATTGGCGAGTCGCAGCCTTTCGCGTGCCTGTAACCGATTGATAAGCCGAAAGATGGTTTCCGGGCCCGGTTCTTGCTCTGCATCGATGATACCTATAACACCAAATCCCGGGGGAAAGCTGTGAGCAAAGCTATATTGGGCATCATCGTGACCCTGCTACTGGGCCTGATGAGTATCGGCGCAAACGCAGGGGTGATTTATCGGTGGAATACGATTTCAGCTGATCAAAACCTGGTCCCGACTGCAGGGCAGCTGGAAGTTGCTGATGCAGCGTGGCGCGCCGGTATGCTCGATTTTCATTATGCAGGTGGGCAAGTATCGCCGGAGGGAGGGCTTGCACCGTATGCCGGTGCTCCTGACAGTCCGCTCCTCGCATCGCGATTCTCCGTGGAAGCGCCCGGCTTTTCGACAATGAACCTCGCGGGAGGGTCTGTTCTGACCATCGATATCTTCCCGCGGACGGGCGAGAGCAATCTGGGGCCCTGGCTGTTGGATGCCACGCTGTATTTCGATCACCATAATGGAATATTGACCGGGGACCTCTACGCGAACAACAGCGAGAGCGACTACCTCATGGGCTCCAGCGGTATACTCTGGACCATTCATCAGTTCAACACGGATGCGCCGATGCATGCGGACGGCGCATGCTTTTTCAGTGCCTGCTCGGGAACCACTGGAGTCTGGGTTATCGACCCATCCACCGTTCCCGCTCCAGTCCCCGGACCTGGTTCGTTTGCCATGCTCGGCCTTGGTCTCGGGCTGCTTGGGCTGGGCGGGGTTCGGCGGCGCAAGCGCTGAAGCGGATTCCTGCCTCCGGCCGGGCGCCTGGCCGCCCGGCCGTCCGCCGCGGTTTCGTGGGGTGATCGCCGCGGGCGCTTGTGAACCCTCCTGCCTGCTTCATTGTCGTAGCGACGCGCGCATGTGCCGAGTCAACGCAGGCTGAGTCGCGCTCGCATGCGTGTGTCGACTGGCGTACGTATACTGGCACCCAAGGCCTGATGCCTGCCCGGTAACGGAGAGGGCGTCGCATCGTTTTTCAGGATGGCCGTTGCAGGGGCTGCCTTGCGGTGTTGCCACCTGTGTCGATGCTGCGTGCGGAGACCGTGCAATGCTGCCGCCAGCAAGAGAGACGTTACGGTGCGGTGCTCCGGCATAACGGGTCATAAATGGACGGCGGGACTCAACGAAAAATCAAAAGGTAGGAAGATTCATGATCGTGCCTGTAATCCTGGCCGGCGGGTCGGGCAGTCGCTTGTGGCCGCTGTCGCGCTCGCTGCATCCCAAGCAGTTTTTGCGTTTGACGGATCCGCGCAAGTCGCTTCTGCAGCTGACGGTCGAGCGCGCCGCGGCACTTGACGATGTAGCGCCGCCGCTGCTGGTCTGCAATGAAGAGCACCGGTTTCTGGTGGCGGAGCAGATGCGCGAACAGGGCACGGCACCGGCTGCAATCCTGCTGGAGCCATTGCCGCGCAATACGGCGCCGGCCATCGCTCTGGCCGCGCTCGATTGCCTGAACCGGGACGAAGACCCGGTCCTGCTGGTGCTGCCGGCGGATCATGACTTTCGCGACGGAGCGGGGCTGGTCGATGCGGTGGAAAAGGCACGCCCGTCCGCCAACGCAGGCCGGCTCGTGACCTTTGGTGTGACGCCGACACGGGCGGAGACCGGCTACGGCTATATCCGGGCAGGCGCCGGTGACGGTGGCGTGTACGGTATCGACGAGTTTGTGGAAAAGCCCGATCAGGCGACCGCCGAGCGCTACCTGGCTGCAGGTGGATACTACTGGAACAGCGGGATTTTCGTTTTTCGCGCGTCGGCCTACGTGGGTGAACTCGAGCGTCACGCGCCGGATATTCTGGCCGCGTGCCGCGAGGCCCATGTTCGTGTGTGCAGCGATGCCGACTTTCGCCGCATCGATCGCGAGGCATTCTCCGCCTGCCGCGCCGAGTCCATCGATTACGCCGTCATGGAGCGCACCGACCGGGCCGCCATGGTTGCTCTCGATGCGGGGTGGAGTGACGTAGGTGCGTGGTCGGCCCTGTGGGAGACGGCGGACGGTCACGACGAAGATGGCAACGTCGCCTGGGGCGATGTCGTACTGGAAGACTGCCGCAACAGCTATGTGCGCGGCGAGTCGCGCCTGGTGTCCGCTGTCGATCTGGACGATATGATCGTGATCGAAACTTCGGATGCGGTGTTCGTCGCCCCGAAGGAGCGTGCTCAGGATGTGCGTGCCGTCGTCAAGCGCCTGGAGGCCGATCGGCGCCCGGAAACGCGCATGCACAAGCGAGTCTACCGACCGTGGGGCTCCTACGAATCGCTGGCGCATGACGGCCGCTTTCAGGTCAAGCGTATCGTGGTCAAGCCGGGGGCGAGCCTGTCGCTGCAGATGCATCATCACCGCGCCGAACACTGGGTGGTGGTGAAAGGCACCGCGCGAGTCACGCGCGGCGATGAGCAGTTCCTGCTGTCCGAGGACCAATCCACCTACATTCCACTGGGAACCCGCCACCGACTGGAGAACCCCGGCGCGATTCCGCTGGAGGTGATCGAGGTACAAACCGGCAGCTATCTTGGAGAGGACGACATCGTGCGTTTCGCGGACAAGTATGGCCGCTGACGAAGGAGGGAAGGTGGGCGGGGAGTTGCGCTGCTTCAAGGCCTACGACATTCGCGGCCGGGTGCCCGACGAACTGAATGCGGACATTGCCTGGCGCATCGGCCGTGCATTTGCGCAATTTCTGGCGCCGCGGCGGGTGGTGATCGGCCACGATATCCGATTGACCAGCCCGGAGCTGACGACAGCCGTCGCCAACGGGCTGTGCGACGGTGGCGCCGACGTGCTCGATATCGGCTGCGTCGGCACGGAGGAGGTGTATTTCGCCACGGCGAACCAGCACGCCGATGGCGGCATCATGGTTACCGCCAGCCATAACCCGATGGACTACAACGGCATGAAGCTGGTGCGCAGCGGGGCGCGCCCGATCAGCGGCGATTCCGGCCTCGACGAAATCCGGCGTCTGGCTGAGGAAGGCGGATTCGCGACAGGTGAGTCGCGCGGTACCCGGCAGGCGCTGGACTCGCGCCCATCCTATGTCGCTCATTTGTTGTCGCTGGTGGATGTTGCCGCACTGCGCCCGCTGAGAATCGTCGCCGATCCCGGCAACGGTGGCGCGGGCGCGGTGATCGATGCCCTCAGCGCACACTTGCCGTTCGAGTGGGTGCGGCTGCACTTCGAGCCGGACGGGAAATTTCCCAACGGCGTCCCCAACCCCCTGCTGCCCGAGAACCGTGCCGCCACCGCCCGTGCGGTGCGCGAACACGGCGCGGACCTGGGCCTGGCCTGGGACGGCGATTTCGACCGCTGCTTTCTGTTCGATGAGCGGGGAGAGTTTGTCGAAGGGTATTACATCGTTGGCCTGCTGGCGGAGGCAATGCTGAAGAAGCAGCCGCATGCCCGCATCATTCACGATCCGCGCCTGACCTGGAACACCATCGAAATCGTGCGCGCACACGGCGGCGTGCCGCTGCAGTCCAAGACCGGCCACGCCTTCATAAAGGAGCGCATGCGCGCGGAAGATGCCGCTTATGGCGGCGAGATGAGCGCTCATCATTATTTTCGCGACTTCTTTTACTGTGATACCGGCATGCTGTCGTGGCTGATGGTGGCGGAGCTGATGAGCCGCAGCGGCGAGCCACTGTCGGGGCTGATAGCCGATCGTGCCGCGCGTTTTCCGGTCAGCGGTGAGATCAATCGACGCCTGAGGGATCCCGCGAACGTGCTGGCGGTGGTCGAGGCCGAATACGCGGACGCCGCGCTCAGGGTCGACCATGTGGACGGGCTGAGCATGGAGTTCGAACGCTGGCGCTTCAATCTGCGGGCATCCAATACGGAGCCGGTGGTGCGCCTCAACGTCGAAACTCGCGGCGACCCGGCGCTGCTGCGAACGCGGACGGACGAGCTTCTTGCCCGGCTGGGCGACTTCGGGGAATGAGGTCTGCCTCTGTTACAATGGCGCGTTGTTTTCGAACCGGAATCGAGTGGTCATGGTCGTCAGGACGCGCTTCGCTCCCAGCCCTACCGGCATGCTGCACATCGGCGGCGCACGCACTGCGCTGTTCTCCTGGCTGCACGCGCGCA
>CAZYIP010000045.1:0-22043 GCA_964646895.1 uncultured Salinisphaerales bacterium | reverse complement strand
GCGCGCGGGCTGATCGGCTGGCGCCACGTCTACGGCGACACGGCGCCGGAGGCGAGGATGGCGGGGAGACCTTCGTCGTCGAAGGCGTGCCGCTGGCGCGTGATGCGCTGGCGCTCGAAGCCGGGCTATTGGGACAGCCGGGGCATCTTCACCGCGCGCATCCGGGGAACATCCAGCCATGGATAATCAAGGTTTTGCTGCGCTTGTACCGGTATTTTGTGCCGTCCATCCACCAAGGCTTGCCGCGTCGAAGCCATCCGGTATAAGTAGTTTCCGAGAAGCGAGTCCATGAACCGGAGATGACTGTTGTCTGCCGACCGCCATGCCATCGCACGCTCGCCGATCCCGAGATCGGTTTTTCATGCCGAAATGCTGCCGCCCGCCGAGCGTTTCGCGGTCTGGCGCGAAAGCATCCTGTCGCTGTTCGAAGCGTTGCCCGATGCGACGATTTCTCCGGAGTGTTTTCGAGCACGGGTGGATGGCTTCAATCTGCAGCGGACGTTCTTCTCGCAAACGTCTTTTTCCGCCCAGCGCTATCGTAGCCAGCCACGATCCAGGACAGGGGACAGCCCCGAACCGTTGCTCGTGCAGCTATATCTTAATGGCGGTTACGCAGGTCATAACGGCTACCGGGAGGTTCAGGTCACACCCGGCGACATCAGCCTTCTGGATCTCGCGCGGCCCCTGGCGACGTCCGCCAGGCAATCCAATACGCTGTCGCTGGTGATTCCGCGCGATCTGATGTCCGAGTACGCGCGCCCCGGAGAGATCAGCTACGGCACCGTGCTGCGTGCCGGTACCCCGTTGGCCGAGATTCTCGGTCACCATCTGAAAACCGTGTGGAGGAATCTGCCCTCGGCTTCCGTCGCGGACGTCGAGAGCATCAACCACATGCTGTTGGGCGCGGTCGCGGGTGCATTCGCCGGAGGCAAGCCAGGATACGAGAGAAGCGTCATTGCCCTGGAGCGTGCAACCCTGGAGCGGATCCGCGCCTACATCGATCGCAACCTTTCCGAGCCACTCGATGCGGGCCGATTGTGCCGGCGCTTTGGATGTTCACGCACGCAACTGTACCGGCTGTTCCAGCCGTTGGGCGGCGTTTCCGCCTATATTCGTCAGGCACGGTTGAACCGGTGCCTGGAAGATCTGAGCCGCGTCGATGGCAACCAGAAGCGCATCATCGATATTGCCTTTCGCTGGGGCTTCTCCAGTCACAGTCATTTTTGCCGCCTGTTTCGCGAATCTTTCGACATGACTCCGCGCGATGCGGTGGAACGCGGCATGATGCGCTGGCGTTTGCAGCAGCAACCCGTCGCCAACGAATCGCACCTTACCCCTGCCTACCATCACTGGCTCCGCCAGCTCTGACACGGTGCTCCGCACTCCCTTTCGGGACGGATCGGTTATCACATCGGTCCAGTGGTTCCAGTTCGATGTACTCATGGAAAGGATCATTGCCTTGCGATTTCGACCCCGCGTTGTTGGTTCCATCATGTTGCTCCTTTGCGGCAGCTATTTCGCGTCCGAGGCCCGGGCGGGCAACTGGGATTCGATCATCGCGAATACCCATTGGTACGTGCCCGTACCGCAATTGCTGGCCTATGCCTCGCCGCGCACCGGGTTCACTGATCCCATCCCGATCGGGGATCAGACGCTTTGGAGTCTTGACGATTCGACCGATGGTGTCTTTACCGGAACCAGCACGGCGCAGCTGGCCATCGGGCCGATCGTGTCTGCCTCGGATACGACGATAGAGGGGGTCGTCACCCCCGATGGACAGATCAGGATGGTGTTTACACCAGCCTCTGGCGGCACAACCACCGTTGGCCTGGGTCGGATGCAATCCATCGGCGGCGTCACCACCATGGAGATGCAGATGATCACCGGTGCTGATCTGCTGGTGACGCATTGGGCCTACATGGTGCCCTATGATCCCGCGGCCTTTACTCCCCCTGCACCATGGCCGGCGCCCGCCAATTCGGCGCCGCAATGGGCATGGGCCGCGGGCGTACCCTGGAAAATCGTCAGCCCGACCCTGTTCGGTACCGACAAACCCGGACACTTCATCATCACGAACTACAAGAACGGCTATTTCTGGGGGCGCGGTGCTGGCCCCGCCGCGGACCCGAGCGGCGACTATACCCTGCTCGGTTCAATCACCCCGGAGGGAAAAGTGCTGTTCAATACGTTGTCCGAGAGCGATTTGACCAGCCTCTACGGAGACATCGAGGGCGACGCATCCACGGCACAGATGGTTCTCCGTGAATACGATTCGCAAGGGCTTTCCATCGGTCCGTCTACCTACGTCTATGTCATTCGTCCGTACGCGGAAACAGTGACGGAGATGGACAATCCTGCCGCACTGGGGGCTGCGGAGGTTCTCTATGAGGTCGCAGGCACTCCGGTGGGATTCGACGGCGCGATGGCACCCGCGATCGATTTTCTCAACAATTCAAGCGGGGCTGCGCTGTCCGACGCCATCAGCCAGACCCTGCCGGTGCTGGCCGGAAACGCGGCGGCGGCGACCTACAATGCACAGCGTGGCCTCCAGCAGCTTGTCGGGGCCCGGGTGGATGCCCTGCAAGGAACGGACATGCAGGGCGAAATCGACCCGGAGCAGCGCATCTGGCTCAAGCCCCTGGGCGGCATCGTCAGGCAGTCCAGCCAGGACGGTATTCCCGGTTATCGTATCAACAGCGGTGGCGTGGCCGCCGGCACCGACACGGCCGTATCGCGAGATTTCCGGCTGGGAGGCATGCTCGCCTATTCGTACAGTTCAATAACGGGTAGCGATGATGCCGTACCCAACACGCTACGCGTCGACAGCTATCAGGCGGGAACATATGGCACGTATTTGCTGACGCCTGGCGTCAATGTGGATTTCCAGCTCGATGCGGCGCTGAACCGGTCCAGCGAGACGCGTTCGATCACCTTCATGGACAGCACGGCATCAGCGGACTATGACGGTTACACCATTCATGCGATGGCAGGGATCAAAAAGCGCTTCTCCGTTGGCTCGCGCGCCGTGCTTTCCCCGCTGCTGCACCTGGACTATGGCCGGTATAGCGCCGAGTCCTACCGCGAAACCGGCGCGGGAGCACTCAATCTCGACGTGGACTCTCAGGCGTATCGCGAACTGCGGATAAGCGCCGGCGTGGAGGGCGCCTATCAGATAGCCGATCGGGTTCGCTTCACGGCCCATGCGGGCGTCAGCAACAACCTGCTTAACGAGCAGCCCGAAGCCGAGGCATCGTACGAGGGCGGCGGCGCAAGGTTCGTAACGCCCGGCCTGGATGGTTCGCCATGGCTGTACTCGGCCGGGGTCGGTCTGAGTGGAGTCAGCAATGATCGCCTCGGCGTAACCTTCAGATACGACATCCAGGCCAGCCCCACCGGTTTTCTTGATCAGATGGCGTCTCTGGTATTCGTCTTGCGGATCTGAAGGCGACTGGCCGGCGCCCAACACCGCGCCGTGTTGCGAGTGCCCAGCGGGATGCGCAGCGCTACATGAACAGGATGCAGTTCAAGCAGCAGCTCCGGCAGGCCCGGAGCGCCTGAAAATGTCATTGCCCGACGAAGAAGCTTCGGGAGTCTGTTGCGGGTTGCTGCCGATTATGCCTAGCCGTAGAACAGGTGTACCAGTGACATCGGGATGATCGGTACATAGGTAACCAGTGCCAGGATGAAGATCAGCACCGCTACGTAGTACACGTTGACCTTCGTGACCTCCCACATGTCAGCCTTGGCCACCGCGCAGGCGGTGGTGAGCACGCTGGCCATGGGTGGCGTCTGCTGTCCGATGCCCAGGTTGATGGTCACCACCAGCCCGAAGTGCACCGGGTCGATGCCGACCGCATGTACCAGCGGCATGACGACGGGAATGGTCAGGATGATTGCCGCCGCCGAGTGCAGGAACAGCCCCAGAAACAGGAGCAGCACGTTGAGAATAAGCAGTACCAGGTATTTGTTGTGGGTCAGTTCGAGCACGCCGGAGGCGAGTTGCTGCGGGATTTGCGCCTCCGTCAGATAGGTGCCGAGCAAGGCCGAGGCCGCCACCAGCAGCATGACCACAGCCGTCTGCACCGAGCCGTCCACCAGCGCATGCCAGAACTGGCGCAGGTCGAGCTCGCGGTAGATGAAAAACCCGATGACCACCGCCGCCACGACGGCCAGTCCGGCGCCCTCGGTCGCGGTAACGACACCACCGAAGATGCCGCCGAGGATGATGAAAGGCAGCAGCAGTGCCCAGGAAGCCGCCTTGAATGCGCGCCACACCCTGCACAAGTCAAAGGCCGAGTCGACGGGGAAATTGTACCGGCGCGCAAACCAGTACGACACGCCCATCATCAGCAGCCCGCCAAGGACGCCGGGCACGATACCGGAAACGAACACCTGCACCACCGAGGTCTGGGCCATGGCGGCGTACAGGATCATGGGTATGGAGGGCGGAATGATTACCGCCAGGGTTGCGGAGGATGAAAGCACCGCCGCCGAGAACTCCTTGGTGTAGCCTCGCGACTGCATCGCAGGGGAGAGCACCGAGCCGAGTGCCGCCACGTCTGCCACCGCAGAGCCTGAAATCTCGGCGAAGAACAGCGACGTGCCGATAGTCACCATGGCCAGGGCGCCGCGGATGAATCCGAGACAGGCCGATGCCAGCTCGATGAGCCGCTGCGATATGCCGGAGGCGTTCATGATCGCCCCGGCCAGCACGAACAGCGGTATGGCGATGAGCGGAAAGCTCGTTGCACCGCTGAACATCACGATGGGCAGGTTGAGCAGCGAGTCGGTGCCCTGGGTGAGGGCGATCGCGCCGACGGCGGTCAGGCCCAGCGCAATCGCGATGGGAACGTTGATCAGTACCAGGACGATAACGGCGAGGAACAGGAGCGCGGCATCCATTACTGGGTCATCTCCGCGATGCTCGGCGTCGTCGCCGCTTCCGGCTCTGCAAGTGCTTCGCGAATGGCTGCCGGCAACACCATGAGTTCGGCAATGATGAACAGCGCTGCGCCTATCGGTATGGTCGATTGAGTGACCGTAGTCGGGATGTTGACGGTGACGAGCGTTTCGCCCTGAAGCAGGCCGAGCACCACCCAGCCATACCAGGCGAGCAAAATCAGGAACAGGAACACAAACGCCTCGCCAAGCAGTGCCGTGGCCAGCCGCAATGAGCGCGGCAGGGCCCTGACCAGACTGGGAATGGTGATATGAGCGCGCTTGATTGCCGCGAGGGCCGCGCCATAGTAAGTGAGCCAGGCCAGCATCACCGAGGCGACTTCGTCGTACCAGGACAGGGCATGCCCGCTGAAACGGAAGATGACACCAATGATCACGATCAGCGCCAGCGCGGCCAGCAGCGCGACGGCAATGCATTCCAGAAGGCGTTCGTAGGCGACGCGAATCGAATTTAATCGCATGAAACGCTACCCGGCGGCGCCCGCGGCGCCGCCACTATTGCTGATTGATGGATTCGGGATGGTCTCCGGCTCCCTGGTTAGCCGATCTACCTTCTCAGGCCTCGCGCAGCGACTGCGCCTTTTTGACCATTTCGGCGCCTCCGTCCACTTCCTCGCCAAACTCCTTGTAGATCGGGTCGCTGGCAGCGATGAAAGCCTGTTTGTCCGCCTTGTTGACTTCCATGCCTTCGTCCTTGAGCTTGCCGGTCAGCTCGTCGTCGAGCTTGGCCGCCGTATCGTATACGTACGACTGGGACTCCATGGCCGCTTCGGACAGTGCCTTGCGCACATCCTCCGGCAGGGTCGGCCACTTGCGGGTCGATACCGTCACGTAGGCCGGGGTGTACACATGCCGCGACAGGGAGAGGTATTTCTGGACCTCGAAAAACTTTTGCGAATAAATCTGAACGAGCGGATTCTCCTCTCCGTCCATGACACCCGTCTTGAGTGCGGTAAACACCTCGGATAGCGCCATCGGTGTGGGATTGGCTCCATAGGTCTTGAACATCTTGACGCGCCACCGGCCCTTGGGCGTACGCAGCTTGATACCCTCGAGGTCGGCCGGCTTGACGATCGGCCGTTTGTTGTTGGTGATCTGACGGAAGCCGTTCTCCCACAGGCCGATGATCTTGTAGCCGTGCTTTTCCGCGCGGGGTTCCAGTTCGGGCCAGAATATTTCCTTGGCGATGCGTTTCATGTGGTCGCGGTCCTTGACCAGGTACGGCATCTCGAACAGGCCGAATGCAGCGACCTTGGAGGACATCACCGTCGAGGGCAGGCAGAAGTCCAGGGTTCCGAGCTTGACCTTCTGCAGCATCTCGTTGTCGCCACCGAGCTGGCTGGAACCGTAGACCACGACCTCGGCTTTGCCTTTCAGGCGCTCGTTGGCGAGCTTGGCAAAGTGATCCGCCGACTTCTGAAACAGAGAGCCCGGTGCGCCCACGTGGCCAAACTTCAGCTTCAGGGGCGCCGCCTCGGCGCTGCGCCAGCCCAGTGACGCCACCGCCAGGGTGCCGCCGGTCAGCTTCAGAAAGTTGCGGCGATTGATTTGAGTCATGCTGCGCTCCTCCACTTTTTGCTGCGGCGTGCTGCCGCGTGTTATGGCCGGTTGTCTTGCAAAAACTTAACCCACTTTTGCAGCACCTGCCATTTATTTTGCACACGATGTTGCATACAATTTTGTATGCGTTATTGCAAGAGGGAAGGCCCGTCTCCCATGAGAGGAGTTCTGTAACCGATTGGAGAGAATGAAATTATTTTCTCAATTACGGGCATGGCCTATGATCTTCCATCGTTCTTTTCTGGCTGGGCAGCGCACCAATTTGACCAATAACGGGCGCAGCAATCCGAATATCGGGGGTCGGCAGCGCGGGTTCGAATGGAGCGTTTGAACGGGTGTCTGCCGGTAGGCAGCCCGAATTTTCGATGCCCTCGATATCTCGGCAACCGGGGGCTCGCGGATTGGCAGGGTGGGTATGGTGCGAAGATTGAAGGTTCTGGATGTCGCCCAGGCTCCTGGGTAAAGGCGGGGCCGTATTGTTGCCGGGTGCTCGCGGACATGGGTACCGGGGTCATCTTTTGGCGATACTGGCCGTGGTTGAATTTTCCCTGTGACTCCCGGCCACCATTGGCAAGGATCAGTTCGCTTTGAAAATTCGCCATTTATTTTGCACACGTAATTGTATACAATCTGGTATGCGATTTTATGGCCGCCATGATGGATGACGGGGTGGGTATAGCATGTTGCCGCTACAGAAACTGAAGGTTCTGGATGTCACGCAGGTAATGGCCGGCCCGTACTGCTGCCAATTGCTGGCGGATATGGGGGCCGAAGTGATCAAGGTGGAACCTCCCGGAAGCGGTGACACAACCCGGCATTCCATGGGCTTCGAAATGAAGGGAGACGATACCGCCGGTTTCCTCGCCCTGAACCGCAACAAGAAGAGCATCACACTCAATCTTAAAACCGACGCGGCACGCGCCGTTTTCCACAGGCTCGCGCGTGAAGCGGATGTGCTGGTCGAGAATTACCGGCCCGGCGTGACAAAGAAGCTCGGTATCGATTACGAGACGTTAAAGGAGATCAACCCCCGGCTGATCTATGCAAGCATCTCCGGTTTTGGGCAAACGGGCCCGTATGCCCGGCGTGCAGGTTACGATCTGATTGCGCAAGGCATGGCCGGCGTGATGAGCGTCACCGGCGAACCCGGCGGGCCTCCCGCCAAATGTGGCATCCCCGTTGGCGATCTGTCCGCGGGATTATTCTGCGCTGTTGGCATTCTCACCGCCTACGTGGCCCGGCAGGAAACAGGCCTCGGGCAGTATATCGATACCTCTTTGTTCGAGGGCGCGCTGGCGCTATCGGTCTGGGAGTCGACGGAATACTGGACCACCGGGCGGATTCCGCAACCGATGGGATCGGCGCACCGGTTGAATGCACCGTATCAGGCGTTGAGGACCCGCGACGGGTATATCAATGTCGGTGCGAACAATACCAAGCTGTGGCATCAGTTCTGTACGGCAATCGAGCGTGACGATCTGGTGCAAGATGAGCGCTTCGCAACTAATGCAGGTCGCATGCAACACCGTGCAGAACTGATTCGGGAACTGGAGCGCACGCTTGAGACGCGCGATACGCAGGAATGGGTAGAGATATTTCTGGAAGTGGGACTGCCGGCCGGCCCGATCAACAACTACGAGCAGGTCTTCAGCGATCCGCATACGCTCGCTCGCAATATGGTGGTCGAGATGGAGCATCCGGTCGAAGGCAAGATCCCCGGCCTGGGCATTCCGGTCAAGCTCAGCGATACGCCCGGCAAGATTCGTCACGCGGCGCCCCTGCTCGGTGAACATACCGAGGAGATTCTCGAAGGACTCGGCTTTTCCGGAGATGAGATCACCGACCTGCGGAAACAGGGGGCCATATGAAAGCAATGAAGGAACTGCTTTACGAGCGCCGTGATTCGAGCGTGTTCGTCACTTTCAATCGGCCTGATGCGCGCAATGCGCTGACCTGGGCAATGTACGATGCACTCTATGAGTATTGCCAGGCGGTGGACGCGGATGACGCGGTTCGCGTGCTTGTTTTGCGCGGCGCCGGCGGCAAGGCCTTTGTCGCCGGGACGGATATAAAGCAGTTTCAGGAATTCAAGACAGGCGAAGACGGGATTTCCTACGAACAACGCATAGATCGCGTCATCGGGCGCCTGGAAGCGGTGCGCAAGCCCACGATCGCCGTGATTGACGGTTATGCAATCGGTGGCGGGCTGGCTATTGCCGCGGCGAGCGATTTGCGTATCTGCACGCCGAACGCCAAGTTTGGGATGCCGATCGCCCGTACGTTGGGCAACTGCCTGTCCATAACAAATATCGCCCGGCTTGATTCCCTGATCGGCCCGGCGCGGACAAAGGCGTTGATCTACACCGCGGAGTTGATGTCGGCCGAGGAGGCGCTGGCCGCCGGCCTGGTGACGGAGATCGTTCCGGAATCCGGAATCGACTCCCGGGTCGCGGAGCTGTGTGAAAAGCTGGCATCGCATGCGCCCATTACGATGCAGGTCACCAAAGAGGCGGTTCGCCGTCTCACTCAATCCGGTCTCCCCGATTGTGATGATCTGGTGCGAGACTGCTATGGAAGCGAAGACTTTCGGGAAGGCGTGGCTGCGTTTGTCGAAAAGCGGCGCGCTGTGTGGAAAGGGCGCTGACAGCGTACAAAGCGGGTAGCGATCGAGGCCTGCGCGATAACAAGAGGTGAATCATGCTGATAAAAGAAGTGGAGAAAGGCGAGGGCGGCAGAATCATCATCATGGATTCGATAACGAAGGTAAAACCGGATCATGCTGGCGCCATGATCGTGGCTGCATCGCATGGCGGCGCCAGCTCCGGCGAGTTTGCGCTTGCGGTGCCGTTGAAGGTGGTTTTCTTCAACGATGCCGGTGGCGGCAAGGACAATGCGGGGGTCGCCGCGCTGGGCATACTCGAGGCCAAAGGCGTTCCGGCCGGAACCGTCGCGCACACCAGCGCCCGTATCGGAGATTGCGCGGATATGTGGGAGAGCGGGGTTATTTCGAACCTCAACTCACCGGCGCGTGACCTGGGCCTCGAGGTTGGCGCTCACCTTCGCACCGTTCTGACTGAAATGGTGTCAGGCTGAAACGCTGGCGAGTGAGGCGCTGCAAATGGCGCTTCGCTCGTCTTGCAGACCTTGTTCCGTCAGGCGGCGGCTATGTGCGGCGGCAGACGCCGGGTGGCGGCGAGTTTCTCGAACGCATGAGCCACTTTGAGCAAGAGGTGCTCGCTCCACGGCCGTCCCAACAAATCCATTCCGATCGGGATCCCGACGGGCGCTGTGCCGGAGGGGGATGAAAAGCCCGCTGGTACATCGATGGCCGGGAAGCCGGTCAGCGCAGCGAGAATACCGTTTCTATCCGCCTGTGCCTGAACGCCGATAGGCACGACGAGGCGTTTCTGCAGCGGGTATGCCAGTACGTGCACGTCGTACTCGGCCATTAACGTCATCAACCGTTGACGAAGCTGGTGTATCGCGGCCAGCCGGCGATTGTATTCCGCTGCATCGGCAACCGGATCGACCCGGTCCGCATCCCGAAAGAATTCCCTCAGTGCCGGATCACGAATGTCTTCCGACTGTTTGAGCTGATGCAGCGTTTTGATCGGCGATGCGTCCCCGATATCGGACAGGTAACGATTAATCGATTTTTTGTATTCCAGTTTCTGCAGATCGAGATCGCTGTTCAATAACGCGATATCTATCCCGACGTTTCGCAGTTCAACCAGCCTGGCGCCCGCCTTTTCGAGGATTCCGATTGCGTTCATGACCACACCGCTGACTTCGGAGTAGTCGGAACCATCGCCAAAGAAATCGCAACAAACCCCGATCCGGATTCCCTTGATCTCGTACCCGTTCAGCCCTTCGGCATAGCGACCGGGCAGTTTGTCGACGTTCCATGCGGTGGCGGAATCCGCCTTGTCGTAACCTGCTATGACATCGAGCGTCCTGGCGGCATCTGCAACGGATCGGGTAATGGGACCGATCGCATCCTGGGTCGGCGAAACCGGGAAAACACCCGCGCGACTCACCAGCCCCCGGGTCGGGCGCAAACCGACCAGATTCATGGCCGAAGCGGGCGAGCGTACCGAGTTGACCGTGTCGCTGCCCATGCCGATCACACAGAAATTCGCGGTCACGGCCGCTCCGGTTCCGCCGCTGGAACCGCCGGGTGTTCTGCTCAGATCATACGGGTTGCGCGTTTGCCCGCCCAGCGAGCTGTGGGTCGTTCCGCCGATCGCGAACTCGTGAAGGTTGGCTTTGCCCAGGATGATCGCACCGGCCGCCCGCAGCCGGCGAACGGCGCAAGAGTCCTGAACGGGTTGATATGTTTGGAACGCCAGTGACCCTACCGTGGTCGCTGTTCCCGTCGCATCGAAATTATCCTTGACCATGACCGGGATGCCGTGAAGCGGTCCCATTCTTCCATGGGTCTTGAAATGCCTGTCGAGGGCTTGCGCCTGACGCAGAGCATCCTGGTTGATCGAAATGATCGAGCGGATGGCCGGTCCACGCCGATCGAAGTTATCTATACGCTCCAGGTATTCCGCAACCAGATGTTCGCTCGTCGTGCGCCCGAGGTCGAGCGCCCGGGTAATGTCTTCAATGGTCGTTTCTTCGATTTCCAAGGTGGGACTCGCTGGTTAAAACGGTGATTTACGCCAGTACGCTGGGAAGCCATGTGGATATGGGCGGGATGGCACTGACGAGCGCGAGCGCGACAAGCTCCGTGATGAAGAATGGAAACGATGCCGCAATAACGCGCTGGAAGGGCATTTTGGCAATGGAGGAGGCGAGATAAAGGCCGATGCCCACGGGTGGAGTAATGTGGCCTATCGCCAGATTCACGGTCAACACGGCACCGAAATGTATCGGATCGATACCGGCTCCCACCGCTATCGGGAAAAGTATCGGGGTAAAGACGAAAATCGCCGAAACCGCATCCATCAGCGCGCCGGCGATGATTAACGTCAGGTTCAACAGCAGCATGACGATAATCTTGTCGCCACCGGAAACGCCGAGTACCCAATCGGATACGGTGTCCGCGATCCCCTCGACCTGGATCACCCAGGAGAATATCGCGGCGCCGCCAATGATCAGCATGACGACCCCGGTTGTGCGTCCGGATTCGAGTATGAGGGCAGGCAGCTCCCTGATGCTCAGCTCGCGGTAGATGAGCAGATCGACCAGGAGCGCATACACAACGGCTATCGCGGCGGACTCCGTTGCCGTGAATATTCCGGAATAAATGCCGCCCAGGATGACAAAGGGCGCGATAAGGCCCCAGAACGCATCCATGGTCGCGTTGGCCAGATTCCTGAGTGACCAGGGTTCGGCCTCTTCATTTTGTTGCTGGGTGCGAGAGGCGAGAAGCGTGTAAGCGCCCAGCAGCAGCGCGACCAGGGCGCCGGGAAACA
Source organism: uncultured Salinisphaerales bacterium (assembly GCA_964646895.1). Taxonomy (GTDB): domain Bacteria; phylum Pseudomonadota; class Gammaproteobacteria; order Nevskiales; family CAZYIP01; genus CAZYIP01. Next base: position 10,101 of record CAZYIP010000045.1, on the reverse strand, counting down.
CGCCGGCGAGGAAAAGCGCGGGAATGGACGTTCCGGTAATGACGCCGTACAGGATGAGATTGATGCTGGGAGGTACAATGACGCCCAGCCCCCCACTGGTCGCAACGACACTGGCCGCGAAACCGGTGCGGTATCCCTGCGTCGTCATGATCCCGATCAGAAATCCCATCGCCGCGACATCGGCAGCCGCGGATCCGGACATGCCGGCCAATACCAGGCCGGTCAGGATCGTCGTTAAGGCGAGTCCTCCCCGTATCGGTCCGAAAAGCGCCTTGGCGAATGCGACCAGCCGGCGCGCGATTCCGGCCCGCCCGAGTACGTTACCCGCGAGAATGAACAGCGGGATTGTCAGCAGGGGATAACTGTCGAAAGCCGCCTGAAACTGACTGGCAAAGAAAGTCAGCGGGCCCAGCTGAAAAATGAACAGGGAAATGAGTCCGGACAGGCCCAGGGCAATTGCGATCGGAAAATTGAGAAGTAGCAGGACGAGGAAAGAACCAAACAATATCAGCGCGGGGTAATTCACTGGTGGTGCTCCGCGGCGTCTTCGACCAGGCATTGGGCGACGCGGATCAGTGCCAGAATCGCCCCCACGAGAATGCCCAATGTCACGATCCACATTGGAAGGCGCAACGCAGGGGATAATCTCCCCTGACTCATATGTATCATGAGCACCGACGTTGCCGTGTAGGCGAGTAGCCCAAAATACCCCATGATCACGATGTGATTGAATATGGCCACGATCCGCTGCAGGCGGGGTGGAAGAATGCGGACAAGCAAGTCCACCCCGCTATGCTGTCGGTACTTGAATCCGGATGCAGCGGCCACCATGCTCAGCCATACCAGCAGAAAACCGGCCAGCTCCGAGGCCGATGCCATCGATATGTGAAGCACATATCGGGAAAAGACATCGACCGTAATGATTGCGGTAATCGCGATGATAATCGTAATGATTATTACCGCTTCGAATTTACCCAGCAGTCGGTCAAGCACGAGCGTGCCGCTATGGCTACTGCGACGAGGCGGCCAAGGCCTGTGCAGCCTTTTCGCTCTCGCTCACGAACAGGTCTATGATGTCCTTGCCCATGATTGGCTGCATGTCCTTGTAGACGGGTTGCAACGCTTCCTTGAATGCATTCAGCTGATTCTGGTCCAGCACGGTGATCTGCATGCCTTGCGCCTTGAGCTTCTCCGGGAGCGTTTTGTCCTGCTTCTTCACGATTCCCCGCTCATATTCCATCGCCTTTTTCGCGTCGCGGCGGAATATTTCCTGATCTTCCGGTGACAGGCTGTCCCACTTGTCCTTGTTCATCATGAAAATAATAGGCGCGTACATGTAATTGCATTGCGTCAGATATTTCTGGACTTCATAAAACTTGTTTGCCCAGATGAGCGAGTACGGATTCTCCTGCGCTTCGACCGCTCCGGTTTGCAGAGCCGTGAATACCTCGGAGAAAGACATCGCAGTCGGTGCAGCACCCAGCGTCTTCCACGTGTCAAGCCATACCCGGGCACCCGGGGTCCGGATCTTGAGCCCGCGGACATCGGCGGGGGTCTTGATGGGACGAACGCTATTGGTTATCTGGCGGAAGCCGTTGACACCCCAGGCCAGTCCGACGAGATTGTATTTCGGTAGCAGGTCCAGAAGTTTGTCACCGGCCGGCCCGTCCAGCACCTTTGCGGCGACCTCATGATTGGGAAAGAGAAAAGGCAGCAGGGGCGCGGAAAACTTGTCGTTGACGCTCGCCATCCAGCCGGAGTCCTTTATTTCCAGTGCAACGGTTCCCTGCTGCACGCCGGAAATTTCGGCCTGGTCGTTACCCATGAAAAGTTGGGCATTCGGGAAAATCCGTATCTTGTAACGCCCGTCGGTGTCTTTCTCGATGAGTTCCGCAAACTTCTTGGCGCCTTCGAACCAGGGCGACTGCTGGTTGACGTTCATGCTGAGGCGCAGCGTTTGAGCGGCCGTAGCTGTCGAAGTGACGGCCGCAAGCGAAACAGCGATAAAGGATAAGGCAGCGATGCTGCACAGAATGCGTTGCAGACTCATGATGATTCTCCTCTACACTCGGACGCCTGTGGCGGTCTGTAATTTGTTTTCCGCGTTATGATTGTTTTTTTCTTCAGGTCACTTGTTTTTGTTTTTTAAGGACGCGATGCGCCTCGGGTCTCGCACGTCGCGTCAAACCGGCTCCGAATCTGATCGGTAGTAAGCCATGGCGGCAGCAACGCCGCGTGGCTGATGCGGTACCCCGGCCAGTTCGAGGCCCATCTCGATGCCGCACAGGGTGGCGCACAGTGTCAGCTCGTTGAGATCGCCCAGGTGCCCGATGCGGAATACGCGACCCTTGAGCTTCCCGAGCCCGGCGCCGAGCGACAGATCGAAGCGTTCCAGAATGAGTTTGCGCAGCGCCGCTTCGTCGTGTCCTTCGGGCATGAGGACAGCGGTCAGGGTGTTGCTGTACTCGCTCGGATTGCGGCACAGGATTTCCAGCTCCCACGCGCGTACCGCGCGACGCACGCCTTCGGCAAGCCGCCGGTGGCGTGCGAACACTTGTTCGAGCCCTTCCTCCAGCAGCATGCGCAACGCTTCGCGAAGCCCGAAGAGCAGGTTGGTCGCGGGCGTGTGTGGAAAGAACCCGTCCGGATTCATCGCCAGGGTATCGTCCCAGCGCCAGTAGGATCGCGGCAGGCGTGCCTGTTGGGACGCAGCCAGCGCTTTCTCGCTGACGGCGTTGAACGAGAGGCCCGGTGGCAGCATCAGCCCCTTTTGTGAACCGGCCACGGTCACGTCCACCCCCCATTCGTCGTGCCGATAGTCGATCGACCCGAGGGACGAAATGACATCCACCATCAGCAATGCCGGGTGGGCGGCAGCGTCGATGGCGGCGCGCACCTTGTCGATATGGCTGGTGACGCCGGTGGCAGTCTCGTTGTGTTCCACCATGACGGCCTTGATGCGGTGCTCCCGGTCACCGCGCAGGTGTTCTTCCACCACTGTCGGATCGACACCGCTGCGCCAGTCGCCGGGCAGGAAATCGATTTCCAGGCCGTGCCGCTCGGCAATGCGGTGCCATAGCGTGGCGAATTGGCCGGTTTCGAACATCAACACCCGGTCGCCCGGAGAGAGCGTGTTGACGATCGCCGCCTCCCAGGCGCCGGTACCGGATGCGCAGAAAATCACTACCGGAGACGCGGTGCGAAAAACCTTCTTGAGATTTTCCAGGCATTCGCCCGTCAGCCGGGCGAACTCCGGGCCGCGATGATCGATGGTCGGGCGGTCGATTGCCCTCAGGATGCGATCCGGTACGTTGGTAGGGCCGGGGATCTGAAGAAAATGGCGGCCGCTTCGATGTTCTGGTGTCATGAATACGGTCTCCTCGGAGCGTGGCATGCATTTGTCCGCACGCGTAAACAAGCGCGTGGCACGCTCTTGCTCCCGATAAGCTTTCATTTGCTTTGCATACAATATTGAATACAATTTTAACCGTGATATTGCAAGCGGAATTTTGTGCGGGTGGGGTATCAATCATATAACATGCTTTAATCAAAGGGATTATTTTATGAGACCGGGTGTGGAAAGTCGTGAACGCCGGCTGTTTGGCCACCGATATGCGATCTGACCTGGCTGCGCGGCTGAAGCGTGAGACGAAAGGCGAAGTCCTGTTCGATGCATTCAGCCGGGGGCGCTACAGCACGGATGCCTCCATTTATCAGATCACGCCGGTGGGCGTGGTGGTGCCGCGTGACCGCGAAGATGTACTTGCGGCCATGGCGGCCTGTGTCGATACCGGCACCGCGATATTGCCGCGCGGCGGTGGCACCTCCCAGTGCGGCCAGACGGTCGGCGAAGCGCTGGTCATCGACGACAGCAAATATCTCAACCATATATTGGATCTGGACCCGGAAGCGCGCCGGGTGACGGTCGAGCCGGGTGTGGTGCTGGACCAGCTGAACAGTTTTCTCAAGCCCCATGGGCTGTTCTTTCCGGTGGATGTGTCCACCGCCAGCCGCGCCACCATCGGCGGCATGGCGGGTAACAACAGTTGCGGCGCCCGTTCGCTGCGCTACGGCAACATGGTGCACAACGTGCACGCCATCGACGCGATCCTGCCGTCTCTGGATAACTGCCGCTTTGCCTTCGTGCCGGGTGATCTGGAGGGTTTCGACGCCGATCGCACTTATCTGGGCCGGGTGCGACGGCTGCGGGCGCTGCGCGAACAGGTGGCCGACGAGATCGCGACCCGCTTTCCCGACGTGCTGCGCCGCGTCGGTGGCTACAACCTCGACAGCATCACGCCGGACGGGCACAACATGGCGCGCCTGCTGGTGGGCTCCGAAGGCACGCTTGCCTTTTCCACCCGCATCGAGCTGGATCTGCAACCGATTCCGCCGCACAAGGTTCTGGGCGTGTGCCATTTTCCGACCCTGCACGCGGCCATGGATGCCACCCGCCATATCGTTGCGCTGGGGCCGGCAGCCGTCGAGCTGGCGGATCGCAACATGATCGATCTGGCACGCGAGATTCCGGCCTATCGCGACCTGCTGGCGAGCTTTCTCAAGGGCGACCCGGGCGCGTTGCTGATGGTGGAATTTGCCGGTGACGATCGCGATGCGGCGCTCCGCGGGCTGGATGATCTGGCCGTGCAACTGGCCGATCTGGGCCTGCCCGACGCCGTCGTCAAGGTGACGGATGCCGCCCGTCAGCGCGATGTCTGGGAGATTCGCAAGGCCGGCCTCAATATCATGATGTCCATGAAGGGCGACGGCAAACCGGTTTCGTTCATCGAGGATTGTGCCGTACCCCTGGACGATCTGGCCGAATACACGGACCGGCTCACGGAAATTTTCAGCAAGCACGGTACCCACGGCACCTGGTATGCGCATGCGTCGGTGGGCTGCCTGCACGTACGTCCGGTGCTCAACATGAAGGAAGATGGCGCCGCCAAAATGCGCGCCATCGCCGAGGAAGCCTTCGCCATGGTGCGCGAATACAAGGGCTCCCACTCGGGCGAGCACGGAGACGGCCTGGTGCGCTCCGAATGGCATGAGTACATGTTCGGCGAACGGCTCGCTCGCGCCTTCGAGACGGTCAAGGACGATTTCGATCCGAAGGGCCTGATGAATCCCGGCAAGATCGTACGCGCGCCGAAGATGGACGATCGCCGTCTGTTTCGCTACGGACCTGATTACCATGTCCCGGCGCTGGACACGGCGCTCGACTGGTCGGCCTGGGGCGGGTTCGGCGGTGCCGTGGAGATGTGCAACAACAATGGCCTTTGCCGCAAGTCCGATCCCGGCGTGATGTGCCCCTCCTACCGCGTCACGCGCGACGAGCGGCATCTGACGCGTGGCCGGGCCAACACCCTGCGCCTGGCGTTGAGCGGTCAGCTCGGCACCGACGCGCTCGTCTCCGACGAGATGTTCGAGACCATGGATTTGTGCGTGTCGTGCAAGGGCTGCAAGCGCGAGTGCCCGACGGGCGTGGACATGGCGCGCATGAAAATCGAATTTCTGCACCAGTATCACAAGAGCCATCCGCTGAAATTGCGCGACCGCGCCATTGCGTGGTTGCCGCGCTACGCGCCTCTGGCATCGCGCCTGACGCCGATCATGAACCTGCGAGACCGCATACCCGGACTGGCGCTGTTGAGCGAGAAGCTCATGGGGCTGAGTGCGCGCCGCAGCCTCCCGCGCTGGTCGCGGCCGTTCCATCGCCAGGCGTCACCGTCGCGGAAAAACGGAGCGCCCAGGGTTGCCCTGCTGGTGGACACCTTCAGCAATTATTTCGAGCCGGAAAACGCCCACGCCGCCCTCGCGGTGCTGGAGGCGGCCGGCTACCAGGTGGAATTGCCGCGCGCTACCGACAGCGCCCGCCCGTTATGCTGTGGCCGTACGTTCCTGGCCGAAGGGCTGGTGGAAGAGGCGCGTGCCGAGGCGAGCCGTGTGATTGCTGCACTCGAGCCGTACGTGGAGGAGGGCATCCCGGTGCTGGGACTGGAACCAGCGTGCCTGTTTACCTTGCGCGATGAATTCCAGGCGATGCTCCCCGGTGCCGCCACGGCGGCCCTGGGCCGCCAGGCACAATTGCTGGAGGAATTCCTGGTGGCAGAAAACAAGGCGGGGCGGCTAGACCTCGCCCTGCAGCCGATCGCAGCGCGCAAGGCACTGCTGCATGGACACTGTCATGCAAAGGCCTTCGGCGCCATGCCAGCCGTGGCCGGCGCGCTCGGCCTGGTGCCCGAACTGGCGGTAGACACGGTAAAATCAAGCTGTTGCGGTATGGCGGGCGCGTTCGGCTATCATCGCGAACACTATGACATCTCCATGAAAATGGCGCGTCTGGACCTGTTGCCGGCGGTGGAGCGGGCGGAGCCGGATACTTTGATCGTTGCTGGTGGAACGAGTTGCCGACACCAGATCCACGATGGCAGCGGGCGCGAAGCGGTGCATGTAGCCCGAGTATTGCAAATGGCGTTGGCCAATCAGACTTCAGAGGGAATTCGTGACCAAACCACTGGAACGCGCGGCATTGGACGATGAACGCCCCCTGGTGGCGAAAAGCCGCACGGCGTTGCACGACGAGGCGGCAAGGCGCTTGCGGGAGATGATCGTCAGTGGCGAGCTGGCGCCTGGCAGCCGCGTACCGGAACGAGAGCTGTGCGAAAAACTGGCCATTTCGCGTACGCCGCTACGCGAGGCACTCAAGATCCTTGCCTCGGAGGGCCTGATTCAGCTCGCGCCGCACCGGGGCGCTACCGTCACCCGCATGAGCCCGGCAGACCTGCATCACGCGTTTCGTGTCGTCGAAGCGCTGGAGGCATTGGCAGGGGAACTGGCCTGCGAGCGTATCTCGGATATGGAGATCGACACGATCGCCGAACTGCATCGGCGAATGCGTTGCCACTATGACAACGGCGAGCGGCCGGAGTATTTTCGCCTCAACCAGGAGATCCACGACCGCATTGTGGCCGCCGCCGGCAATCCGACGCTGTCCGAAGTCCACCAGAAGCTGAGTCGGCAGATACAGCAGGCACGCTACATGCCGAACTACTCAAATGCACGATGGCAGCGCGCGGTCCGCGATCACGATCAAATCCTGGAGGCACTGCGCGCGCGCGACGGGCAGGGCCTGGCAGCCATCCTCAAGCAGCATCTGCGGCGAAAAGGTGATTCCGGCGCGTGAATGGCCGCGCGGGCATCGGCTGACAGGCTGAGGTCCGGCTTGCGCGACGTGATAGAGCCGGGATAAGCCTGTCGCTGTCCATGAAGCAACTACGCGTGGTTTCACTGCGTGGCGCGAAGAAACCGCCATGCAGCGGACGACATTGACAGCAGGGACGCGCCGGGAGCGGGTGGCGAGGTTACTTGACGATGATGGTTCCCTGGTAGCGCTGCCGCAGGACATCGCCGTTGCGGTCTTTGAGGCCCGGCGTGAGGATGACGCGGTATTCTCCGGCTTCCGCAATGGGGAAGAACAGCACGCGGGCGTTGCTGGCGACATGCCAGCGCCCGCCGACATGATGATCTTCGGCATCTATTACGAGGATATAATCGGAGAAGCTGCCTTCTGGCGCAAAGTCGCGGGTAAATACCAGCGCCAGCGCATTGCCTGTTCCGCCGTCCGTCGTCGTAGTGCCCGCATAGCGCAGGTCGAGCGGTTGCACCCCCAGGTCGTAGGTCCGTTTGATGACGGCATTATCGTCATCGGCCTCGGGCTGCTTTTCTTTCGAGGCGACCATCACCGGCTGCAGGGCATCGATCTGCGCCGAGACTTTGGTCGTGTGGCTCTCGGCCTTCGTCGCAGGGCCCGGGTTGTCCTCCGCCACGGCGATACCCAGCGGCAGCAACATGACCAAAGCCGTTAAAATGATTCCATTGCGAACGCTCATTCGTGCACTCCCCCGGTTTCCCTGCAGCTATATTACGGCTAATGTGACGAATTCTAAACTCTTTCCGCAGATCTGTGCGAATCGGACTTGCCAGGGACGGCAGTGGAGTTGTTGATGACGGATTATTACCTGCAGGCGACGCGCTCTGCGCTGGCACGCAAGCTGGTGACGACGGCGGGGTTACCTGTGCCGCCCGAACTGGAGCGTGCCACCGGCGCATGGCGGGAGCGGCCGCTCGCCGGGCGCGTCGTCTGTATCGGATCGTCTGAAGGTGCCGAGTTGGCTGCAGCGGCAAGCGATATTGCCGTCGCGGCCGGCGCCGAGGTTGCGGCGTCGGTAGAGAACATCCCCGAGGATGAAGCCATGCGGCCGCATGCGCTTGTTTTCGATGCGAGCGGAATCCGCTCGCCTGCCGGTCTGACTCAGCTGTATGCATTTTTTCATCCGCGGGTGCGATCGCTGCGCCGCTGCGGGCGGGTGCTGATTCTCGGGCGGCCGGTGGACGCGCTGCTCTCCGCGCCGGCGGCCGCAGCGGCGCAGGCATTGGACGGCTTTACCCGAAGCCTGGCGAAAGAGCTGGGCCGCAAGGGCTCCACGGCGCACCTGTTGCGAGTGGAGCAGGGCGCCGAGTCGCGGCTCGCGGGGCCCATGCGGTTCCTGCTGTCCGAACATTCCGCGTATGTGGATGGGCAGGCGATAACCATCAGCCGGCTTGCCCAGGACGCCTCCCGGCATCGGCTGATGGCGCCGCTGGAAGACAAGGTTGCGCTGGTAACCGGGGCTGCCCGGGGCATCGGTGCTGCAATCGCGGCGACCTTGGCGCGCGAGGGCGCCCGTGTGATCTGTCTGGACACGCCGGGCGCGTCAGAGGCGCTGGAGGAAACTGCGCGGCGAGTGACCGGAGAAGCCTTGGAGCTCGATATTACCCGGAACGATGCCCCGGCCGAAATTGTCAGGTATCTCAATGCGAACCATGGAGGTGTTGATGTTCTTGTGCACAATGCCGGCATCACCCGCGACCGGACCCTGGGCCGGATGAGCCTTGAACAATGGGAGCAGGTGCTGCACGTCAACCTGGAAGCGCTGATATGCATTGATGAGGCCGTTCTCGGGCACGTGATGCGCGACAGTGGGCGGGTAGTCTGCCTGTCCTCGATTTCGGGTGCGGCAGGTAATGCGGGGCAGACCAATTACGCCGCCTCCAAGGCCGGGATCATGGGTTATGTTGCCGCGCGCAGCCGCGAGCTTGCGGATCGTGGGATCACGGTCAACGCTGTTGCGCCCGGTTTCATCGAAACGCAAATGACGCAGGCAATGCCCGTCGCGCTGCGCCAGTTCGGCCGGCGCCTGAATTCGCTGTCGCAGGGTGGGCTGCCGCAGGACGTGGCCGAAGCGGCGGCGTTTCTTGCCAGTCCCGGTGCGGCGGGCATCACCGGATCAGTGCTGCGCGTGTGTGGACAGAGTTTGATCGGCGCGTAGACTGCATCAGTTACCATTCGCTGTTCTTTTGGTGTATCGCGGTATAATTCCGCAGCATGCATCATGCAGCGATATCTCTCCATCGGATTCCGACCCAGAATAAATGTAATGTCTATCGAACAAGCTGCTAGTGCCCGACTACCTACCCCCTGGGGCGACTTCCTGCTGTACGCATTTCGTGACGACAGCGCCGATCTGGAACACCTGGCGCTGGCGTACGGAGACATCACTGCGGATAAGGGCCCGGTGCTGAGCCGGGTACACTCCCAATGCCTGACCGGCGATGCCCTGTTCAGCCTGCGCTGCGATTGTGGCGCGCAGTTGCGCGCGGCGCTTCAGGCGATCGCCAGGGAGGGGCGCGGAGTGCTGCTCTACCTGCGTCAGGAAGGACGAGGTATCGGTCTGGCCAACAAAATCTGCGCATACGCTCTGCAGGATCTGGGCGCGGATACGGTGGAGGCAAACGAACAGCTCGGTTTTCCTGCCGACCTGCGCAGTTATGACGTCGCGGTGCAAATGTACCGAATGCTCGGTGTTGCCTCGGTCCGCCTCATGACAAACAACCCCAGGAAAATCGCCGCACTCCGGGAAGGGGACATCGAGGTCGTCGAGCGCGTCCCGATCGAGTATGGACGCAACCATCACAATGAACATTATCTCGCCACCAAGGCCACCAAAATGGGGCATCAGCTGGCGCCGGCCGCCGCTAGCGCCGATTCGAACGGGCACT
>CAZYIP010000044.1:0-22827 GCA_964646895.1 uncultured Salinisphaerales bacterium | reverse complement strand
CATGGCCAGATCCCGCGCCGTTCATTTGGACGGGGCGCTGAGGATCACTTAATCTAGGGAGAACTCCAAAACCTGGAGCCTGGCACATGCGGACGGGGGGAACTGTTGCATGGAGTCGGCCTGTAAGCACGCGGATTGCGGAAAACGCACCTTCATTTCGCGCAGCGCGACCCTTGACTGGCGGGGATTATTCCTGGCCATGCTGCTGGCGGTGGCATCTTGTGGCCCTGCTGCAGCCGGTGAGCATCAATCGAACAAACTGCCGGTGCCACAAGGCGCGGTCGTACTCGAAGTACACGGCGACATCACGAATACCAACGTGGATGGCGCCGCGAAATTCGACATGGCCATGCTCAGGGCGTTGCCTGCCGCACACCTGGATACATCCACCTCCGTCACCGACGGGGTCCACCGTTTCGACGGCTTCCTGATGCGCGACCTGCTCGATCGCATCGGCGCACGGGGCTCAACGATAACCGCCAGTGCACTGAATGATTATGCGGTCGATATCGACATGGAAGAGTTCTACCACTTTGATGTCATCGCCGCCTATGAAATGGACGGCAGAACACTCCTGCCCAGCGACAAGGGGCCACTATGGATCGTCTACCCACGCGATCAGCATGACGAACTCCAGGACATTCGCTACGACTATCGCTGGGTCTGGCAAATGAACCGAATTGACGTCAGATGAAGCGGGTCCCATGGCACACGCCCCGGCGCGGCACCCTCATAGGCCTCATCCTGCCCGTGTGCGCCATCGTCCTTTTCGCCGGACTCCTGATCTTTTCGCTGGTGAGGCTGGCCGCTGTCGAAGACGGCATGCGCATTGGTGCGTCACCCAACATGTTGTGGGTGAATTCGCGCGCCCAGGTCGCAACGCTGCGAGTGGGCAGCGCCGTGGCCAAACGCATGACGGGACAGATCGACCAGGCGGCACTGGAGCAGAGCTACCATATCTTTGAAAGCCGGTTGCACCTGCTGGGTCAGGGGCCCCAGCGCCGTCGAATGGAGGCCTTCGGCCTGGCTGACCGGCTGGACCGGCTGTGGCAGCGTCTGCCGGAACTGCGCCAACTGATCATTCATTTCAAACCAGGCGAGCCAGCCGAAACGCAGCGAATTCACGCGTTGCTCGACGCCTTCAATCAACTGTTCGGCCGTGCTTCGAACAAGGCCATGGTCACCGAGTGGGATGATCTCGGTGATCAGCTCGATACTGCTCGCAGCGAGCTGTGGCAGATCATCATCTCCCTGATCGGTATCGCCCTTGCGGGCGCTGTCATCAGCTTTCACTTCCTTCTCGCGACCCGCCGTGCCAATCGCCGTACCCGCCTGCTGGATGCCGCACAAAGGGAAATTGCCCAGCACCGTGATCACCTGGAGGAAGTGGTCAAGTCCAGAACCCGCGCACTGGAAGCCGCGCTCGAACGCGAGCGCACGACAGCCGAACTTTACCGCAACTTCGGCACCATGATTTCGCACCAGTTCCGAACCCCGCTTGCCGTGGTCGACTCCTCGCTGCAACGGCTCATGCGCCGCAGCGAACGAGTCACCGCGAGGGAAATACGCGAGCGGGGTGCGACCGCCCGGGATGCCATCGCACGCCTGATCAAGCTGGTCGAAAGCACCCTCGACGCCGCGCATCTCGATGCCGGTCACATCAAGATACGCCTGCAGCCTTGCGACCTCGGAAGCCTGGTACGGCAGGTTTGCGCAGCGTACTCCGAACAAGCAGCGCACCGCCACATCACACTGGAGCTGCCCGAAGGCGAGTCGGGCATCGCCTACTGCGACCCCTCCCACGCAGAGCATATTTTTACCAACCTCTTGTCCAACGCGCTGAAATACTCGACTACCGGCACCAAAATCCGGGTCGCCGTTTCCACCAATGGCAACCAGGTCGAATGCGCGGTCAGCAACCATGACGGCTCGACCTTCCCCGTCGACACATCCACGCTGTTCGAACGCTACTACCGCGGACAAAATGCCGAGGGACATCCGGGCATTGGTATCGGGCTCTACATGGGCCGGGCCCTGGCGCGCATGCAGGCCGGGGACGTGCGACTGACAAAGGCTGACGGCGAGTGGGTCACATTTACCCTGAGTCTGCCGCGGGCACACCGGAACATGCCGAACAAGGACGCGGAGTCCCAACGGGAGGTACCCGCATGAGGGATAACACGACGCATCGTTCCGGCCGACCGCTCATTCTTTGTGTCGAGGATGAGCGGGAACTGCGCCGCGACATCGTTGATGAGCTTTCCGAGGCCGGCTATGCCGTGATCGAGGCGGGTGACGGTGAGCAAGCCCTGGAGATGCTTGAGACGACCCGCCCCGATCTGATTCTGTGCGACATTGCCATGCCCGGCATCAGTGGTTATGACGTGCTGGAGGCCGAGCGCGCCAAGGGTTCGGAGCACGCGGACATCCCGTTCGTCTTTCTGTCCGCCTACGCGGATGCCCGGCATGTGGTCGAAGGCAAGCAACTGGGTGCCGATGACTACCTGGTGAAACCGATCGACTACGATCTGCTGCTCTCCACCGTGCAGGCGCGCCTGCGACAGATCGCGCGCATTCGCTGCGCCCAATCCGAGGCCCTGCGGGAAATCAGCGCTGAAAGCCTGATCACCACGTTCGACCTGACACCCGCGGAAGCCCAGGTAGCCAAGGCGTTGGCGCAGGGCAGCACGTTGCAGCAAATCGCGTCGGAGTTCGAGGTATCACGCACGACCGTCGCCTACCATGTGCGCAACATCTTCTCGAAGACCGGGACCAACCGGCAGGCCGAACTGGTTGTGACGATCCTGCGTTCGGTCTAGGGTCTGCTCACAATCACCCGCGGTCCATACGCTCGCTTCCGGTTGCTTCCGCCCTCGCCTTGCGGTCGCGGAAACCGGCTCAACGCACACCTCGCGTCAGCGCATCCTGCACCGCGCTACGCACCGACAGCGATTGCGCGAGCTTGCGGCTGGTTACCGTGATGTTGAATACGTTCAGGTTGCGGATCGTCTGATCGTCGAGACTGTTCTGGATCACGGTGCCCAATGTACCGGCAGGCAGCGCATCCAGCACCGAGCGGTCGAACCGGTTGCCGCTTCCGTTCTGCACCAGGCGAATGCCGCTGTCCCCGCCGGACCCGCCCAGCCGCGTTATCGTCGCCAGCTCGCCGTTGACGAACGAGAGTCGGTCGATGCCCAGCGACACCTGGATGCGATCGGGGCCGCTGCCGATGGAAAACCCCCCGCGCAGATGCGCCAGCTGTGCGTCGCTCACCGGCTCCGCCCCGGCGAAGCGGGGAGCGGCAGACGCCGGCGCCTGCATACCCGCCATGGTGACGACCGCCAGCGCCAGGGCTGTCACGAAACCTTGAGTCCGCAACATATCAACCTCCGGTTTAGAAATCCCCCGGCCCCGGGCGCAGCACCGTCGCTGTCGCCAGGCTCTCCGTCACGCTCGCCACGCCCAGAGGCGCCAGCGGGCGTGTCGCCCAGTCCGCGCGGCCGTTGAAGACCGCCTCCTGGCGATTGCTGGTAATCACGAACACAATCGGATTGCTCAACAGATCCCTGAACCGGGCGCGCGGAACGGAACGGGCGCCGCGGGACGGATCTCCCAGCAGCACCCGGCCGTCGCGTATGCCCTTGATCACCACGAAATGGTTGTAGCCGTGATCGCTGATGAGCACGATCGCCGGTACCCTGGCCTGCACCAGTCTGTCGAGCGGCACCTTGTATCCATTGGAAACATAGCCGCGCGCATCCAGGTAGTGCTTGATGTCGAGCAGCGAGAAACCCTCGCTGCGAATCTTCGCCTGATCGCCGCTGGCCCACATGGCCTGAAAAACGGCCTGCTCGCTGACCGGATCGTGGTACTGGTAGCTGAGCAGGGTCGCAACCGCCGCCGAGCCGCAGCTGAAATCGTATTGCTGGCGGACTGTCCGGCTGAACCGGCGCTCCTGCACGCTCTGAATCGACGGCACCTGGACACCGCCGAAGCCGGTGCCCGCCAGCCACACGGAACCGGCATGTGCCGTGCCCGCACCCATTGCCAGCGTCACCCACGCGAGCGACAAGGCCAGCGTCGCGGCGCGCATCTACTGCACCTTGACGTTGAGAATCGTCGCATTCTGGATGATGACGTTGTTACCGGAGTTCTGGATCACCGTCGGCACGCCGCTCGTGCCTGCAAAGGCGTGGCCGGAAACCTGGTTGTCGCCGGTCACGTTGTTATACGCCTGGTTGTCGAACAGGTGTGCGCCCAGGTTTTGCTCGTTCAGGCTGATTTCGTGGCCGCCGCGATAATGCGCCAGCACCTGATCGGGAACGGGTTTGCCGAACCCCGTCGTGCCCGGTGCAGCCGCAAGCGACAGCATCGGCACCAGCGCCAGCGCGATCAGAACCGGAACCTGCCATATACGTGAGAAAGCATTGCTGCCCATGATGGAGCCTCCTCCCGTCAAGAAGCCCCGGGCGCGACCCGAAGCCGCGCCCGGAGATGGGGTCGCCAGACTAGCGGGTTCCGCCCGCCGCTGCCGATCCGAGGCTCAGGTTCGCCTGCACCGTCACGCCTTGCTGAATCAGCGAGTTGGCACCGGTGTTCTGGCTCACCGTGGTAATGCCGGCGGAATTCGACAAGCTGCCGCCGCTGATGGTGTTGGACGCATCGAAGCTGCCCGCTGCGCCACCCATCGAGGCGCCACCGGCACCGCCCATGGCGCCGTTACCGCTGGTCGCGGTCGCCAGAGCCTGGCCGCTGGTCGCGGCTCCGCCCAGGCCACCGGCACCACCGCCGCCGGCGTTACCGCTGCCAGTGGCACTGCCACCAGTACCCGCACCGCCAGCACCGCCAGCACCGGCCACTGCGCCATTGCCGCCGGCCCCACCGTTGCCGGAGGTACCGCCGCCGCCGTTGGCATGGCCGGTACCGCCGCCGCCGCCACCGTTGCCGCCAGCACCACCGGCGGCACCATCAGCGCCTACACCGACACTGACGCCGAGACCGGCGCCAAGGCCACCATCTCCACCGGCGGCCCCATCGCCACCCGTCGCGCTCCCACCAGTAGAAGTGGCCCTGGCCATACCACCAGCACCACCAGTACCACCATTACCGGCCGCCGCTCCATTGCCGCCGCTATTGCCAACACCTCTGGTGGTGTTGCCGCCAACCGAGCCACGGAGAACAGTAGTGGCCTTCACGCTGGTGTTATAGGAATTCCTGTTACCAGCATCGGTGGCGCTAAAACTCAAGGAATGGGTGGAGCTGT
This sequence comes from uncultured Salinisphaerales bacterium, assembly GCA_964646895.1. Lineage (GTDB taxonomy): Bacteria > Pseudomonadota > Gammaproteobacteria > Nevskiales > CAZYIP01 > CAZYIP01. Next base: position 17,564 of record CAZYIP010000044.1, on the reverse strand, counting down.
CCGACCGATCGGCACTCAACGAACGGCTGGAGTTGTCCGACCGGTCCACATCCACGGCACGGCTGGAGTTGTCCGACCGATCCACATCCACAGTACGGCTGGAGCTGTCCGACCGATCTACATTCACGGTACGGCTGGAGTTGTTCGTATTGTCGTCGTGCGAATCACGTGCCCTGGCGTTCTCATTGGCACTCGCCCCGGCGTTCGACTGAGTGGCGGTTGCGGTTGCAGACTGATCTCCTCTGGCACCGCCATTGTTGGTCGGATTGGCCCAGGCCGGGGCGGACAAACCCAGCGCCAAAGCGATCGCTGTAGCAAACAAAGTCTTGTTCATTTAGTTTATCTCCCGTCGGAATCCAGGAATGGATCCGACCCTGTGCCGGATCCCGTCCGGATCACCAGCAACTCGCGTGCCATTGCGGGAGACATGGTGCAGATTTTTGATTAAATTACGGTTTCCTCGCCTCCCGGCCGCACTGCTCGACCACTGGGAGGGCAAAATGTATGGCGGCGGCGAAACGATTGTGCCGATGCAGCAATCCTGCTAGTCGCCGCACCGGGCATATGTTACTGTTGGAAAAATATTTTTATGAAAATCCGTGGCTTTTCCGCCTGTAAATCATGCCTTACATCGCCTGGCGAACCGCTTGCGATAGCGCCGGAAGCAGTCTACTGTTTCTAAAAAGTTTTATGGAATGACCCGCATTTTTCGCATTGTAAAGCGCAATTTACATCGCGCAACAAACGGCTTGCGGCAGAAACGAAGGCGGCCAGCCATTGGCGCGTATCGAATCCGGCGATTCCCTTCCTCAACCGCCGTCAGGAGCCTGAAATGAGCCTCGTCCACGCCGGCAGCCGCCCCGATCTCATCAGCAATCTGGAACATCATGCCCGCGAGCATGCCGCCCCCGACGAGCAGGAAGTCTTCGTCGCTTTCCTGCGGCATTACTTCGAATCCACGCCGCTGACCCGGCTCCAGGCACACGGTGCGCGGGAGCTGGTGGCAATGGCGTATTCGCACTGGCATTTCGCGCGCCGGCGGCGAAGCGGCGAGTCGCTGGTGCGCGTATTCAACCCGACATCGGCCGAGCACGGCTGGACCGGGCCGTTCACGGTGATCGAGACAACCACTGACGACGCACCGTTTCTGGTGGACTCCGTCAGCATGGCGGTGCGCGCCGAGGGCAGTTCGATCGACTGGATCAGCCATCCGGTGTTCGAGGTGCAACGGGACGAAAGCGGCCTGCTCACGGCGGTCGATACATCGGACGGACACGCCGAGTCCTGGATTCACATGCAGTTCGACGCCCTGGCGGATGCCGACGCGCGCGCTGCCCTGGTCGAGCGGGTACAGCGCGTTTTGCAGGATCTCAAGATCATCGTGCGCGACTGGCAGCCCATGCGCCGTCGCCTGCAGGCGCTGGCCGACGAGCCCGGTCCGCTTCCGGATTCGGCACTGGCGAGCCAGCAGCGCGAGGAGGTTTGTGCCTTTTTGCGCTGGCTGGACGCCGATCATTTCACCTTTCTCGGCTATCGCACTCACAAGGCGGTGCGTGACACTGCAGGCAACGCGCACCTGGAGCCGGTAGCCGGATCCGGGCTCGGCCTGCTCAGCGACCGACAGCCGGATCCCGACATGGAAGGCTTCGTCGCGCCGGAGGAGTACGTCTCGGAATGGGTGGAGTCGCCGCGCCCGCTGGTCATCACCAAGGGCAACAGCCGCTCGCCGGTGCATCACCCGGAATACATGGACGTGATCGCCATCAAGCAGTTTGACAACGATGGCCGGGTCACCGACACCCACCGTTTCGTGGGGCTGTTCACCTCGGAGGTCTACACGGACAATCCGCGCAACATCCCGGTGCTGCGGCGCAAGATGGACCACGTGCTGGCACGCTCGCATCTGCGCCCGAACAGCCATGCGGCCAAGAATCTGGTGGAAATCCTGGAAACGCTGCCGCGCGAGGAGCTGTTTCAGAGCAACGAAGACGCCCTGCTCGACACCGCGATGGAGATTCTCGATCTGCGTGACCGCGAGCGGGTGCGCCTGTTCGTGCGCCGCGATCGCTACGGACGCTATTACTACTGCATGGTTTACGTGCCGCGCGACCAGTATGCGCCGGAGCTGCGCGACCGGGTGCGCCAGGTGCTGCTGGACAACCTCGACGGATACGAAGTCGAGACCGAGGAACAGTTTCTGCTGCGCGGCATGGCACGCATCCTGTTCACCGTGCACACGCAGCCCGGCCATGCGGCGGCGCTGAACAAGGCCGATCTGGAGGAGAAGGTCATCGCCGCCGCGCGCGGCTGGAAGGACCATTTGCGCGATGCGCTGATCGCACGCAACGGCACCGAAGTGGCGGCCGCCCTGCTGAGCCGTTTTCGCGACGGCCTGCCGCTGTCCTACACCGAGTCCACCAGCCCGGAGGAGGCGACCGCCGATCTGCGCCTGCTGGCGCGGGTGGAAGCCAGCGACGACCTGGCCCTGCGGGTGGCGCCGGATGTCGACGGGCGCAGCAACTCGTTCCGGCTCAAGATGTACGTGGGCAGCGGGGGCCTGACCCTGTCCGACGTACTGCCGATGCTGGAGCGCTTCGGTGTGCGCGTTCTCGGGCAGCGCCCGCACCGCATTCAAACCCGCGACGGCGGCACGGTGTGGATCGAGGAGTTCTACCTGCACCACGCGACGGTGGCGGTGTCGTCCAGCAGGGCGCTGTGCAACCGCTTCGAGATGGCCTTCACCCGCACCTGGCGCGGCCAGATCGAAAACGACGGCTTCAACAGCCTGGTTCTCGACGGCGGGCTGCACTGGCGCCAGGTCGTGCTGGTGCGGGCGCTGTGCAAGTACCTGCTGCAGACACCGCTGCCACTGAGCCAGGCCTACATGCAGCAGCTCGTTGCCCGCCACGCCGACATCACGGGCCGGCTGGTGCGCCTGTTCGAGACGCGCTTCGATCCGCGCATTGCCACGGCCGAGCGCGAAGCGCGCATGAGCGCGCTGGAGCAGGAGATCACCGGGCTTTTCGATGACGTCAGCAGCCTCGACGCCGATCGCCTGCTGCGCGCCCTTCTGAGCGTGGTGCGTGCCGCCGTGCGCACCAACTTCTATCAGAAGGACGAAAACCACCAGCGCAAGCCCTATATCAGCATCAAGGTGGCTTCGGGCAGCATCGAGGAGCTGCCGCGCCCGCGCCCCCTGTACGAGACCTTCATCTATTCGCCTGCGGTCGAGGGCGTGCACCTGCGCGGCGGCAAGGTCTCGCGCGGCGGCATCCGCTGGTCGGACCGGCGCGAGGACTTCCGCACCGAGGTCCTCGGGCTGATGAAGGCCCAGATGGTCAAGAACGCCGTCATCGTCCCGGTGGGCGCCAAGGGCGGCTTCGTGGTCAAGGGCCTGCCCGCGAATGTCGATCGCGAGACGCGGGCGAAAGCCGGCGTCGCCTGTTACCAGACCTTCATGCGCGGCCTGCTCGACATTACCGACAACCTGGTCGAGGGCGAATGCGTGCCGCCGCGGGGCGTGGTCCGCCACGACGATGACGATCCCTACCTGGTGGTCGCGGCCGACAAGGGCACGGCGTCATTTTCCGATATCGCCAACGGTATCGCCGCGGAATACGGCTATTGGCTCGGCGATGCCTTCGCCTCCGGCGGTTCCCATGGCTACGACCACAAGAAGATGGGCATCACCGCGCGCGGCGGCTGGGAATCGGTCAAACGCCATTTCCTCGAAATGGGGCGCGACACTCAGCGCGAACCCTTCACCGCCATCGGCATCGGCGACATGGCCGGCGACGTGTTCGGCAACGGCATGCTGCAATCGCCTTGCATCCGCCTGATCGCCGCGTTCAACCACCTGCACATCTTCATCGACCCGGACCCTGATCCGGAAACGAGTTACGCCGAGCGCAAACGGCTGTTCGAGCTGCCACGCTCCGCCTGGAGCGACTACGACGACGCCCTCATCTCCGCTGGCGGCGGCGTATTCTCGCGCTCCGCAAAGCAGATCCACCTCAGCCCCCAGGCCCGCCAGGCACTCGACATCCGCGCCGATACCCTGACGCCGGCACAGCTGATCCGCGAGATCCTCAAGGCGCCGGTGGACCTGCTCTGGAACGGCGGCATCGGCACCTACGTCAAGGCTTCCACCGAAAGCGACGCCGAGATCGGCGATCGCGGCAACGACGCGCTGCGCATCGACGGCCGCGAGCTGCGCTGCAAGGTGGTGGGCGAAGGCGGCAATCTCGGCTTCAGCCAGCGCGGACGCATCGAATACGCCCTGCGCGGCGGACGCATCAACACGGACTTCATCGACAACTCCGCGGGCGTCGACTGCTCCGACCACGAAGTCAACATCAAGATCGCGCTCAACGAGCCGCTGGGCCGCGGCGAGCTGAGCGGGTCCGATCGCGACAGTCTGCTGGAGGCCATGACCGAGGATGTGGCCGCCCTGGTGCTGCGCGACAACGTTCTGCAAACCCAGGCGATCAGCCTGATTCACCGGGCTGCGGCGGCGCGCCTGGACGAGCACGTCCTGCTCATGCGTATCCTGGAACGCAGCGGCCTGCTCGACCGCGGCCTCGAAGCGCTGCCGGACCAGGAGCGGCTGGCGGAGCGCCGCGCGCGCTCCCAGGGCCTGACCCGTCCGGAGATCGCCACCCTGTTCGCCTACGCCAAGCTCGACCTGTATCACCGCATCGTCGCCTCGCCGCTGCCCGATGACGACTACCTCGATACGATGCTCCTGGAGGCCTTTCCCCGCCGCCTGCAAAGCGGGTTCCGCGACGCCCTCGGCCGTCACCGGCTGCGCCGCGACATCATCGCCACCGCCCTTGCCAACGCCCTGGTCAACCGCCTGGGCATGGCTTTCGCGCATCGTCTGGCGGACGAGGCGGATATCGGGTTCGATCGCATTGCCTGGGCTTTCGTGGCGGCACGCGATGTCCTGGAGCTGCAGGATCTGTGGGCGCGCATGGACGCGCTCGAAGGCGCAGTCGCCGCCGACGTACTCTATGGGCTGTTCGAGCGGATGACGCCGCTGCTCAGTCATGCGATACCGTGGTTCCTGAACAACGTGGCGCCCGAGCGCTCGCTGAGCGAGGCGATCGCGGCCTACGCCGGCGACGTGCGCACACTGAATGACGCGCTGCCCGACGTACTCACCGGGCAGTACCGGGAAAACTGGGACACCCTGCAGCAGGAGATGCTGGACGCGGGCGTGCCGGCCGAGCTGGCCCGGCGCCTGGCAGGCGTGCCGATCCTCAACTCCGCCTTCGATATCGCCTACCTCAAGCGCAACACCTCGCTCAGCCTGGACGGGGTCGCGGCGACCTATTTCCATGTCGGGGAAGCGCTGCTGATTCCCTGGCTTTTCGAGGGCATCGCGGCCCTGGACGTACAGGGGCGCTGGCAGGCGCGGGCGCGTGCGAACCTGCGCGAGGACGTCTATCGCCTGCACCGCACTGTCACGGGTCACGTGCTCGCCACGCCGGGCGACGATCCGGACGAGCGGATGAGCGGCTGGCAAGCCGCCCATTCGGAGCGCATCCGGTTCGGGTTACAGCGCCTGCACGAACTGCAGGCCGGCAACGTCAATGATTTCGCGGGTCTTGCGGTAGCCGTGCGCGAACTGCGCGATTTGAGTCATCTGAAGTAGCCAGCGGAAGTTTCGTTTGGCCAATCGCGGCTGAAGCCGCTCCCACAAGGGGAGAGGGTGGAATCTCGCGCCACCTCTCTCTCCAAGGGGAAGGGGAACAGGCTCTGTGGAAGCGGCCTCAGCGGTACCGCCGCCAGCCCCTCACCACACCAGATCGTCCGGTACCGGATGATCCCCGTCCGGGTCGGGCGCTGACGGATCGCGCCGGAACACGAACAGCTCCGGATCGAGAGCCGTCAGCTTTTCCGCCGCCTCGGCCGACACCAGATGATGGCGGCCGTGGAGCCGTACGATGGCCAGGCGGCCGCTCGCCAGCAGCGGCTGCTGCTCCGCGGTGACGTACAGGTATCTGAGCCGGGCGCCACTCGGGAAGTAGTGACGCACGTCGGCCTCCGCGTGATTCTGCGACTCGGCCTTGACGATCTGCTTCAGGCGGGCATTCAGCGCCTTGCGCTGACGCTGTTCCTCGCGGCTGCGGTTCAGGGCGCGATCGCGCTCGGCCTGAGCCTGGCGTCGCGCCTCCGCCTCGCGCGTCGCCACGCTCTTCTCGACGCGGCGCGCGCTCTTGCCGCCGGCGGCCTGCCGCGCCTTCCTGTTCTGCTGGCGCCTGGACTGGTCCGCCTTGCGCGCCTGCTCCCGGCTCACCAGGCCGGCCTTCAACAACTGCTCGCGCAGGGAATTGCTCATGACTGGGCTCGCTTCCGACAAGCACGCTCTTCTGGGCCAGCGAAAAGTGTTGCCAACATCGCGGCCGCGGTCAAGACGAGCGGCCATGCGACTGCTGACATCGCGGCGCGAGCCGCGATCAATGGATGATAAAATCGCCCCCATGCTCAACTTCTCTGATCTCGCGCTGAGACGCGGCACGCGCACCCTGTTCAGCCACGCCACCTTTGTCATCGATGCCGGAGACCGGGTCGGCATCACCGGCGCCAACGGCAGCGGCAAATCCAGCCTGCTGGCACTCGTGCGCGGCGAGCTTGGCGCGGACGCGGGCCGGTTCTCGATGCCGCCCGGCCTCACCATCGCGCATGTCGCCCAGGAAACAAGGGCCGGCGCACAGCCAGCCCTGGAATTCGTTATCGACGGCGATGCCGACCTGCGCGCCACCCAGGCGGCGCTGGCCGATGCGGAGCGGGACGGTGACGGGTACCGCCAGGCCCGACTGCACGCTCAACTGGACGCCATCGACGGCTACACCGCCGAGGCCCGCGCGGCGCGCCTGCTCGACGGCCTGGGCTTCGCACCGGAGCAGATACGCCGGCCCATGGATACCTTCTCCGGCGGCTGGCGCGAGCGCCTGAGCCTCGCCCGGGCGTTGATGTGCCGGTCCGACCTGCTGCTGCTCGACGAGCCCACCAATCACCTCGATCTGGACGCGGTCATCTGGCTGGGCGAGTGGTTGCGCTCGTGTCCCGCCACCCTGCTGCTGATTTCCCACGACCGCGACTTTCTCGATCAGGTCGTGAACCGCATCGTGCACATCGAACAGGGTGGTGCCACCCTGTATCGCGGCAATTACAGTGCCTTCGAGCGCCAGCGCGCACAGCAACTCGCAGCGCAGCAGGCAGCGCACGCGAAACAGGCGCGGGAGATCGCCCACATGCAGGCGTTCGTCGACCGCTTCCGCGCCAAGGCGAGCAAGGCGCGCGCCGCCCAGAGCCGCATCAAGGCGCTCGAACGCATGGTGATGGTCGCGCCCGCGCACGTGGACTCGCCGTTCCGGTTTGCGTTTCCGCCACCGGACAAGGTGCCGTACCCTCTGCTGCAGTTGCGCGGCGCCGCGGCCGGATACGGCACCCGAGCGGTCATCAGCGGCATCGATCTGCAACTGGCGCCGGGCGATCGCATCGGTCTGCTGGGGGCGAACGGCGCCGGCAAATCGACCCTGATCCGCCTGCTGGCAGGGGAAATCGCGCCGCTGGCCGGCGACGTCATGACCACGGACGGGCTCCGGATCGGCTACTTCGCGCAACATCAGATCGAGCAACTGCAGGTGGGCGATTCGCCGCTCGCCCACCTGCAACGCCTGGCGCCGGACGCAGGGGAGCAAGGCCTGCGCGATTTCCTCGGCGGGTTCGGGTTTCACGGCGATGCCGCCACGGCGCCGGTGGCGCCCCTGTCGGGCGGCGAGAAGGCACGCCTGGTGCTGGCCCTGCTGGTATACCAGCGACCCAATCTGCTGCTGCTGGACGAACCCACCAATCATCTGGACCTGGAAATGCGCCGCGCGCTGGCGCTGGCGCTGCAGGATTTCGCCGGGGCCATGATCGTGGTCTCGCACGACCGCCACCTGCTGCGCACGGTAACCGACGACTTCTGGCGGGTGCATGAGGGTACCGTTCAGCGCTTTGACGGCGATCTTGACGACTACGCCCGCGGTCTCGCGGAGCAACGACGCGAGACGCCTGCGCGCAAGCCGGCGCCATCGCGTCGCGAACGGCGGCGCGATGAAGCGCTGCAACGCGAGGCGGTCGCGCCCTTGCGGCGGCGCTTTCGCGATCTCGAGCGGCAACTGGACCGGCTGCACGCCAGGCGGGCCGCTCTGGAGGACGAACTGGCGGACCCGCGCCTCTACACCCAGAAGCCGAAGGATCACGTCAAGGCCCTGCTCGTGGACAAGGGCCGCCTGGATGCGGATATCACCGCCACGGAGGCAGCCTGGCTCAGCGTCGGAGAACAGATCGAGACCGCCGGGGCCGACCGGCGCAGCAACGCGCGCGGAACGCGACGATGAGCCGCCGCCGCAGGCGGAGCGGATGGCACTTGCCGCGCTGGCGCATGTCGCGATCGCACCGGCGCAGTGGCTGGAGACGACGGATGCTGGGCTGGCTGGGTATCGCCGCTGCGGTGTGGATCGGCGCCACTTCGGCTCCCGTCATCGTGTTGCGCTGGATCAATCCGCCGACCACCGCATTCATGCTGGAAACCCGGTACGCCCTGAGCCGGCAGGCAGACAAGACGGCGACGCTGGCGCACCACTGGGTGGACTACACGCACATTGCCGCTCCCATGCGCCTGGCGGTGGTCGCTTCCGAGGATCAGAAATTTCCCTACCATCACGGCTTCGACTGGGAGTCCGTCAGCAACGCGATCGAAGCTCACCGTGACGGCGACCGGCTGCGCGGTGCCAGCACCATCAGCCAGCAGGTAGCCAAGAACCTGTTCCTGTGGCCGGCGCACAGTTTCGTGCGCAAGGGCATCGAAGCGTGGTTCACGGTGCTGATCGAGCTGTTCTGGTCCAAGCGGCGTATTCTGGAGGTGTATCTCAACATCGCCCAGTTCGGCGAGCGTGTTTTCGGTGCGGGGGCGGCGGCACGCCATTTCTTTCATGAGCCGGCCGCCCGCCTCACACCGGCACAGGCGGCACTGCTCGCCGCGGTACTGCCCGATCCCGTCGGCCGCAGCGTCACCAATCCGTCCGCGTACGTGCGCCAGCGGCAGGCGGAAATACAGCGTCAGATGCGCCAGCTCGGAACGGGCTATCTGCAGTCGATCGACTAGGAGCCTGGGCCTGTATCCGTCATCCCGGACATTGCGGGAATGATGGGGGGTGCGCTTATTGTGTTATGCGTGCAAATGGCGGCTTTATTCGTGCGTCGACAAATGGGAAACCGACTATAATCCGGCGACTGATCATGCCCCTGCTTACGCTTCGCGACATTCAGATCACCTTCGGCGGCCCGCCGCTGATCGACCATGCCGACCTCGCGGTCGAGCGCGGCGAACGCATTGCCCTGGTCGGGCGCAACGGCAGCGGCAAATCGACCCTGCTCAAGCTCATCGCCGGCGAGATCGCGCCGGACGACGGCGAAATCATCGCAAACGAGGGGCTGCGCATCGCACGCATGGCCCAGGAACTGCCGTCGGGTATCGAAGGGCGCGTGTTCGACGTGGTTGCCGGTGCCTTCGGCGCCGTGGGCGCGAATCTCACGGAGTACTACCGCAGCAGCCGCGAGCTGGCAGCGCGGCCCTCGGATGCGCTGCTGGCGCGGCTGGAGCAGACCCAGCACGCCATCGAAGCCGCCGGCGGCTGGGAGATCGACCGCCGGGTGGCGGAAACCCTGTCGCGGCTCGAACTGGACGGCGACGCCGAATTCGCAACCCTCTCCGGCGGGCTCGCACGGCGGGTGCTGCTGGCACGCGCGCTGGCGGGCGCGCCCGATCTGCTGCTGCTCGACGAGCCCACCAACCATCTGGATATCGACGCCATCACCTGGCTGGAAGATTTCCTTCGCGGCTGGGCCGGCACGCTTCTGTTCATCACCCACGACCGCCGTTTTCTCGACCGTCTGGCCACGCGCATCGTGGAACTGGACCGGGGCCGCCTCACCAGCTGGCCCGGCGAGTTCGCCACCTATCTGGAGCGCAAGGCGGCCGCGCTGGAGGCCGAAGCCACGCAGCAGGCGGAGTTCGACAAGAAGCTCGCGCGCGAGGAGGCCTGGATCCGCCAGGGCATCAAGGCGCGGCGCACCCGCAACGAAGGCCGCGTGCGCGCGCTGGAGCGGCTGCGAGAGGAACGGCGGCAGCGGCGCGAGCGGACCGGCAGCGCCGACATCCGGGTGCAGGAGGCAGCGCGCTCCGGGCGCCTGGTCATCGAAGCCGAGCATCTCGTCTGCCGCCGTGGCGGGCGGCTTCTGGTGGATGATTTCTCCACCACGATCCTGCGCGGGGACAAGATCGGCATCATCGGCCGCAATGGCATCGGCAAGACCACGCTTATCAAGCTGCTGCTGGGCGAACTGGCGCCGGACGGCGGACGCGTGCATCCGGGTACGCGGCTGGAGATCGCCTACTTCGACCAGAATCGCGCTCGGCTTGAAGAAGACAAAAGCGTCATCGACAACGTGGGCGAAGGCAGCGACTGGATCACGGTGGACGGCAAGCGCCGCCACGCGATCGGTTATCTGCAGGACTTCCTGTTCGCCCCCGAGCGGGCGCGCACACCGGTACGCGCGCTGTCCGGCGGGGAGCGCAACCGTCTGCTGCTGGCGCGCCTGTTCGCCCGGCCTTCGAACCTGCTGGTGCTGGACGAGCCCACCAACGATCTGGACATGGAGACCCTGGAACTGCTCGAAGCGCGCCTGGTCGACTACCAGGGCACGGTGCTGCTGGTCAGCCACGATCGCGCCTTTCTCGACAACGTGGTCAGCGGCGTATTCGCCTTCGAGGGCGAGGGCCGGGTGCGCGAATACGTTGGCGGCCATGCCGAGTGGCTGCGGCAGCGCCCGCCCCCGAAAACAGCCGCCACACCCGCACCGGCGCGCACCCCCACCAGAAGCGCGCCGGTCAAAAAACCCACCAACCGGGAACGGCGCGAACTGGATGCGCTGATGCGCGAGATAGACGCGCTGGAGCAGGAGCAAACCGCGCTTCAGGCGCAATTTGCCGAACCCGGCTTCTACGATCGACCAGCGGCGGAAATCAAACAGGCGCAAGTCGCCCTGGCCCGCGTCGAACAGCGTCTGGAAAGCTGCTACGACCGCTGGGAGAAGCTGGAATCGGATGCCGGCGGCGGGATCGAGTAGGTGGCGGTGACATGAGCCACGGGCTCGGTGGCCCCGTCGCTGCGAAGCGTGATCTCCCCCACTGCCAGCCGCTTGCCGAGCTTGAACAGGCGCGCCTCGGCAATCACCGCCCGGTCGGGCGGCGCCTTGCGAAAGAAATTGATGTTGAAGTTGGTGGTCACCGCCAGCGCGACCGGGCCGATCTCGGCCAGGATCGCCACATATAGCGCACAGTCCGCCAGCGCCATCAAAGCCGGGCCGGAGACCGTACCACCCGGCCGCAGATGCTGCTCCGACACCGGCAGCCGCAGGCGGGCGGTCCCGCCTCCGGCGCTTTCCACCTCACCCACACCCTGGGGAAAATGCTCGACCAGAAACCGCCTGATTTCAGCGGTGCTCATTCCCGGCATGCCGTCACCCTTCTCAAATTCAGCCAATCTTACTTTGAACCGTCGCAGAACCGCACGCTACAATCAAAGATTCATTTATCTGGCGCGGGGCAGCCCATGCAAGTTGCAAAGCACAAGGTCGTTTCCATCCATTACACGGTAACGGACTCGGAGGATCAGGTACTGGACCGCTCACCCGAGGGCCAGCCGCTGGCGTATGTACACGGAGTCGGTACCACCATTCCCGGCCTGGAGGCCGCGCTGGACGGCCATGAGGAAGGCGAGCACCTGCAGGTGACGGTGGAGCCCGAGGATGCCTACGGCCCGCGCGACGAGGATCTGGTGCAGGCAGTGCCACGCCGCCTGTTCCAGGACGTGGATCATATCGAACCGGGCATGCAGTTTCAGGCCGAAACCGAGCAGGGGCAGCGTGTCGTGACCGTTGCCGCGGTCGGCGACGATCAGGTCACGGTGGATGCAAACCATCCGCTGGCCGGCAAGCGCCTGAACTTCGACGTGGAGGTTGCGGGCATCCGCGACGCCAGCGAGGACGAGATCGCGGCACGCCAGCCTATTGAAGCCTGACGCGGCTTATCGCGGCTGAAGCCGCTCCCGTGGGGTTGTCCCCTCTCACCTGGGGGAGAGGGGTTGGTGCGAGATTCCACCCTCTCCCCGACCCTGTCCCGCCGGCGGGACAGGGAGGATGGAAGGCGGCTCGATGATGTTCAATACCCTTGAGCGGGAACATGGCATCTCCCACAAGGGTGCGGTTATCCCGTTGATCACACGCCGTTGACGATTCCGCCGCGCACGGCCAGCAGACGCTCGGCCATTTCGGCGAAGCCGTCATGATGGCTGGCGGAACATAGCCAGCGCGGTCGGTGCGTCAGCTTTTCCAGGTGGGGACGAATGTTGGCGACGCCCACGCTGAGGGGATAGGCACGAAACAGCGGTTCGTCATTCGGGGCATCGCCGATGAATAACACCCGCCGCGCCTGCTCGGCCGATGACAGCCCGAAATCCTCGCCCAGCAACCACGCTGCGGTGGTCGCCTTGTCGTGATCGCCGAACCAGGCGTTGACGTGAATCGAGCTGGCGTGGGCACGGGCGCCGGCGCCGCGAAATACTTCGATCAGCGTCGCCACGCTGGATGGTGGCAGGGGTTCGATGTCCTGAGCGTGATCCAGCGCGACGTCGACGAGACGGTAGGGCTGATCGGCAGCCAGTTTGCTGCGGGGCACCTCGCGCAGCGCCTGTTCCGCAACCCGAAGCAGGCGCTGCTGGTCCGCCCGCATCTCCGCGCGCGGCCGCACGAACCGCTGCCTGAGGCCGCCCCGTACGGAATGTGCAAAGCTGAAGGCACCACTCTCGCCAATCACGGCCGTGACCGGCCAGGCTCGCACAATATGATCGCACCAGCCGGCACATCCGCCAGTGACCGGTATGACGCGGATGCCGGCGTCCATCAGCCGGGTCATCGCCGTGAGCCCCGTTGCGGATATCTTGCCGTGGTGAGTCAGCGTGTCATCGACGTCGGTGAGCACGATATCGACATTCTCCAGCAGCCGCGCCGCCGCCTCGCCGAAGTCAATCATGCCTCGTTTCCATGCTGCAAATCCTGATCCCCGGGGCGCGGCAGCAAACTGCTGTCGGATGGTTCCGTTTCCGGCGCGATGTGGATCGCAACCCCCGCCTTGCGCAGAATCTGCGCCAGTGGCCCGGGCGGCATGCAGTCGGTGACGATACCTTCCAGCGTATCGAACGAGGTCACCACCTCCAGCACGCGGACGCTGAACTTGGTGTGATCGACCAGCAGATAGGCGTGTTCGCAGCGCGCGATCATCGCGCGCTTGACCCAGGCGGCTTCGCGATTCACATCCGTGATGCCGTCCGCGGACACGCCGCTGGCGCCAATGAACGCGGTATTGGCGTGAAACCGCCCGATGAATTCGGTAGTGTCCTGGCCGAATACACCGCCTTCGCGGCGGTTGAACTCACCCGGACAAACGATGACGCGCGCCTGTGAAGCGGACAGGGCTTCCGCCACCGGATAGCTGTTGGTGATGGCCGTAAGCGATTCGCCCGTCGCGCATAGCCGCCACGCCAGCTGCGTGGTGGTGGAGCCGGCATCGATCATCAGAACCTGGCCGGGAGACACCAGCGAGGCCGCCTGCGCCGCAATGCGCCGCCGTTCGTTGATGGTCGCCTGCTCCCGCTCGAAGATGGACGGCTGAACTCCCATGGGCCGGGCCACGGCGCCGCCGTGGGCACGGTTCACCAGACCCATCGCGCTCAGTGCATCGAGATCGCGGCGCACCGTCTCGGTGGTTACGCTGAAACGCTGTGCCAGCGTTGCGATGCGGACGTGGGATGTGTAGCGGAGCGCCTCGAGGATGCGGGCGCGTCGCTCGTCCTTGCGCAGTCGGCGGTTCATGGGCTCGGGATCACGATGTGTGAATTTCCATCATGTAATGTTGTGTATCCAAAACTCGATATGCTAGATTGGCGATATATTGGCTGACAAATATTGTAAATGCCAATTTTTTATGTGCATGCGTTTCGCTGTATCCCACTATTCCTGCAACCAATACAGCGACGGCTGGAGGAGTTGCCGACATGACGACAACCAGTAATCACCCGATCCGCCGCCTGGCCGTTGTGACGCTGCTGGCCGCGATGCTGCTGCCCTTGGCACTGGCCCGTGCCGCTGAATGTCCCAACCGGGGCACGCTGGCCAGCCGGTATTGCGACGCCAACCACGATCTCGTGGCCGATGCACCGACGGATCCGGATGATTTCGTGAACCCGGGCACGCTGGTGTTTGCGTACACGCCGGTTGAAGATCCCGCGATTTACGCGGATATCTGGAAGCCGTTCATCGAGTATCTGGAGGAGGTCACCGGCAAGGATGTGCGCTTCTTTGCGGTGCAGTCCAATGCGGCGCAGATCGAGGCCATGCGCAGTGGCCGTCTGCATATCGCGGGTTTCTCCACCGGGCCCACGCCGTTTGCGGTCAATCTCGCGGGGGCCGTGCCGTTCGCCATCATGGGCTCCGATGACGGCCGCTTCGGTTATACGCTGCAGGTCTATGTCCGCAAGGACAGCGGTATCGATTCCATGCAGGACCTGAAGGGCAAGCGGGTTGCACACACTTCGCCGACCTCGAACTCGGGCAACCTGGCGCCCCGGGCGCTGTTCCCGAAACTGGGCGTCGTGCCGGGCGAGGATTACGAAGTGGCCTACTCCGGATCCCATGACCAATCCATGCTCGGCGTCGTGGCCGGCGATTACGATGCGGCGCCGGTGGCTTCGGAAGTGGTCGAGCGGATGGCCGACCGCGGGCTGTACGATCCGGATGAGGTAAAGATCATCTACGAATCCAAGCCGTTCCCGACCACTTCCTACAACTACGCTCACGATCTCGCGCCCGAGCTGGTCGAAAAGATCAAGAAGGCTTTCTTCACCTTCAAGCTCAAGGGCACCGCGCTCGGCGAGGAATTCTCCAACGTGACGAAGTTCGTGCCGATCAACTACAAGGACGACTGGGAAGTCATTCGCGAGATCCAGGCGGCGAACGGCGTTACCTATACGCCGGATAACCTCGACTAGGCGAATCCGCCAGATGCTGCGCATCAGCCAGCTGGTCAAACGCTACGGCAATGGCAGTCCGGTACTCCAGGGGCTCGACCTGGAGGTGCCGGACGTGTCGCTGGTGGCAATCATCGGCGCCTCCGGAGCCGGCAAGAGCACGCTGCTGCGTTGCATCAACCGGCTGGTCGATCCAACGTCGGGCAGCATCGAGCTCAACGGCGTCGAACTGACCACGCTCAAGCGCCGGGAACTGCGCCTGGCGCGGCGGCGTATCGGCATGATCTTTCAGGGCTTCAACCTCGTGGATCGGCTCACGGTGATGGAAAACGTGCAATGCGGCCGGCTCGGCTATATCCCGTACTGGCGTGCCGCATTGCGCCGTTACCCGGCGGAGGACATCGACCGCGCGTTTCAGCTGATGGAGCGCGTGGGGATCGCCAAATACGCCAACAAGCGGGCGGACGAACTGTCCGGCGGCGAGCGCCAGCGCGTCGGTGTCGTGCGGGCGCTGATGCAGAATCCCGAGATCCTGCTGGCGGACGAGCCGACGGCATCGCTGGATCCGGTCAGCTCGCGCCAGATCATGGAGCTGTTGCAGGGCCTGGCAGATGAGCTGAGACTGCCGGTGCTGATCAACATCCACAATGTCGCCGAAGCCAGGGCTTTTACCCGCCGCATTGTCGGCATGCGTTTCGGGCGCATGATCTTCGACGGCACGCCGGACGAACTGACTGCCGAGACCATGGATGCCGTGTATAGCGGCGCACCGGCCGAGGAGCGCGAAGACGCCGGTGCCACGTACGCCAACGCGGTGGGATAGTGAGTACGACGCCTGCTGCGCCGCGCAGGTGGCGCAAACCGCCGTTCATCGCCAACCCGCTGCTACGCTGGGGCGTCCTGATCGGCGGCATCATCTATATGGTTTGGGCGGTGCATACGCTGCCCTTCGACTGGCCGCGAGTGCTGAAGGGCTTTTCGCGTGCCGCGGATATTTTCTCCGGCGCCATTCCGCCCAGCTACGCGCGCAGCGATCTGCTGATCAAAGGGCTGGTGGAGAGCCTGCAAATCGCCATTCTCGCCACCGGGCTGGGGCTGATACTGAGCGTGCCGATTGCGTTCATGGCGGCCCGCAACATCACCATCAAGCCCGTTTACATGCTGGGGCGCGGGCTGGTCATCATTGCGCGCAGCTTTCACCCGCTGATCGTCGCCATCATATTCGTCAAGGCGGTGGGGTTCGGCGCCTTCGCGGGCGTGCTCACCCTGGCGGTCTACTGTATTGGCTTCGTCGCCAAACTGCTCGCCGAGCGTATCGAGGAGATCGACTGGGGCCAGGTCGAGGCCCTGCGCAGCGCCGGCGCGGGTTACATCGCGGTGCTGCAGTTTGCGGTGCTGCCGCAAATCATGCCCCGACTGATCGGGCTGGCAATGTACCAGCTCGACAGCAATCTGCGCGCATCGGCGGTCGTGGGCATGGTCGGCGCCGGTGGTATCGGCGCCACGCTGATCAACGCGTTCGGGCGTTATGACTATGATTTCGCGCTCGCCATTACGCTGGTCATCATCGGCGTCATCCTGATTGCCGAAGCCGTCAGCGGCCGGTTGCGGAGGGCAATCTGGTGAAGCAGCCGGTTGCGGACCGCGCCTGGTCCCGTTACACGGGGCGCCAGCGCTGGGGCCAGTTTGCCGCCATGGCCATCATCGCGGCGGCCATCGCATGGTCACTGGCGACGGTCGATGTCATCTGGCCGTGGGTGTGGGATGCGCCGGCGCAGATCGCGGATTTGTTCGCCCGCATGGTGCCCCCGGATTTTTCCAGTGCCCACAACATCTTCTGGGCGCTGGTCGAGACGGTCAACATCGCCACCATCGCCACATTCCTGGCCATCCTGCTGTCGTTGCCGATCGCCTATATCGGCGCCCAGAACACGACGCCGAATGCGGCGACCCTGTGGCTCGGCCGCTTCATACTGGTGTCCAGCCGCTCCGTCAATACCCTGATCTGGGCACTGCTGTTCGTCGCCATTTTCGGCCCTGGCGCGCTGGCCGGCATCGTCGCCATCATGTTTCGCTCGCTGGGCTTTCTCGGCAAGCTGACCGGCGAAGCCATCGAGGAAATCGACCGGCGCCCGGTGGAAGCACTGGAAGCGGCCGGCGCTTCGCGTGCCAAGGTCATCCTCTACGCGATCGTGCCGCAGGTGGTACCGACCTTTCTGGCGGTCAGCCTGTTGCGCTGGGACATCAACCTGCGCGAATCGACGGTGCTGGGACTCGTCGGCGCCGGCGGCATCGGCATCATTCTGCAAAGCGCCATCAATACGCTGGACTGGCGCACGGTTGCCACGGTGCTGCTCGCCATCATCCTGATGGTGATCGCAGGCGAGGCTGTCGCGGCAGCCCTGCGCAGGAAGATCATTTAGC
>CAZYIP010000043.1:0-23084 GCA_964646895.1 uncultured Salinisphaerales bacterium | reverse complement strand
TCCCCGAAGACCGGATCGATGCCGGCATCGCGAACCTGACGGAAATCATACAGCGCACGGCAACATACGCCTAGCGACCTTCGGCGCCCCGGTACCGCCCGTGCCAGGGCCGCCTAGACGAATCCTTTCCAGGGCGCCAGCGTGCGCTCGAGATAGCGCATGAAAAGGTCGAACACGTACGCGATTATGCCGATCACGATCACACCCACCACCACAATCGTCGTGTTCAGAAAGTTGGACGCCGTCAGCACCATGTGACCGATGCCGGAGCTCGCGGCCACCATCTCCGCGGCCACCAGGGTGGTCCAGCCGAAACCGATGCCGATGCGCAGGCCGGTCAGGATTTCCGGCATCGCCGCTTTCAGAATCACGTGCCAGATCACCTGCCAGCGAGTCGCCCCCAGCGAATACGCCACCTGAATCTGCTCGATCGCCACCGAGCGCACGCCGGCGCGCGTGTTGAGCACGACTGGCGCAAACACGGCCAGGTAAATCAACACGACCTTCTCGGTTTCACCGATCCCGAGCCAGATGATGGCCAAAGGCAGGTAAGCCAGCGGTGGAATCGGGCGATAGAACTCGATCATGGGATCGCAGATACCGCGCACGTAGCGGTTCAGCGCCATCGCGATCCCGGTCGGAATGGCCGCCAGACAGGCCAGGAAAAATGCACCAAACACACGTGCCAGGCTTATCGCCAAATGACCGCCCAGCGTGGAGCCGGCGTAAACGGTATTGATGAGATCAATAAACCTGGCCCATGTCGCTTGCGGCGTGGGCAGGAAGAAAGTCGGGATCAGGCCATAGTTGGTCGTCACGAACCACAGCAGGAAAATGACGATAACGGTGGCGACACTGATTCTGAGACTCTTCCCCTTGCCAGGTGCGCCGTACGCATCGTCGGCCGCACTGGCGGCCGCGTTGCTGCCGGTCGTCGAGCCGGTAATCCAGCCCATGACGACCGATAAGGTTCCCGGTTTATCCGGAGTTGTAGCCATCAAATTCTCCTCGCCCATCCCGGGCGACAGACGTAACGATCGCCCACGGCCTCAGTCTGATCGCTTCGCACGTGCGAACAAGTGCATGACACACTCTAGTGCGTAGCCCGGCTATCGCCACCCTGACCATGGATAAGACTCACCACCTCCTCGCGGGCTGCGATGAAATCCGGCGCGGACTTGACCGCGCGCGCGTCGCGCGACTCCAGATAACGGTAGCAAAAGTCGAAATTACGGGTCTCGATAATGCGCCCGGGGCTGGGCGACATGACCAGCAGACGGTTGCCCATGAACAGGGCTTCTTCCACGCTGTGGGTGATGAAGAACACCGTTTTGTGCGTTTCACTCCAGATGTCCAGGATAAGCGCCTGAACGCTCTCCCGGGTAAACGAATCAAGCGCCCCGAGTGGCTCGTCCATCAGCAGAACCTCAGGATCGTTGGCCAGGGCGCGCGCCAGCCCGACCCGCTGCTGCATTCCCCCCGACAGCTTGTACACCGGCTGCCGGCTGGCCGCCTCCAGACCCACCAGCTTGAGGTACTTCAGGCCCACCTCCCGGCATTCGTGTCTGGGTCTTCCGCGCAGCTTGAGGCCGAAGCCCACGTTGTCCACGACATTCATCCAGGGCAACAGGGCGTGCTTCTGAAACACCACACCGCGGTCGCGCCCCGGCCCCTCGATACGCTTGTCATTGAGCAGAATCTCGCCCGAAGTGGGCTGGATGAAGCCGGCCAGAAGCTTGAGCAGCGTCGTCTTTCCGCATCCGGACGCACCCAGGGCGACGGCAAAATCACCATCATTGATAAGATATTGCACATTGCTGAGGGCATGAACCGGCGCGCCATTCTTGACCGGAAACTGGACCGAAACATCATTGATCGCAAGCGTCGTCACGCAATTCTCCTTTAGCGCCCAAGGCCTGCTGACAATCACCCGTGCGGCTGCATGGATGACTGTCAACAGGCCCGAACGGTGGGTGCAGGCAAACGCCGCAGGCGCCGAATGTCTTCGGCGCCCGGACGCGAGTCAATACTACTTCTGGCTCTTCTCCAGATCCATGGCCATCTTCACCCACTTGGTCGTCACGAATTGCTTGTAGGAAGGCAGCACATCGGGCACCGTGCCGAGCTGCTTCAGGAACTTCGCACTGACTTCGAGACTGTGCGCCGCGCCACCACCCAGCCATTTCTCGGAAAGCTGCTCCTTCATCAGCGGAAACTCGTAATTGCCCAACACCTTGGGCACGCTCTCCGCCTTCGCGCCGTTGAGGCTGACGATCTTCTTGGCCATCGGCGAATCGGCCGTCCACGCCTTCGGATCATTGACGTAATCCGCCGTGATCTTGTTGAGGACCTGAACAAATTTCGCCATGAATTCCGGATGCTGCTCCGCCCAGTCCTTCTTCACCACCAGCCCGTCGTAGGTGCAGACCTGCACTTCGTCGCATATCGTCGTCGACGTGGCCATCGTGTGCCCGGTCTTCTCGATTTCCGACAGCGCCGGATCCCACACGTAGGCGCCATCGATGTTGCCACGATGCCACGCGGCCACGATTGCCTGCAGGTTCATGTTCACGATATTCGCCTTGACGTTCCAGTTCTTCAAGGCGTAATACAGATCGAGCTGGGACGTCGAGCCCAACGGCACTGCCAGACGCTTGCCGGCGAGATCCTCCGGCTTTTTGATCCCGGCGCCGTCTCGCACCACGAGTTTCTCATTGGCGCCAATGCCCTCCACGATCCAGAAGAGCTGGATCGGTATGCCGCTGCTTGCGGCCGCCGTAATCCCGACCGACCCGATGACGGTCATCTCCACCGCACCCGCAGCGATCCCGCGTGCCGCGTCACCACCGGCGGTAAACTGAACCCAATTGATGTCATAGCCGGTCGCCTTCTCGAACATATGGTCCGCAATCGCGACCTTCATCGGGTTGATCATGAGCTGATACCCGATGGAAACCTTGTTGGCGGCCATGCCTGGACGGATACCGACCAGAAGCACCAGTCCCAGCATGACACTCGCCTGCATGATGCGCTTTACCAGTAACCTCATGGAACCTCTCCTCTCGACTTCGTTGTTGTCTAACCGGAGCATCTTCCCGAAGCAGCCTGCTCTTTTCTGCTCCCCCGCTTCGTAAGGATTATCTCACTCGACCAGTGATGTCTAGGTACAGTTGCAGCAAAGCCGTTGGGCCAGGCATCAGTAAGCTGACGGTGCCCGACATGAAATCTCCGGCTCTGCCCGAACGGCGGATTACCTGGCCTTTCGCAGAGATTCCTCGTTCCTGAGAGCATCCGGCAGCGGACAGGTAAAGATGGCAGGCTCAAAAATTCCGGGTGCTGGCAGCAAAGCGTATACTCGGCCATCAGGGAAAACTACATGCAATCGACTGTTGATTTCGTTGTGATCGGGGCGGGTTCCGCGGGCTGCGTCCTGGCGAACCGCCTGACCGAAAACGGGAGGTACACCGCCTGTCTGCTGGAGGCGGGCCCTCCGGACCGTGACCTCTGGATCCACCTCCCCATGGGTTACGGCAAGACCATGTTTCACAAGACGCTGAACTGGGGCTTTTACACTGATCCTGACGACAACATGCTGGGCCGCCGGATTTACTGGCCCCGCGGACGCACCCTGGGAGGCTGCAGCTCGATCAACGGCCTCATTTACATTCGCGGGCAGCGGCAGGACTATGATCGATGGGAGCATCTCGGCAATCCGGGCTGGGGATGGGAGCAGTGCCTCCCGTACTTCCGCAAGCTCGAAACCAATGACCTGGGAGCCGGCCCCACCCGCGGCACCGATGGCCCGCTGAACGCCACCTCCATCAACACAGCCCATCCGCTGGTCGACGCGCTGATCGAGGCGGGTGTGTCCCTGGGCCTGAAAAAGCGGCGTGATTTCAACGAGGGTGACAACGAAGGCATAGGCTACTATCAGCTGACCACGAACAAGGGGAAACGCTGCTCAACCGCCGTTGCCTATCTGGCCCCGGCACGCAAGCGTCCCAACCTGCGCATCGAAACCAATGCGCAGGTCACGGAAATCCTGCTGGACGGCGCCCGGGCGACCGGGGTGCGCTATCGGCAACACGGGAAGGAACATACGCTGCTGGCGAACGCGGAGGTCATTCTCTCGGCGGGTACCATTCAGACGCCCCAGCTCTTGCAGTTATCGGGTATCGGCCCCGCTGCATTGCTTGGGCGACACGGCATTCCCGTCGTGAAGGATCTTGCGGGCGTGGGTGCAAATCTGCAGGATCACCTGCAGATTCGCCTGATTTACGAGGTTACCGAGCCGATCACGGTCAACGATCAGTTGCGCACATTGTGGGGCAAGGCTCAGATTGGCTTCCAGTGGCTGCTGTTCCGCGGCGGGCCTCTGGCTATCGGCATCAATCAGGGGGCGGCCTTCTGTCGCGTCCTGGCACAGAGCGAGACGCCCGATGCCCAGCTTCACTTCGGAACCCTGTCGGCTGATCTGGCTGGCGGTGCGGTGCATGATTTTTCCGGCTGTACCTATTC
Source organism: uncultured Salinisphaerales bacterium (assembly GCA_964646895.1). GTDB lineage: Bacteria > Pseudomonadota > Gammaproteobacteria > Nevskiales > CAZYIP01 > CAZYIP01. The sequence continues at coordinate 18,566 of CAZYIP010000043.1, read as the reverse complement.
CATGTGCCAGTTGCGCCCGGAGTCGCGGGGTACGATCGGGCTCCGTTCAGCCAATCCGCTGGAGCCACCCGCGATTCAGCCCAATTACCTGTCCAGCGAGCTGGACCGGCGCGCCGCCGTCGCCGGTGTTCAATACGCCCGGCGGCTGGCGAGCACAGCGCCGCTCAGCCATTTCATGAAACGCGAATTCCGGCCTGGCGACCAGGTTCGTGGAGAGGACGAAATTCTGCACTTTTGCCGTGAGTACGGCGCCACGATTTTCCACCCGGTGGGCACGGCCCGTATGGGTGCGGCATCGGACGGGGGAGCAGTCGTCGATCATCGACTGCGCGTGCACGGGATAGGCGGTTTGCGTGTCGTCGATGCGTCGGTGATGCCGACGCTGGTTTCCGGCAACACGAACGTGCCGGTCGTCATGATCGCCGAGCGCGCCTCGGCATTCATTCTGGAAGATGTCAGTGCGTGAGGCGACCGATGCCCGGGGCAAGTGTGCCCCGGGCGTCAGCCACACATCATGGCGTCAAACGAAATCCCGATACTTGTCCAGGATGCGCGTCGGTTTTTTCAGCGCATCCTTGCGGAAGGGGTCGCCCAGCTCGCGGGTGCACATGATCTCCACGATGCAGGTCTTGCCGTCGTTCATCTGCATGTCGACGGCTTTCTTCAGTGCCGGACCGACATCTTCCAGCCGATCGACGGTGATGCCCTCGGCTCCCATCGCCCTGCCGATCCCGGCGAAGCTCTGGTTATCGAGTTCCTCGGCCACGAAGCGGCGGCTGTAGAAGTCGACCTGATTTTTCTTCTCCGCGCCCCATTGCCGATTGTGGAAAACGACCGCGGTCACCGGGATGTTATGGCGCACGCAGGTCATGGTCTCGCCGAGACTCATGGCCCAGGCGCCATCGCCCGCATAGGAGATTGCCGGGCGATGCGGTGCCGCGACCTTGGCGCCGATAATGGTCGGGAAGGCGTAACCGCAGTTGCCAAAGCTCATGGCCGCAAAGAAGCTGCGCGGCTTTTCGAAGCGCAGGTAGCTGTTCGCCACCGAATTGATGTTGCCGATATCGGTCGACACCATGACGTCTTCCGGCATGGCCTTTTCCAGTTCGCGCAGAACCTGACGCGGATGCAGATACTGCCCTCCCGAGAACGGCTTCTCCTTCGCGTCCTCCGCGATCACATCGCGGCTGTAGTCGTCACGCTCGTGGATCCATTCGTCAAGCTCCTTTTCCCAGGCGTCCTTTTCCTGTTGGATGGTGGCCTTGCGCTTGTCTCTGGTCGCGTCTCCGGTCAGCGTGCGATCTTTCAGGCGTTCCGTCAGCGCTTCGGCGGCGGCCCTGGCATCACCGCAGATACCGATGTCAATTTTTTTGGTCAGCCCCAGCCGCTCGGCATCGGCGTCGATCTGGATCACCTTCGCGTTTTCCGGCCAGTAGTCGAGCCCGTGCTGCGGCAGCGTGCCGAACGGATTGAGCCGCGAACCCAATGCCAGCACCACGTCGGCCTGCGCGAGCAGTTTCATCGCAGCCTTGGAACCCTGGTAGCCAAGCGGGCCGCACCACAGCGGATGGCTGGCCGGGAACGAGTCATTGTGCAGGTAGCTGTTGACCACCGGCGAGCCGAGGCGCTCGGCGAGTGCCACGCAGGCATCGACACCGTCGGCCATGACCACGCCGCCGCCGGAGATGATGACCGGAAATTCAGCCTTCGCCAGCAGATCGGCCGCCGCGTCCAGGCTCTTGCTGCCTCCCGGGCCACGCTCGACATGGAGCGGGCGCGGAATTTCCGCCTCAATCTCGCCGTAGAAATAGTCGCGCGGGATATTGAGCTGGGTTGGCCCATTCTCCAGCATCGCGCGGTAGAAGCAGCGGTCCGTGAATTCCGCCATGCGGGCCGGATGCGCCACATGCCCCTGGTAGACCGTGAACTCCTGGAACATCGGCAGCTGGTTGGCTTCCTGAAAGCCACCCAGGCCGATGCCCGTGGTGCCGGCCTCCGGAGTGACGATGACCACCGGGCTGTGTGCCCAGTATGCAGCCGCGATGCCGGTAACACAGTTGCTGATGCCGGGGCCGTTCTGGCCGATTACCAGGCCGTGGCGCCCGGAGACCCGGGAGTAACCGTCGGCCATGTGGGCCGCGCCCTGCTCGTGGACGACGGGAATGAGCCGGATGCCGGCGGGGGGAAAAAGGTCCATGGCATCCATGAAGGCCGAGCCCATGATGCCGAACATGTCGGTGACGCCGTTGGCGACCAGCGTCTCGACGAAAGCCTCTGTGGGTGTCATCCTCTGGCGTCCGCTCACGACCGTGCGGTTATCCGCCACAGGCCAGTTCTTTTCCGCAGCCAGGTTTTTCATGATCTCTCCTCAGTGTCAGACCGCCTTTCGCTCGCCTGGGGGTATCTGACAAGCGGAGCGAACGCGCGCATCTTGCCGGTGCTTAATCAGGAATGTATCCGCGGCAGTCTAGCGTACTCCCGCCGCTGCACGGTAGGGCCACTTGGGCGTTTCTTCTTGGACCAGTGCCACGCGCCGCGGTTGCGTGGGCAGGGCCGATCGCCGCCGCGGCCAATTATCCGCAGGATCTGAATCGAGCATCAGGATATCCGGCGGGAGCCGGTCGGATCAGCGCAGCTTTTCGCGGATACGCGCCCGCTTGCCACTGCGTTCGCGCAGATAGTACAGCTTGGCGCGGCGTACTTCTCCGCGGCGCTTGACCTGAATGCCTGCGACCTGGGGGCTGTAGGTCTGGAATACCCGCTCGACCCCTTCGCCGTGCGAAACCTTGCGCACCGTGAATGCGGAGTTGAGGCCGCGATTGCGTTTCGCGATGACGACGCCCTCGAAGGCCTGCAGGCGCTCGCGCTCCCCTTCCTGGACCTTGACCTGGACGACCACGGTATCGCCGGCGCCGAAATCCGGCACCTCTTTCTGCATTTGCTCGGCTTCGAGCTGTTCGATGATGTTGCTCATTGTCACCCTCTTCTCAATGGTCGTCCCGGTCGGCGCCATCCGCGCCCTACCGTATCCGCTATCGTTTTCCCTCGGCGCGGATAAACTCCTTCAAGAGCATTTCCTGTTCCGCGCTCAAATCGAGGCCCTGCAACAGCTCCGGGCGCCGCAGCCAGGTCCGCCCCAGCGCCTCGCGCAACCGCCAGCGGCGGATGGCTTCATGATCGCCACTCAGCAACACGGCCGGTACCGTGCGCTCGCTTCCATCCAGTACCACGTGTTCGGGCCGCGTGTACTGGGGATGATCGAGCAACCCCTGCACGAACGACTCGTGTTGTGCCGATGCATCGTCACCCAGGGCGCCCGGCAGCAGACGGGTACAGGCGTCGATCACCACCATGGCCGGCAACTCGCCGCCGGAGAGCACGTAATCGCCGATCGAGATCTCGAGGCTCGCCCGTGCCTCGACCAGCCGTTCATCCACGCCTTCATAGCGACCGCACAGCAATATCATCGCCGGATGCCGTGCCAGTTCGTCCGCCAGCCGCTGTGTAAACGGCTCGCCCTGCGGACTCAAATGCACCACCGGGCAGCGCTCACCGAGCCGGCCGCGCGCCGCATCGATCGCCGCCGCCAGAGGCGGCACCTGCATGACCATGCCCGGGCCGCCGCCATAAGCGCGATCGTCCACCGTGCGGTGCCGGTCCGTGGTGAAGTCGCGCGGATTCCACAGCGACAGCTCCAGCAGCCCGCGGCGCGCGGCACGGCCGGCGACGCCGTGTTCGATCACCTGCCCGACCAGTTCCGGAAACAGCGTGATCACACCTATCTGCATACGCTCACCCGGCGTGGCGGCTCGCCATCAAAAACTCGGGTCCCAATCCACCCGAATCAGGCCGGACTCCAGATTTACCTCATGGATGACTCGGTCGCGCAGAAACGGCACCAGCCGCTCGCGCTCTCCCTGCACCACCAGCACGTCGTTGGCACCGGTCTCGAACACGCGGGCCACGGTTCCCAGATCGTCGCCCGCCAGCGTGTGGACACGCAAACCGAGCAGATCGACCCAGTAATATTCCCCCGGCGCGGGCGGCTCCATCTCCGAGCGCCATACCGCAACCTCGAGACCGCTCAGACGCCCGGCGGTTTCGCGATCCGCAATTTCCTCACCCTCGCCCGGCGCCAGCCGCACCACCAGTCCGCGCCCGTGAACGCTGCCTTCAAGCAGGCGATATACGTGCCAGCCTTCGCGGCGCCGGAGCTGCCACCTCGGATAGTGCAGGATGTCTTCGACTGGCTCGGTGTACGAATGCACCCGAATCCCGCCGAGGACGCCGTGGGGCGCGCCGATCCGGCCGAGTACCACCCGGCGCGGACTCTCTCGCGCCACCATTGGCGGAAGTGGCTCAGCCGCCTGCCGGCGGCGCCGCATCCTTGTGCTGACGGCGGATCAGACTCGCCACGGTATCGCTGATCTGCGCGCCCTGCTGCCGCCAGTAATCGATGCGTTCGCTGTCCAGGCGCAGCGCGACCTCCTGGCCGCGCGCCACCGGGTTGTAGAAACCCAGGCGCTCGATGTAGCGGCCATCACGCCTGCTGCGGCTGTCCGCCACCACCACGTGATAAAAAGGGCGCTTTTTAGCGCCGGTGCGAGACAGACGAATCTTGACCATGTGCGACCTTACCCGAGCCCAAAAAAGTAAACGACGTATTTTACCGGTTTCAGTAAAAAATAAAAACACTCGGTGATGGAGCCGCTGCAGCGACGGAAGTTGCGATTGCCACTGCGATCACGGCATGCCCATCCCCGGCGGCAGGCGTCCGCGCATGGAGCGCATCATCTTGGCCATACCGCCCTTGGACATTTTCTTCATCATCTTCTGCATTTGCGTGAACTGCCGCAGCAGGCGGTTGACGTCCTGCACCTGAACCCCCGACCCCGCGGCGATACGGCGCTTGCGCGACGCCCGGATGACATCGGGAAAACGGCGCTCGTGGTCAGTCATGGAATTGACGATGGCGAGCATGCGCTTGACCTGCTTGTCGTCTGCCTGCGCCTTGACTGCCGCGGGCATCTGCTGAATGCCCGGCAAGCGCTCCAGCATCGAGCCGATCCCCCCCATATCCAGCATCTGCTGCATTTGATCGCGGAAGTCGTTGAGGTTGAAGCCCTTGCCTTTCTTGAGCTTGTTGGCCAGACGTTCCGCCTTCTTGCGGTCGATCTTGCGCTCGGCCTCCTCGATCAGGGTGAGCACGTCGCCCATGCCGAGAATTCGCGAAGCGACGCGGTCCGCATGAAACGGCTCCAGCGCGGTCGTCTTCTCGCCAACGCCGAGGAACCTGATCGGGCGCTCGGTAATATAGCGCACGCTGAGCGCCGCCCCGCCGCGCGCGTCACCATCCACCTTCGTGAGAATCACGCCGGTCAGCGGCAGTGCATCACCAAAGGCCTTGGCCGTCTTGGCAGCGTCCTGACCGGTCATGCTGTCGACCACGAACAGCGTCTCCGTCGGAGAGAGCACTCCGTGCAGACGCTGGATTTCGTCCATCATGGCCTCGTCGATGGCGAGTCGGCCGGCGGTGTCCACCAGCAACACGTCGTGGTGGTGCCGGCGCGCGTGATCCAGCGCCGCGCGCGCAATGTCGGCAGGCGCCTGATCCGTCCGGCTGGGGTAGAACTCGACCCCCACCTCGGCTGCCAGCGTTTCGAGCTGGTCGATGGCAGCCGGACGGTAGACGTCGCAGCTGACCACCAGCACCTGCTTGCGCTCGCGCTCGCGCAGATAGCGCCCGAGCTTGCCCACGGTGGTGGTCTTGCCGGAGCCCTGCAGCCCGGCCATCAGTACCACCACTGGCGGTTGCGCGCGCAGGTCGAGCCCGCCGCCACCGGTACCGAGCACCGCCACCAGTTCTTCCTGCACCACCTTGACCAGCGCCTGGCCCGGCGTGAGGCTTTGCAACACCTCTTCGCCCACCGCGCGCGCCCGGATCTCGTCGATGAACCGCTTTACCACCGGCAGCGCAACATCGGCTTCAAGCAGCGCCATGCGCACTTCGCGCAATGTCGCCTTGATGTTGTCTTCGGTCAGACGCCCCTGGCCGCGCAACTTTTGCAGCGTGCTGCCCAGGCGATCGCTAAGATTTTCGAACATCGGGAATCCTGTGGAACCTGAAAAGTGAATATTTCTTCAGCGAGTCAATTGTACACGAGCCGCCCACTCATCCCCGCCACCATATTCAACTCCCGCGCGGCATGTGCGATGATTACGATTCTATTCACGGAACGCCACCTTGGCCTGCCAGCATTCACCCACGAGGCCGCGCGGTGGATGTCGACAGGCCCTGACCGATGGCTCATCAAATTGCCAGCCTCCTTACGATCCTCGCCTATCTGGCAGCGATTGCGGTGCTGCTCAAGGCCCTGCCGGACGCAGCTCCGGCACGCGGACGCAATCAGGCGGGCGCGCTCGTCATCGCCGTTGCCGCGCTGGCATTCCAGGGCTGGGCTCTCGCGGGCAGCCTGTTTCAGGGTAACGGACTGACCCTGGGCTTCGGCAGTTCCCTGTCCCTGTTTGCCTGGCAATGCTCGCTGTTGCTGGTCGTGCTCAGCCCGTTGCGTCCGCTGATCAATCTCGGCCTCGTCATTTTCCCGTTCGCCATCATCTGCGTTGCGTTCGACTGGGCGATGCCCACCGACCCGGATGCCGTACGCGGATTGTCCGGCGCGATCGGCGTCCACATCGTGCTGTCCCTGCTGGCCTACGGTCTGCTCACGATCGCCGCTGCACAGGCGATACTGCTGGCCGTGCAGGATCGAGCCCTGCGACGCCATCGCCCGATCGCGCTGCTGCAATCCCTGCCTCCGCTGCAGACCATGGAGACGCAGCTGTTCGAGCTCATGGCCGGCGGGCTGTTCCTGCTGACCATGGCGCTGGCGGCAGGTCTGATCTTCGTGCACAACCTGTTCGCCCAGCATCTTGCCCACAAGACCATCCTGTCCGGCATCGCCTGGCTGGTGTTCGCGATTCTGCTGTGGGGGCGGGTCCGGTTCGGATGGCGCGGGCGCGTCGCCATCCGGTGGACCCTGGGCGGTTACCTTTTTCTGCTGCTGGCCTACTTCGGCAGCAAGATGGTACTGGAGCTGATCCTCGGCACCCATTGGCATTAGACCACGCCCGCAATCATTCGCACGTGCGAGCCTTCGCTCGGCGCAACCCGCACGGAAACGACCAGAAAGAGCGCAGTACCGCGTTCCTCGTCGCTTGTCGATCATGCACCGACGGCGCCCCTCGCACCTTGTTCCACGCCGTTTGCGGTTGCTCCGCCCGCGCGAATCATCGTGAACACGGCGGGAGCCCGTTGACATTTCATGCGCACACCGCTTGACAGCCGCCTTCCGCCACCGTAGTTATTGAGTTCGTCCAGGCGCGCACGCCCCGGGGGTGCAGTGCGGCCGCGGGCGCATCGCTGCCGTGGAGGAGGCCGACACCTTTTGAACGATATCCCCTTATCGATACTCGTCATCGTTATCGTTTGTCTGATCGTTCTGTCCGCATTCTTTTCCGGCTCCGAAACCGGCCTGATGACGCTCAACCGCTATCGGCTTCGTCATCGCGCAAAAACCGGCCACCGGGGCTCGCGGCTCGCTTTGCACCTGCTGGAGCGGCCGGACCGCCTGATCGGATTCATCCTGCTCGGCAACAACTTCGCCAACATCGTGGCCTCCGCTATCGCCACCGTCATCGGCCTGCAATTGTTCGGGGAGCGCGGGATCGCCATCGCCACCGGCGTGCTCACCTTTCTGGTGCTGATTTTCGGTGAAGTGGCTCCGAAAACGCTGGGTGCCCTCCACCCGGAGCGAATCGCCCTGCCGGCCTCATACGTGTACACGCCACTGATACGGCTGTTTTATCCGCTGGTGTACATCATCAACGTGATAGCGAACGGCATTCTCAAGGCGCTGCGCCTGTATCCCCGCAACGCCGACATCGAAAGCCTGGACAGCGACGAGCTGCGCAGCGTGGTGGCGGAAGCCGGCGCGATGATCCCGCGTCGGCGCCAGCGCATGCTGCTGAGCATTCTCGATCTGGAAAAAGGGACGGTCGAGGACATCATGGTGCCGCGCAACGAGATCAAGGGCATCGACCTGAGCGACGACTGGGATGAAACACTGCGTGAACTCGCGGCGACCGAACACACGCGCCTGCCGGTATACCATGGCAGCATGGACGATCTGCGCGGCGTCGTGCACCTGCGCCAGCTTTTGCCTCTCCTGCAAAGCGGGCGGCTGGATTCGGACGCACTGCTGGAACTGGCGCACGATCCCTATTTCATACCCGAAGGCACGCCGCTCAATCAGCAATTGCTCAACTTCCAGAACCAGAAAAGGCGTATCGGCTTTGTCGTGGACGAGTACGGCGACATACAGGGCCTGGTCGCGCTCGAGGATATCCTCGAAGAGATCGTGGGCGAATTCACGACCGACCCCGCGCATCAGGCCAAGACCGTGCACATGGAAAGCGACAACAGTTATCTGGTGGATGGCAGCGTGACCATCCGCAATCTGAACCGGTCGATGGGCTGGAAGCTGCCCGCCGACGGCCCGCGAACGCTGAACGGCCTGATTCTCGAATACCTGGAAACGATTCCGCAGCCCGGCGCGACCCTCGCTCTCAACGGCTACACCATCGAGATCGCGGCAACCCGGGCCAACGTGGTCAGGACCGCGCGTATCCGGCCACCGCGCTCGTCACGCAAGAAGGTGCGCAGCTAGGAGCCTGCCGGTGCCGGCTGTGCATCCGGGGCGCGGGGCGTCATCCGCAGGTTCGGCAGGAACACGGCCAGTACGCCTAGCAACGGCAGAAACGAGCACAGATGATAAACGTAGACGATGCCATTGACGTCCGCGACGTGCCCCAGCACCGCCGCGCCAATGCCCCCCATGCCGAACGCCAGACCGTAGAACAGCCCTGAAATCATGCCAATGCGCGTCGGCACCAGCTCCTGGGCATAGACAATGATGGCGGGAAACGCGGAGGCCAGTACGAAACCGATCACTGCGCTGAGCACTCCGGTCCACAGCAGATTGACATACGGCAGCGCCATGGTGAAAGGCGCGGCACCGAGAATCGAAATCCAGATCACCCACTTGCGCCCGATGCGATCGCCGATCGGTCCACCCGAGATCACCCCGCAGGCCACCGAGAACATGAAGATGAACAGATGCACTTCCGCGCTCTGCAACGATACGTCAAAGGTGTGCATCAGATAGAAAGTGTAGTAACTCGTGATGCTGGCCAGATAGAAGTACTTGGAAAATATCAGCACCCCCAGCACTGACAGCGCCACGCGTACCCGTGCCGGCGAGGGAGTGTGGGCCAACCGCTCGCTCAGGTGCGCCTTGCCGCGCGTCGTGTAATTGCGCGCATACCAGCGCCCCACCTGCAGCAGCACCACGAACGCCAACAGCGCGGCCAGCGAAAACCAGGCCACGTGCTCGCGCCCGTGCGGCACCACGATCCAGGCCGCCAGCAACGGTCCGATGGCAGTACCGAAGTTGCCCCCGACCATGAACACCGACTGGGCCAGCCCGGGACGCTTGCCCGCCGCCATGCGCGCCACACGTGAGGATTCGGGGTGAAACACCGACGAACCGGTTCCCACCAGCCACGCAGCCACCAGCAGGAAAGCAAAGGTCGGCGCTACCGACAGCAGCAGCAGGCCGCAACAGGTGAACGCCATGCCAATCGGCAGCGAGTATGGCAACGGGCGCCGGTCGGTGACGTAGCCCACCAGCGGCTGCAGCAGCGAGGCGGAAAGCTGATAGGTCAGGGTAATCAGGCCGATCTGTACGAAACTGAGGGAAAAGTCGCCCTTCAAAAGCGGATAAATCGCCAGAATCAACGACTGCATCATGTCGTTGAGCATGTGCGAGAAGCTGATCGCACCGAGAACCGGGGCAACCGTGCCCATCTCGCGGCGGCTGGCGGGACTTGCCAGCGGCGCCACGTCGGCCGGGGTACGCATGTGGGGCCTCCTGAGTCGAAAAGCAGGCTTGGACATCGAGGTGCTTACACTATACAGTCGGCATCATCGGCCCGCATATATCATCGGGCCAATTTATCGCGAGCGCGGGCCACCGCCGTGGGAATGGCACAAATCCCAGTTGGATGCAGCTCGCATCATCCCTTCAACGTTGGTAATACAGCAAGCAGATGCGCCACACGCGAATCGATCACTACGAAGATGCCCCCCGCGACGTTGTCACCATCGGCAATCGCTACCCCGCCTACTTCACCCTGTCGCCGCACCGTCACAAACGAGGGCAGCTGCTGTACGCGTCCACCGGCGTGGTCACCGTCATCACCCGCGTCGGCAGCTGGGTGGTGCCGTCGCGCCGCGCGCTGTGGATTCCCGCCGGAATCGTCCACGAGGTTCACATGAATGGCGAGGTTTCCACCCACAGCGCATACGTGACCACCGCGGCCGCCAGCGCCGCCGGCCTGCCACCACAGTGCCGCGTCATCAGTGTCTCGCCGCTGCTGCACGCCCTGCTGCTGGAAGCCGCCGAAATCTCCGCCGACTACGCCGTCAACGGCCGCGACGGCCGGGTAATGGCCTTGTTGCTCGACGAAATCGCCGCCATGCCGGCACTGCCCCTGAACACCCCCCTGCCGCGTCATCCCCGCCTGGCCCGTCTGTGCCGGGCGCTGATGCAAAACCCCTCCCTGGAAACCGACATCGACACCATGGCGCAAGAGGCCGGCATGAGCCGGCGCAGCTTTACCCGGCTGTTTCGCCAGCAGACCGGCATGAGTTTTGGTACCTGGCGCCAGCAGGCGTGCCTGCTCGGCGCGCTGACCCGCCTGGGCCGCGGCGAGTCTGTCACCCAGGTTGCGCTGGATCTCGGCTACAGCAGCAGCAGTGCTTTCACAGCCGCGTTCCGCCGCGTACTCGGCACTTCCCCGACCCGGTATCTGTCTTGTGCAAAAAGTCCGGGTGCGGCGTCCGACATCAACCGGTAAAAGCCTTCTTGCCTTTGGTCAGCCAAACAAATCCGTTGGGATGGTCCTGCTGAATCAGGGAGTACCGGCCAATGTACCATTCCAGCCCGGGCGTTCAGGCTAACTCTCTATTAACAGGGAAATTATAGAGAACATAATCGTGCAAGCCGCCGCAATCTCAATAAATGTCCAGGGCCTGTGAAACAACCCGCTGGCTTTAAAGGGACAACAACGTCGAGCAACATGAAGTTGCCCGATATAGACAATTAATACAGCAAGGTGGCAAGCCGCTTCCGATAAATTTCAATTCCGTTGTATTCCTTGCCCGCCAGATAAAGGACATGTTCGATTTATAGTTCCCGCCGATTCACACGAACACGATCCAACAACAATTCCATGATTATCCAGGGGAGATGGGCGCATGATCGTAGTCACGACTGAAAACATTCCCGGGCGCCAGGTGCGTGAGGTAAAGGGCGAGGTGTTCGGGGTGGTGGTGCGCAGCCGCGGCCTCGGCGGCAATATCATGGCCAGCCTGCGTTCACTGATCGGCGGCGAGATCCGCGAATATACACAAATGCTGGAAGAAGCCCGCCGCCATGCACTGGATCGCATGGTGGCAAACGCCACCGTCATGGGGGCCAACGCGATCGTGATGATGCGCTACGACTCGTCCGAAATCGGCCAGACCATGAGCGAGATCGTGGCCTACGGCACCGCGGTTGTTCTGGAACCCCGAACCTGAGTGCCACCCGTGCTGCGCCTGGTTTTGTACATCGTCGGTGTCGCACTGTTGCTACTGGCGCTCATGACCGTTCGCAATGGCGAGCTGGTCGTGTTTCTGCCGTATTTTCTGATCGGTGGGGTGGCGCTTGTGGCAGGTCTCGCGTTCGAGCGCTGGCGTTACAAACCGCTGCGTCACGAGCACCCCGATCCGCGCTGGATCGATACCGGAGAACGCTTCATCGACCCGGAAAGCAACCGCCTGACCGGTGTCTGGTTCGATCCGGTACAGGGTGAGCGCCATTACCTGGTAGTCGAAAATCCCGGGCGCCGGCGAGAGCGCGGGTTCAAAGCATAACGGACCGGCTTCCGTCTCAGGTCAGAACCACGACCGCCGCCACGGCGAGTCCGACGCCCAGCTGGTTCCAGCGGTTCAGACGTTCACGGAACAGGCCGACCCCGACCAGGGCAGCCACCACGATGACACCGATGTTCATGGCGGAAAACACCAGCGCCGGGTCCTGCGGCAGGGCTCGGTGGGCTTCGATGTAGAACAGGATATTACCGAAGTTGAACAGCCCCAGCAGCACACCGCCGCCCAGATGGCGCAGGCCGGGGCGGGCGCGTCCATTGGCGTAGAGCACGCCGATGGCGAACGCCGACAGCAGAAATGCCAACAGGAACACGGCCAGCAGCACGCTTGCGAACGGCACGTTCACCAGTTGCGCTATCCGTTTGAACAGAATATCGATGATGCCCAGGCCAACGAATACCGCCAGCAGCCATAACCAGGCTGTTGGATGCTTCCGTGTGCCCGACCGGCCGCTTTCACGGCGTGCCACGAGGCAGCCGATGGCTACCAGGCCCAGCATCACGCCGATGCCCTTTTGCCACGTCAGCGCCTCGCCGAAAATGGTAAACGCCGCCAGCAACGGCAGCACGAGCGACAATCGCTGCGCCGCGTCCGTGCGCACGACGCCCAGGTGGCGCACGGACATCGCCATCGCAACGAAAATGGACGGCAACAATACTCCCAGCGCCAGCAGTACCGGCCAGGCGGCATGGGCCTGCGATTGCAGGAGAACTTGCGGGTGTGGGTTCAGCCACAACGCCGTTGCGCCCGCCGCGACCAGATAGTTGACCACGATCGCCTGGTTGATATCGACGTCAAACCATCGCGCCAGCTTCAGCAGGACGGACACGGTGACGCTGCAAAGCACGCTCAGCAAAATGTAATGCATTAAAAAACGTCCCTGAAAATGCCTCTGTCGATGAAATTGCCGCCCGGAGTCCGACTGAACCCTTGCGCTGCGGGTCTTGTCCGTTATGGGTACGATGCAAACCGTGATAGCGGCGGCGATTCTACCCGATCCTGGTCAATCGCGGCTTGCGCCGCTCCCACAAATTTGCGGGGCAACGTTCAGTCGGCTTGGCCGTGATCCTGAGCCCCCCTCACGGCTTTTATATCGGCCTCAGACGGCCTCCAGAGCCTCCGCCAGACGTGCAACCGGCACGATTTCGATACCCGTCATCCGTCCTTTTTTGGGCGCATTTGCACGCGGCACGACGGCGCGCCGGAAACCATGTTTCGCGGCTTCGCGCAAACGCTCCTCCCCGCCCTGCACCGGCCGGATTTCTCCGGACAGGCCGATCTCGCCGAAGGCGACCAGATCGCGCGGCAGGGCGCGGTCACGATAGCTGGACAGGGTTGCCAGCACCACCGGCAGATCAGCCGCGGTTTCGTTCATGCGCATGCCGCCGACCACGTTGACAAACACATCCTGGTCGTACATCGCGACACCGCCGTGCCGGTGCAACACCGCCAGCAGCATGGCCAGGCGGTTCGGGTCCGGGCCGAGAGTAACCCGGCGCGGGTTGCTCAGATGGCTTTCGTCGACCAGTGCCTGAACTTCCACCAGCATCGGGCGACTGCCCTCACGGGTGACCATGACGATGCTGCCCGGCGCCGGCTCATCGTTGCGCGAGAGAAAGATCGCCGAAGGATTGGCCACTTCGCGCAGCCCGCCGTCGGTCATCGCGAATACCCCCAGCTCGTTGACCGCGCCGAAACGGTTCTTGACGGCACGAATCACGCGAAAGCGGCTACCCTGCTCGTTCTCGAAGTACAGCACCGTATCCACCATGTGCTCCAGCACGCGTGGTCCGGCGATGGCGCCTTCCTTGGTCACGTGGCCAACCAGAATCAGCGCCGTTCCGGTCTGCTTGGCGAAACGGACCAGCCGCGCGCTCGATTCACGCAACTGGGACACGGAACCTGGCGCCGACGACAGCTCTTCGGTAAATACCGTCTGAATGGAATCGATCACCATCATTTGCGGGGCTTCCGCCTGCGCCAGCTGGAGAATGCGCTCGATACAGGTTTCAGCCAGCACTTTCATGTCCGTGACCGGCAGATCGAGACGGCGGGCGCGCAGGTGAACCTGCTCCAGGGATTCCTCGCCGGTGATGTACAGCGTGTTCAGGCGCCCGTGCAGGGCCACCAGCACCTGCAGAAGCAAGGTCGACTTGCCGATGCCGGGATCGCCCCCAATCAGAATCACCGAGCCGGGCACCAGGCCGCCGCCGAGTACCCGGTCCACTTCCCGGAAGCCGGTCGCGGTGCGCGGCGTATCGCCGAGTTCCACGTCCTTCAGCAGGCGTACGCGCGACTCGCCGGCATAACCGCCGGCGCGCGTATCACGTTTGTCGGGTGCACGCCGTACGGGGGCCGTACTGCTCACCAGGCTGTTCCAGGCGCCGCAATCGGCACACTGACCGGACCACTGGGGCTGCTCGGCGCCGCACTGCTGGCAGACGTAACGGGTTCTCGCCTTTGCCATACCTATCCGGAGTACCGCCTGGGGATACGTCGGGTGACGCTGCAGAACAATTCGTAGGCGATGGTGCCTGCGGCTTCGGCGATTTCCTCCGCTGGCAGCCCTTCGCCCCATAGCACGACCGGGTCGCCCACGCGCGGCGATTCGATCCCGCGCAGGTCGACCGTCAGCATGTCCATGGAGACGCGCCCGATCAGCTTCGCCCTCTGCCCGTTGACCAGTACCGGTGTGCCACTGGGCGCATGGCGCGGATAACCGTCGCCATAGCCCATCGCGACAACGCCTGCCAGCATGGCCTCCGGTGCCGCCCAGGTGGCGCCGTACCCGACCGGATCACCCCGCCGCAGCTCGCGCACGCCAATCAGCCGGCTGGAGAGCGTCATCACCGGGCGCAGGCCAACCTCGCTCGCGCTGCGGCCGATGACGGGCGATGCGCCATACAGCATGATGCCCGGCCGCACCCATTCCGCGTGCGCTTCCGGCCATGCGACAACGCCTGCCGAGTTGGCGATGGACCGCAGCCCCGGGTACGGGGAGATTGCGGCCCGAAAGCGCTCGACCTGCACCCGGGTGGCGGGATTGTGCTCGTCGTCGGCACAGCCGAGATGAGTCAGCCAGCCGCGAATGCACACGGTCTCCAGTGCCTTCAGTCGCTTGTACACGGATTCGAGCCGTTCGCAGGCGAAGCCGACCCGGTGCATGCCGCTGTCGACCTTGATCCAGACGTCGATCGGGCGCGCGCCCCGGTACGCAGACAGCCAGCCCATCTGGGCCTCGTCGTGAATGACGGCCGCAAGGCGGTCGTCCGCCAACGCCGCGACCTCGCCCGCTTCCAGCGGCCCTTCCAGTATCAGGATCGGGTGCGTGATGCCGCCCGCCCGCAGGGCGAGTGCTTCATCCAGGCACGCGACGGCAAACGCATCGGCCTCGGCCAGCGCCCGCGCAACCGGCACCGCGCCATGACCATAGGCATCGGCCTTGACTGCCGCCGCCACACGCGCCTGCGGTGCGAGCGCCCGCACCCGTGCCAGATTGTGGCGCAGGGCATCACAGTCGATCGTCGCAACGGCTCCGCGGCTCATGGGCAGGGCTCAGTGATCATCGGCGCCACGGGCATCGGCCTCGTAATGGTCGTCCGCAAGGTTTTCGAAACGGGTAAGGTGGCCCAGAAACGCAGCCCGACAGGTGGCGGTCGGGCCATTGCGCTGTTTGGCGATGATGATTTCGGCCACGCCCTTGTCCTGGCTGTCCTCGTGATAGACCTCATCGCGATAGATGAAAGCGATCACATCGGCGTCCTGCTCGATACCGCCCGATTCGCGCAAATCCGACATTACCGGGCGCTTGTTGGGGCGCTGCTCCAGGTTACGGTTGAGCTGTGACAGGGCGATCACCGGGACATCCAGTTCCTTGGCCAGCGCCTTGAGCGAACGCGAGATTTCCGAGATTTCGGCGGTTCTGTTTTCGCGCATGCCCGGCATCTGCATGAGCTGCAGGTAATCCACCACGATCAGTCCCAGCCCGTGCTCGCGCTTCAGGCGCCGCGCACGGGCACGCACCTCGATGGGCGACAGCGCCGGCGTATCGTCGATAAACAGGCTCGCCTCGGACATGATGGCCACGGCCGACGTCACCCGGTGCCAGTCCTCGTCCTGCAGGCGGCCGGTGCGAATCCGGGTCTGATCCACCCGCCCCAGGGACGAAAGCATGCGCAGCGCAAGCTGGACACCCGGCATTTCCATGCTGAACACGGCTGCCGGAACCTTTTGCGCAACAGCGACATGCTCGACGATGTTCATGGCCAGGCTGGTCTTGCCCATCGATGGCCGCCCGGCGACGATGATCAGGTCTCCGGGCTGAAGCCCGTTGGTCCTGTCGTCGAAGTCGCGCAGCCCGGTCGCCAGCCCGCTCAGACCGTCATCGGAATGAAAGAGGGTATCGATACGATCGACCGCATTGCGCAGGAGCGACTTGATCGGCACAAAGCCTGCCTTGCCCCGGCCCACCTGCTCGGCGATCCGAAACACCATCCGCTCGGCCTCGTCCAGCAACTCGGCGGTGCCGCGGCCCTGGGCCTGAAACCCCAGTTCGGAAATATCGGTTCCCGCGCGGATAAGCTGGCGCAGCACCGAATGACTGCGCACGATATCGGCGTAGGCATTGATGTTTGCAGCGCTGGGTGTGTCGTTGGCGAGCGTGCCGATATAGCTGAAGCCGCCTGCCATCTCCAGTTGATCGTGTCCGCGCAACCACTCGGAAAGCGTCACCACGTCGCGAGGCTGCGCGTCCTCGCCCAGTGCCGCCAATGCACGAAAGATGAGGCGATGATCCTCGCGGTAGAAATCCTCTTCGGTAACGCGTCCGGCGACCTCGTCCCAGGCGCGGTCATCGAGCATCAGGCCGCCCAGTACCGCCTGCTCGGCTTCCAGCGAATGCGGTGGCAGCTTCGAACCCGGACCGGTCATCAGTGTCGCGCCAACCCGCACCGAAGCTTCAGGGCCTGTTGACCTTCATCTGCAATCGCCAATTTTCTCTCCTCACACACCTGGGGCGGCCTTTGTTCCGGCCCTGCCCACCCGGCGGACAAAACGACGAAAAGCCCCGTGATCGAACCTTCGCCGGCGAAGGCTTCGCAGCCTCCACAGCGCTGCCTATGGTAACGAAAAAACGAAGGCCCGCGGAATCGCTCCCGCGGGCCTCTTGTCCAGCCAGCGTATTTACGTCACCTGCCACCCGGGCGTTGCTGGTATCGACCGCCAATTCCGCAAAAGCGGAAACCCGGTGCCCGCTCAGCCGAGAGCAGCGACCTTGCGGAGATGAACGGGCGCGATGCTCAGCCCTCCGCCTCGACCACCACGGTAATCGGTACTTCCACATCCGCGTGCAAAGTCAGCATGACCGGGTACTCGCCCGTCTGACGGATGACACCGTTGGTCTCGCGGAAATCGACCTCCCGCTTTTTGATCTCGACGCCCTGGGCGGACAGTGCCTCGGCGACCTCGGCCGGCCCCACCGAACCGTACAGGCGGCCCTCGGACCCGACCCGGGCCTTGATCGTGATCCGCATATCGCGCGCCGCGGCGGCGCGGTCACCGGCGGCCTGCAGCCGCTTCCGCGCCTCCACCTCCAGTTCCGAGCGGCGTTTCTCGAACGTTTCGATGTTTTCGCGCGTCGCGCGCAACGCCTTGCCCTGGGGAAGCAGCCAGTTGCGGCCGTATCCGTTACGAACCTTGACGCGATCGCCAAGGTCGCCCAGGTTTTGCACCTTTTCGAGCAGAATCAGTTCCATGGTCAGTTTCCCCTCAGCGGTGCTCAGTGCCGATCGGTGTACGGCAGCAGCGCCAGGTAGCGGGCGCGCTTCACCGCAGTGGACAACTGCCTCTGATAGAAGGCGCGGGTGCCGGTAATCCGGCTGGGCACGATCTTGCCGGTCTCGGTGATGTAGTTCTTGAGCGTGGCGAGATCCTTGTAGTCGATCTCCTTCACACCCTCCGCGGTAAAGCGGCAGTATTTCTTGCGACGGAAAAAGCGCGCCATGGCTTATCCCTCCTGACTGTCGGCAGTTGCGGTTTCACCTTCCTCGCGCTCCTTCTGCGAGGATCTGGCCAGCGGCGAGGGTGCCGTATCCGGCCCCGGGCGACTCAGCAACAGCCTGCGGATAACCGCATCATTGAAGCGGAACGCACTTTCCAGCTCCGCGCGCACCTTGTCGGAGCACTCCACGTTCATAAGCACGTAGTGCGCCTTGTGCACCTTCTGAATCGGGTACGCCAGCTGGCGACGGCCCCAGTCTTCCAGGCGATGGACCTTGCCGCCCTCGCCCTCGACCATGCCGCGATAACGCTCGATCATCGCCGGCACCTGGTCGCTCTGATCCGGATGGACCAGAAAAACGATCTCGTAATGACGCATATTTACCCCTTGCGGATGTACGCATGTGTACAGCCTGCCGCATGGCGGTCAGGCAAGGAGGACCGGTGCCGGACGGCACCGGAGAACTGAACATGATACGTAAATGCGACCATCCGCGCAATGTACATGCCAGCGCTA
>CAZYIP010000042.1:1931-23090 GCA_964646895.1 uncultured Salinisphaerales bacterium | reverse complement strand
AACAGGCCCTAGAGACTGTAACAGCCTTTTTCCGGGAGTCCAGAGGACGGTTGGCGATCGGCAGGGAGGGCCGATCATGAGATCTGCCCGGGTTGGGGAGATGCGTCTGTGGGGTTGCACTGACGCCTGGGCCGCGAGGGTGGAGCTACGCCCGGATATCCAGCCGTGCACGGGCCGGCCTGTTCAAGCGCCGGTGTAATGGCGCAAGCCCTCCGCCAGCCTCGTAAACCCGCCGGTGAGGCGCTCGGCGAGACGCTTCGGTTTTTTGTGGCGAACGCCATAAATATCGCGGGCCTCGTTGGCCTGGAGCAGGTAGTCGTCGCTGGTTTGCACGGCATCGATCAGACCCAGTTCAAGCGCCCGCGTGCCGTACCAGTGTTCGCCGGTGGCTACCCGATCGATGTCCAGGCGTGGCCGATTGCTGGTCACAAACGACTTGAACAGCTCGTGCACCTCGTCCAGTTCTTCGCGAAACTTGCTTCGCGCGGCGTCTGAATTTTCCCCGAATAGCGTTAGCGTGCGCTTGTGTTGCCCGGCGGTATGCAATTCGAAGTCGATCTGATGTTCCTTGAGCAGCCGGTTGAAGTTGGGCAACTGGCCGACGACGCCTATGGAGCCGATGATGGCAAAAGGTGCGGCGATAATGCGCTCCGCCACGCATGCCATCATGTAGCCGCCACTGGCGGCGACCTTGTCGACGGCGACCGTCACGCGAATGCCGCGATTGCGCACCCGGCTCAACTGCGACGCGGCCAGGCCGTAGGTATGAACCATGCCGCCCGCGCTGTTCAGGCGCACCAGTACCTCGTCCTCGGCCCGTGCCACCTGAAGCACCGCGTTGATTTCCTCGCGCAGGTCATCGACCGCCGACGCGCGGATATCACCGTCGAATTCGAGTACGAACAGGCGCGTGCGGTAGGTATGCTGTCCGGCCTTGGCCGCCTTGCGTCGCGCCTTGGCGTCGCGCTTTTCGGTCTTTGCGCGCTGCTTGCGCTCCCGTTCCGGGAGAACCTCGTCGAGCAACGCCTGCTTCATGTCGGAAAAGCGCTGGTTGAGGTTCTTGACCTCGATGCGATCGCCGCCGCCATGCTGTCGTGCCTGGCGCGCCGCCGATGACGCAAGCACGATAACCGCAACGACACAGGCTGCCACGGTGAGGGTTTCGAAAAGAAACAGAAGGTACTGAAACAGATACTCAAGCACGTCGTTGCGTCTCCATGGTATGATTGGTTCTGGTTGCGCTGGGCAGGTTGCACGTTACTCAGGCCGCTGTAAGCCTACCCCTCATACCTCAGGCAAATAAAGTTTTTGCTGTATCGGAACCCTGGTCGCGGGAAACGGTCTCTAGGAGCGTGTTATGCACTTGTTCGCATGCGCAAAGCGACCGGAAAGGGCGCAAGGAGCGTCACAGGTTCATTACCAGTAAGCGCGATCAAAGCAGTATTGCACTTTTTCCGCTTCCCCGTGGGTTGCAGCCGGGAAGCCGTCTGGGTGGCACCGCGCGGTTTGGGCAGGCAACGGACCTGGGTACCGTGCAGTGCGTTCCGTCAGTGCGGATATTCGGCGGCAGCGCGCGGGAAAGCGCATAACACGCTCTTACGCGTGAACAGTGGTCAGGCACAAGGGCGTTTGCGACATACCCGACGCAGACAATACAGTTGTACGGCCTTTTCTCGTTAGCCAAGCATGTTGTGGGCGCCATTTTTGATGGAGCCGATTCGGTGCTCGCGAGGAACGTGGAACGGAGTCCTCGACCGTTTGCAGGAATGCCTGATATCACTCGCGTTTCACATTGATGCCGACCTCCCGTGGCATCGCAGCCATTAGACAGAAGCAAGAGGATCAAACATGAAAAAACGTGCTGTTATGGGATTTTTTGCTCTGCTGGGCGCCGTGGTGGTGAGTACACCGGCGGTTGCCGCCTCGCAGCCCGGACAGACGTACATCGCACCCATGGCCTTGTTTACCCGCGCCGACGCCGCGCGCGATTCCGACAACGGCTGGGGTGGTGCGCTCGGCATCGGGTATGTCGTCAATCCGTGGTTCAACGTGGAGTTCCAGCCTTTTGGCCAGCGCTTCGACGACAACAACCATGGCCGGGACTGGAGTGAATACGGCGCCAACATCAAGGGCCTGTTCTTCTTCAGTCGCAATGCCTACGTATCACCGTATGCCTCGCTGGGCGCGGGCGTGGTACGTACGGAAGGCGACGGGGTGACAGACTCCATCGATCCTGCCTTGCTCGCCGGCCTGGGCATTCAGCATGAATTCAGCCCTGGCGGTGTGGCATTGCGGTTGGCCACCAACTATCGGTATCTGCCTTATCGCGCCGGTGCCAGCGACAGCGAGTATTTCAATGAGTGGCAGGTGATGGCCGGCCTCGTCATCCCGCTCGGTTCCGGACAATCGGAGCCGGAGCATGTCGCGCAAACGGAGCAGGTGCCGCCGCCCGTGACGACGCCACAGGACAGTGACCACGACGGCGTAACCGATGACATCGACCAGTGCCCGAACACGCCGGTGGGCGCGACGGTGGATGCCCAGGGCTGCCCGGTCGATGCCGACGGTGATGGCGTGCTGAATGCGCAGGACAAGTGCCCGAACACGCCGGCGGGTGCCCAGGTCAATTATCAGGGTTGCGAGGTGCTGGAGACACGGCAGCTCAACAGCCTGCACTTCGCCTTCGACAGCGCCAAGCTGATGCCTCAGGGTGAACGTTATCTCGATCAGGAAGCGGTCAAGATCAACGCAGCACTGGAGAAGCATCCGCAGGCGACAGTGGAAATCGCCGGCTACACGGACAGTGTTGGCAACGAGGCGTACAACCAGAAGCTGTCGCAGCGCCGGACCGACTCGGTGCGCGAGTATCTGGTGAGCCATGGTGTCGATGCCGCGCGCATTACCTCGCACGGATATGGTGAGTCTGATCCGGTCGCGAGCAACAGCACCAAGGAAGGCCGCGCCAAGAACCGTCGCGTCGAGGTGCGCCTGATCGGGCACGAATAGAAGTTCCGGCGACGCTACTGAAGACGGGGGGAGCGGCTTGCGCCGCTCCCCCCGTTCTTTTTTATCCCCCGCCCATCTCTCCTGCAGCGGCGCGGGAGATTCCATGGTCGGAGTCGGCCAGGCGTCCCCGACACCCGCCTTCGCCACCTGTGCCCCCTCTCCCGCGCGCGGGAGAGGGCTGGGGAGAGGGTGGTAAAGCACGCCGCAGGCCCCCTCGCTGACCCGCGCCGTTTCTACGAGGCGGCGGTTCCGGGCGCGGTTCCCGTGGCCTGGGCCGCGCCCATGTCCGCGCTGCCTGAATCGCCATCGCGTGTGACGATCCATCCCTGCAGATGGTGTTCCACGATATTGGCCAGGGCGCGTATGTGCGCGTCGCTCTCGTTGAGGGCGGGTATGTAGTGCAAGTCGCCGCCACCGGCCTCCTGAAAGTATTCCCGGTTGCGAATCCGGATTTCCTCCAGCGTTTCCAGGCAATCAGCGGAAAAACCGGGACAGATCACATCGAGTCGCTTGACCCCGAGCGCCCCCAGCTCACGCATGGTGATGTCGGTATAGGGTTGCAGCCACGGCGCTTTGCCGAAACGGCTCTGAAAGGTCGGCTGCCAGCCATCCTCGTCCAACTCCAGCGCCTGCGCGAGCAGACGCGCGGTTTCCTGGCACTGGTCATAATAGGGATCGCCCGCGAGCACATAGCGCTGTGGAATGCCGTGGAATGACATGATCAGTTTGTCACCGCGGCCGTGGTTGTCCCAGTAAGCGCGCACACTGGCCGCCAGCGCGTCGATATAGCCCGGATCGTTGTGATAGTGCATGACCGTGCGCAGGTCCGGCAGTCGCCGCCAGCGCCGCAGCACGGCGCACACCGCGTCCATGGTCGAGCCGGAAGTGGTCGCCGAGTATTGCGGATACAGTGGAAACACCAGGATGCGTTGTGCACCGGCAGCGCGCAAGGCCTCCATCCCCTGGCTGATAGAGGGTTCGCCATAACGCATGGCGAGTTGTACCCGCACGGGTTCCGGCATCTGTGCGTCGAGTTGCGCTTGCAGACGCTCGGCCTGGCGCCGCGCGATACACAGCAACGGCGAGCCTTCTTCCGTCCAGATCTTGGTGTAGGCTTCAGCAGAGCGCCTGGGCCGGATGCGCAGGATGACGCCATGCAAGACGGGCAGCCATACTGCCCGTGGCAACTCCACCACCCGGGGATCGGCGAGAAATTCCGCCAGATAGCGCCGCAGTGCTGCGGCGGTCGGCGCTGTTGGCGTACCGAGATTCGTCAGCAGTACGCCGGTGCGGATCGCTGGCGGTGAATCGAGGTTGTCCGGATCGTTGTTGTTCATCGTGGCATTTTACGCTTAATCCGTTACCGGGCGCCCCGTGGTCCTTCGAGAATGGCGGTCACGCCCATTCCGCCGGCGGCACAAATCGAAATCAGGCCGCGGCTGCCCTCCGTTTCCGCGAGCAATTTTGCCAGTCCGGCCACGATGCGTGCTCCGGTGGCCGCAAACGGGTGGCCGATGGCAATGCTGCCGCCCTTTACATTGAGGCGTGTGTCATCGATCTCTCCCAGCGGGGCGTCGCGGCCCAGCCGGTCCTTGCAGAAGGTTGCGGATTGCCACGCGTGTAACGTGCACAACACCTGTGCCGCAAACGCCTCGTGGATTTCGTAAAAGTCGAAATCCTGCAAGGTCAACCCCGCGCGATCGAGCATGCGCGGCACGGCATAGGCCGGGGCCATGAGCAGGCCATCGCGCCCGGACACGAAATCCACCGCTGCGGTTTCGGCATGGCTCAGATAGGCCTGCACCGGCAGGCCGTGTGCCTGCGCCCATTCCTCGGACGCCAGCAGCACCGTGGCCGCACCGTCGGTCAGTGGTGTGCTGTTGCCGGCGGTCAGCGTGCCGGCCGTCTTGTCGAATGCCGGCTTGAGTCCGGCCAGTTTGTCGAGGCTGGTGTCGGGGCGAATGTTGTTGTCGCGCTCGACGCCCTGGTACGGCGTTACCAGGCCGCTGTAAAAGCCTTCGTCCCACGCACGGGCGGCCTTGTGATGGCTCTCGCAGGCGAGGCGATCCTGGTCCGCGCGCGGGATGTGCCATTCTTTGGCCATCAGCTCCGTATGCTCGCCCATCGACAGTCCGGTGCGCGGTTCGACCACGCCGGGAAATTCCGGAATCAGGTGCCGCGGGCGGAGCTTGAGCAGCACCTTCATCCGCGCCTGCAGCGAGCGTGCCCGGCCCGCTTCCAGCAGTACCCGGCGCAGATCGTCGTCAAGCGAGATCGGGGCATCGCTGGTGGTATCCACGCCGCCGGCAATGCCGGCTTCGATCTCGCCCAGCGCGATCTTGTTACCGACGTGAATGACCGTCTCCAGGCTGGTGCCGCAGGCCTGCTGTACGTCGTACGCCGGTGTTTGCGGCGACAGCTTCGAGCCCAGCACCACCTCGCGGGTCAGGTTCCAGTCGCGCGCATGCTTGAGCACCGCACCGGCGGCTACCTCGCCCAGGCGCTCACCGGCGAGGCCGAAGGCGTCGATCAGAGCGGCCAGAGCGGCGCCGAGCATGTCCTTGTTGCCAAGTGTCGCGTAGGCGCTGTTGGATCGGCAAAAGGGGATGCGTGCGCCCCCCAGGATTGCCACGCGGCGAACCTTGTCCATGGTCATATCCATTTACCCTTGAAGTATTTGCACTCCGTCCCCACATCGTCCAACGGCTGTGCCGTGCTCAGCGCGACCTGCGTTCCGAACCAGAAACTAAGCGTTGGGGACCATGGGTGCAAGTCGCGGCGTTCGCAGCGAGCGCCGGACAGGGGTTGACTCGGTGAGTGCAATCCCTATTATTAGCACTCTACTTGGATGAGTGCCAGGCTGCGGCTGGCCGCAATCGAAGATCTGCAATGGCTCTACTGGAATGAGGAGTATGTTTCATGCAAATGCGTCCCCTACATGACCGCGTGGTGGTCAAGCGCGTAGAAGAAGAGAAGAAGACGGCGGGCGGGATCGTGATCCCCGACACGGCAGCCGAAAAGCCCATCCGCGGCGAAGTGGTCGCAGTGGGCAACGGCAAGCTGCTGGACAATGGCGAAGTGCGTCCGCTGAGCGTCAAGGTCGGTGACACGGTGTTGTTCGGCAAGTTCTCCGGTACCGAGGTCAAGTTCGAAGGCCAGGAACTGGTCGTGATGCGTGAAGACGACATCATGGCCGTCATCGAGAAGTAGGCGACGCGATTCTGCCTGCCGATACATCGCAATCCGAATTGATCAAGAGGAAAGGTTAAAATGGCTGCAAAAGAAGTTAAGTTCGGCGAACCCGCTCGCCAGAAAATGCTGCGTGGCGTAGACACCCTCGCCAACGCCGTCAAGGTAACGCTCGGCCCGCGCGGCCGCAGTGTCGTGCTGGAGAAGAGCTTCGGCGCCCCGACGGTGACCAAGGACGGCGTCAGCGTTGCCAAGGAAATCGAGCTGGAAGACAAGTTCGAAAACATGGGCGCGCAGATGGTCAAGGAAGTCGCTTCCAAGACCTCCGACGTTGCCGGCGACGGCACCACCACCGCCACCGTGCTGGCCCAGGCCATCGTGCGTGAAGGCGCCAAGGCCGTGGCCGCCGGCATGAACCCGATGGACCTCAAGCGCGGCGTCGACAAGGCCGTCGGCTCCGTGGTCGAGGCGCTGGCCAAGCTGTCCAAGCCCTGCGAGGATGAGCGTTCCATCGCCCAGGTCGGTGCCATTTCCGCCAACTCCGACGACGAGATCGGCAAGATCATTGCCGACGCGATGAACAAGGTCGGCAAGGAAGGCGTGATCACGGTCGAGGAAGGCCAGGGCCTGGAAAACGACCTGGAGGTCGTCGAAGGCATGCAGTTCGACCGCGGCTACCTGTCGCCGTACTTCATCAACAACCAGCAGAGCATGAGCGTGGAGCTGGACGACCCCTACGTCCTGCTGCACGACAAGAAAATCTCCAACATCCGCGACCTGCTGCCGATTCTGGAAGGCGTCGCGAAGTCCAGCCGGCCGTTGCTGATCATCTCCGAGGATGTCGAGGGCGAGGCGCTGGCGACCCTGGTGGTCAACACCATTCGCGGTATCGTCAAGGTCGCGGCGGTCAAGGCGCCGGGCTTCGGTGATCGGCGCAAGGCGATGCTGGAAGATATCGCCACCCTGACCGGCGGCCAGGTGATCTCCGAGGAACTCGGCATGAGCCTGGAGAAGGTAACCCTGGAGGATCTGGGTCGCGCCAAGAAGGTGCAGGTGACCAAGGAGAACACCACGATTGTCGACGGTGCCGGCTCCAAGAGCACCATCGAGGACCGGATCAACCAGATCCGTGCGCAGATCGAGGAAGCCACCTCCGATTATGACCGCGAGAAGCTGCAGGAGCGCGTGGCCAAGCTGGCCGGCGGTGTTGCCGTCATCAAGGTCGGCGCGGCAACCGAAGTGGAGATGAAGGAGAAGAAGGCGCGCGTCGAGGACGCCCTGCACGCAACCCGCGCGGCGGTGGAAGAGGGCGTGGTCCCCGGCGGCGGTGTGGCGCTGGTGCGTACTCTGTCGGCTCTCGAAGGCCTCAAGGGCGAGAACGACGACCAGGATACCGGCATCCGCATCCTGCGCCGTGCGATCCAGGAGCCCCTGCGCCAGATCGTGCGCAACGCCGGTGGCGAGCCTTCGGTTGTGCTGAATGACGTCCTGAGCAACAAGGACAACTATGGCTACGACGCGTCGACCGAGAAATTCGGCGACATGATCGAGCTGGGCATCCTGGACCCGACCAAGGTGGCGCGTACCGCGTTGCAAAACGCTGCCAGCGTGGCCGGTCTGCTGTTGACCACCGAGGCGATGGTGGCCGAAGTACCCAAGGACGACGACAAGGCCGGCGCCGGTGCCCCCGACATGGGTGGCATGGGCGGCATGGGCGGCATGATGTAGCAGCCCTCCCGGCGCATGTCGGCCCCGCCGTGTCGGGGCGATATCGGAAGGCCCCGCCCCGGCGGGGCCTTCTTTATTGGGCGTGACGGAACTGCGGGCGTTTATGGGTGTTCAAAAAATATACGGCACATGATTTGATTGTGACGGAGGAAGAATGATGATCAAGCGACTCAGCCTCGCCGTCTTGTGCAGCGCCTTCCTCGCGTTGGCGACTGCCGCCCAGGCGGCTGATCAGAACGGGGATCAGTTCATTACCGCGCAGAAGTCCACGCAGGTTCTCGCGTCTTCCATCATCGGCATGTCGATCAAGAATAGTGCCAGGCAGGATGCCGAAGAGATCGGTACGGTGAACGATCTCATCATGAACAAGGACCACAAACTCGTTGGCGTGGTGGTCGGCATCGGCGGCTTTCTCGGGCTCGGACAGAAGAGCGTCGGCATCCCATGGAATGAGGTCAAGAACATGGATCCCCAGAAGGGCGTGGCCGTGGTCAACGTGACCAAAAAGCAGTTGCAGGACGCGCCCGAGTTCAAGAGCAAGCAAACGCAACAGCAGGAACAGCAGCGACAGCAGCAACAACAACAGGCCCCGACTGGCACTGGTGGCGGCATGCCCGGCGGTACACCTCCCGGTGGCGGTGCGCCGGCACCTGGCAGTGGTGCTCCAGGCGGCGGCTGATACCGAACTGCTGCGCCACACGGGCTGGAGACGCCCGACCGGAGCGGGTCGGGCGTCTCGTTCCTGCCGGGCATCACCGCTGGTCGGCTGATCGCCCGGAGCGGCATCGTCCATCACGCCGGGCAGACTGCTTCCGTCAACAGGCCCTAAATGCGATAACATGACGGCGGCATTTCTCCTTCCGCCTGGCTGACATTACACAATGCACGCTTACGTCAATGGCACCTTCCTTCCACTGGAACGCGCAACCGTTTCGGTGCTCGACCGCGGTTTCCTGTTTGCCGATGGCATTTATGAGGTCGTGCCGGTTTACGCCGGCCAGCCGTTTCGCCTCATTCCTCACCTGGCGCGCCTGCAGCGCAGTCTTGACGGCATTCGCCTGGCCAATCCGCTGACGCAGGCGGCGTGGGCCGATCTGTGCAACGAACTGATCGAGCGTAGCGGCGGCGGTGATCTCAGCCTTTATCTCCAGGTGACGCGAGGCGCCTGCGAGCGGCGCGATCACCATTTTCCGGAATCGCCTTCGCCTACGGTCGTGGGCTTTTGCCAATCCCGCAAGGCGCCGCCCGCCGATGTTCTGGAAAACGGCATTGCCGTGGTGACCCTGCCGGACAGCCGCTGGGCGCAGTGCTGGATAAAGTCCGTGGCGCTATTGCCCAATGTGCTGGCGAAAGACGATGCACTGAACCGGGGTGGCGCCGAAGCGATCCTGATACGTGACGGACGGGTGGTGGAAGGCGCCTCCAGCAATGTGTATGTGGTGTCCGAAGGACACGCGTACACACCGCCGCTGGGGAGGGATGTTCTTTCCGGCATTACCCGCGAAGTGCTGCTGGAACTCGCCGGAAACGGCGATCTGCCGCTGACCGAGGCGCCGGTTACCGTCGAGATGTTACGGCGCGCGGATGAAGTCTGGATTTCCAGCTCGACCCGCGATGTGCTGGCGGTGACCCGGCTCGATGGCGAGCCGGTCGGCGACGGTCGCCCCGGGTCATTGTGGGCGCATGCTTACGATGCGCTGCAGGGGGCGAAACTCGCCTGAGAACACGTCGCCCGCGGCTCCCGGCTATCGCGGCTTGCGTCGCTTCCACAACCGGTTATCCGGTGAAAGCTGTTTCAGCAGCGAAAGCAGTCGTATGGTGACAGTTCGGGCGAAATCGCCCCTGGTCGCTCATGCCGGCCTCAATCACCAAAGTCGATGGCGATAACGCCGATGGTGTCGCCGCGGCGTACATGACCACGGCCCGCGCGGGTGATCAGGCGGCCATCGCGCGGAGCCACGGCGTCCACGGCCTCGCGATCGATGTGTTCCAGGTCGTGAATGCGCCCGAGCGTTTCGCCTTCGCTCACCGCGTCGCCGACCTCGACGAGCGGCTCATACAGACCGTTGTGGAGCGCCATGACGTAACCGCCGGTCTCCGGGACTTCCATCGTCCGGCTGGGCGGCAGGCCGAGGGTTTCGGGCGCGACCGGGTCGCCCTCCAGCACATCGAAATGCCTGAGCACGTTGCGCACGCCCAGTTCGCCGATACGCAGCGTGTGCGGCGTAACGAAGGCGCCACCGCCGAGTTCGGTGGAGATGAACACCTTGCCCATGTCCTCGACCGCCCCGTCGAGCATGCCGCCGCTGTCGAGTTCACGCAGTATGAGCGCTATCGGTGCCCCGAAACGCTCCACCGCCGCGCGTGTGCGCGCCATCTGCCCCTGATCGGGCAAGTGGTGCATCACCACCGACGGTTCGAAGATCATGGACTGGCCGCCGGAATGCATGTCCACCACCACGTCCGCCATTGGCAGCAGCGTCCGGTAAACATAGTCGGCTATCATCAAGGTGATGCTGCCGTCGCGGTCGCCTGGAAACGCGCGGTTCATGTTGCGGTGGTCGAGCGGCGAAAGCCGCGTGCCGGCGCACAGCGCAGGGTAGTTCAGGCCGGGCATGATCAGCACGCGGCCCCGTATCTGCTCCGCCTGCAGTTCGCGTGCGAGCTTGAGCAGGGTGATCGGTCCCTCGTATTCGTCGCCGTGGTTGCCGCCGGTGAACAGCACCGTCGGACCGTCACCGTTGCGGATGCAGACGATGGGTATCAGCAGCGTGCCCCAACCCGAGTCATTGGTGGAGTTGGGCGCGGCGAGATACGATACCTGCTTGCCGTTGCGTTCGAAATCGAGGTCGGTGCCGAGCTTTGATGCCTTTTGCGCCACTTTCGTCCTCCTCCGCAATTTGACCCGGATCACGCCGCTGCGGGAGCGGTGTAATGCATACTTCCGGCTTCAGCCGTGGACGAGTGCATGATACGCCTCCTGGCTTTCCGTGGATGCCATGAGCAGGATCCCTGCTTATTTCGGTGACCACGTCTGGATGTTATCTTTAAAAGGAGAAGGGCCCGTTCATTCGATAACCAAACCATCGCGTGAATTGTCACCCTGTCGGGACAGGGGAACCGGCGTTTGCGCGCAATGACAGCAAAGGAGTCGGCACGATGATCGTAGGCGTACCCAGGGAAATCAAGGTGGAGGAATATCGCGTCGGGCTGGCGCCGGCCGGTGTGCGCGAGCTGGTCGACGCGGATCAGACCGTGCTGGTGGAAACCGGTGCCGGTGAAGGCAGCGCCTTCGACGATGCGGCCTACCGCGCCGCGGGTGCCGAGGTGGTCGATTCGGCAGCGGCGGTGTTCGAGCGCGCCGACATGATCGTCAAGGTCAAGGAGCCACAACCGGCGGAATGCGCGATGCTGCGCGATGACCAGCTGCTGTTCACCTACCTTCACCTGGCGCCCGATCCCGGCCTGACCCGGTCGTTGCAGAAATGCGGTTGCGTCGCCATTGCCTACGAGACGGTAACCGGCGAGCACGGCGGGCTGCCCCTGCTGGCCCCGATGTCCGAGGTGGCGGGACGCATGAGCGTCCAGGTTGGCGCCCGTTGTCTGGAGAAGGCCTCGGGTGGCGCCGGAATGCTGCTGGGCGGCGTGCCCGGTGTGGCGCCTGCGCGCGTGGTGGTGCTCGGCGGGGGCGTGGCTGGCATCAACGCCACGCGCATGGCCGTGGGTCTCGGCGCCGACGTGACCGTGATCGAGTGCGATCTGGAACGGGTGAAACAAATGGACGAGGCTTTCGCCGGGCGTGTCAAGACGCTGTATTCCACCGCTGAGGCCATCGAGCGCAGCGTGCTGGATGCGGATCTGGTGATCGGCACCGTGCTGGTGCCGGGCGCGGCCGCGCCGAAGCTGGTGACCCGCGAAATGGTCGGCCGCATGAAAAAGGGCGCCGCCGTCGTCGATGTGGCCGTCGATCAGGGCGGGTGCTTCGAGACCACCCGGGCAACTACCCACAAGGACCCGATTTTCGTCGTCGATGACGTGGTCCATTATTGCGTCGCCAACATGCCGGGGGCCGTGGCGCGCACGTCGACCCAGGCGCTCACCAACGCGACGCTGCCCTATGTACTGATGCTGGCGACGCGTGGGGCCTGGTCGGCGCTGGCTGAAGATCGCCACCTGCGCGACGGCCTCAACGTGTGCCGGGGCGCCATCACCCATCGGGCGGTTGCGCGTGATCTTGGTCTCGATTACACCCCGGCGCAACATTTTATCGGGAGCGGGAGCCGCGCCGCCTGAGAGACGGATAGTGGAGATGGAGATGGAAATGAAGCTGCAAGACGAGCACCTGTTCAGGCAGGCAGCGTATATCAACGGTGATTGGCGCACGCTGGACAGTGGCGCCACCATCGATGTGATCAATCCGGCCGACGCCACGCCGGTCGGGAAAGTACCTCTGATGGGCGTGAACGAGACGCGCGAGGCGATCGCCGCGGCGCATGCCGCGTTTCCGGCCTGGCGTGAGCGCTTGCCGCAGGAGCGCGCGGAGATCCTGCACGAGTGGTATCGCCTCATGCACTCGCACAAGGAGGACCTGGCGCTGCTGATGACGCTGGAGCAGGGCAAGCCGCTGTCCGAGTCGCGCGGTGAAATCGACTACGCGGCGAGCTTCATCCAGTGGTTCGCAGAGGAGGGCAGACGTGCATACGGGGACACCATCCCCAGTCATCTGCCCAACCGCCACCTGATGGTTGTGCGCGAGCCGGTTGGCGTTGCGGCCGCCGTGACGCCGTGGAATTTCCCCTCGGCCATGCTGACGCGCAAGGCGGGCGCGGCCCTCGCCGCCGGTTGCCCGATGATTGCACGGCCGGCTTCGGAAACGCCCTTTTCCGCGCTGGCGCTGGCTGTTCTGGCGGAACGCGCCGGCGTGCCGGGCGGTGTGTTCCAGGTCATCACCGGGAGCTCCAAGCACATTGTGGGCGAGTTGTGCGCCAATCCGACCGTGCGTGCGCTGTCGTTCACGGGCTCGACCGAGGTGGGGCGGTTGCTGCTGTCACAGGGCGCTGCCTCGGTTACCAAGATGTCCATGGAACTGGGCGGTAATGCGCCCTTCATCGTGTTTCCGGACGTGGATCTGGACAAGGCCGTGCAGGGTGCGGTGGACGCCAAGTTCCAGACCACGGGGCAGGATTGTCTGGCGGCCAATCGCATCTTCGTGCACGAATCGATCCACGACCGTTTCGTCGAGCGCTTCGCGGAGCGCGTCGATGCGCTCAAGGTCGGGCCTGGCCTGGAGGAAGGGGTGCAGATCGGCCCCCTGATTCACCACAACGCCCTGCAGAAATGCCAGGAACATGTGGACGACGCCCTGGCCAAGGGCGCGCACCTGGTGAGAGGCGGTGGCACGCATGCACTCGGCGGGCTGTTCTTTGCACCGACGGTGCTGTCGCAGGTTACCCCGGAAATGAATATTTTCCACGAGGAAACCTTCGGGCCGGTAGCCGCCATTCTGCCGTTCCGGGACGAACGCGAGGTGCTGGCTTCGGCCAACGACACCGAGTACGGCCTGACCGCCTACGTTTACACGCGCGATGTGGGCCGGTCGCTGCGCATGGTGCGCGGGCTCGAATACGGGATGGTGGCGGTGAATTGCGTCAAGATGACGGGTGCGCCTATCCCGTTTGGCGGCGTCAAGCAGTCCGGCCTGGGTCGCGAGGGGTCGCGTTACGGCATCGACGAGTACACGGAACTCAAGTACGCCTGCATCGAGTGTTAGCCGGCGAACAGGCGGAAACGATTTCTCGCAGTATCGCGCCGACGAATCAGACCGCAGGCATCACGCCTCCTCGTCCCACCCGGTGCTGCCGGTCGATTGCGAGCGGCCGACGCCGCGCCGGCGTGCCGGCTCGGCCCGCGAGTCGGGTTCGAACTCGTCCTCCGGGTCGAGGTCGATGTCATCCTCGTCGTCCTCGTCGTTTTCGTCATCCATCGGCTGTGTCCAGTCCTCTGGCTCGTCGATGACGTCGAGATCCCATTGGTACCATTCTTCGAGTTCCACCTGCGCCAGGCTGCCGTCTTCGTGCTGGATTTCCACCACGGACTCGTCCTCGTCGACGTCCACGACCTCGAAGATGGTTTCGTCGGTCAGGTTTTGGTACCAGTTACCCGCAATCGGTTCCAGATCGGTTGCCATCTCACCGCCTCCAGTGAACAAGCCTGCCGCAATCACCAGCGCAGACTCGCGAGTTGTCGTCAGCAATCGCCCAGCACCCGATTTGACCTGCGGAAAGCGTCCTAGTTGCGGCTGCCTCGCTGAATGAGTTCGATCTTGTAGCCGTCCGGGTCCTCGACGAACGCGATAATCGTGCTGCCATGTCTCATCGGACCGGCTTCGCGTACCACGCGCCCGCCTCGTTCGCGGATCCGGGCGCATGCCTCGGCGGCATTTTCCACCTCGATCGCGATGTGACCATAGGCATCGCCGATCGTGTAGGTACTCTGGTCCCAGTTATGGGTCAGTTCCAGCGCGGCTTCCTCGTCCTCCGGGCCGTAGCCAACGAAGGCGAGGGTGAATCGCCCGTCCGGGTAGTCCCGCTGCCGCAGCAGTTGCATGTCGAGCACGTTCTGGTAGAAATCGAGCGAGCGATCGAGATCGCCCACTCGCAGCATGGTGTGGAGAATACGCATCGCTGATTGCTCCGGTAAGTTCGTAACGCGATTTTCCCGGGATGGTCGGTGCGCCGTGCCGTGCAGTACTGCATGGCAGCCGAACCCGCACCAGCCAACGCACGGGGCGCCGGCAACGGCCCTCCCGGGACCAGGCTCAGCGGTGCAGGATGGCGCGGTGGCGCGCGCCACGTCAACGGGCCCTGATGTTATCGTTAACCACATGGCTGGCAAGACCAACAACATCGACAGCAAGGGTACACGGCGCGAGCCCATGCCCGGCGGCGCCTATTCGCCACGCATCCGCGGTCGCGTCTGGCTCAATGTCGATGACCGCGGCTGTTTTGGCATCGGCAAGATCGCGCTGCTGGAGCAGATTCGCCGCGACGGCTCCATCAGCCGCGCCGCGAGCGCAATGCGCATGTCCTACAAGCGCGCGTGGGATCTGGTGGATGCGATGAACCGGATCGCCGGCGAGCCGGTGGTGGTGACCGAAACCGGCGGCAGGGGGGGTGGCGGCGCGCATGTGACCGAGCGCGGCATTCGCATGATAGAAACCTATCGAGACCTGGAACAGCGGCTGATCGCCTTTCTGCGCAAGGAATCCGAGCGTATCGATTTTGAATGATGCGCTATATTTCATAAGATATAGCGCAAGCCGCTCGATGTCCTTCGGGAGGCGGGAATGCACGTCTGCGTTATATACATTTATATATAACGATAAGCCACGGCCTGGAAATCTGAAAGGAAAAAATAATGTCCATGCGAAAATCGGTTGCTGACGGACGACTCATCCTTGGCAGATTGCTGCTGGCGGGAGTTTTGATGCTGGTCGCGGCGGCGGCCCCGGCGACAACCCTGCACGTGGCGGTTGCGGCAAATTTCGAAGCCACGATGAAGCAGCTTGCAGCGGACTACGAGGCCCGGGGCGGGGCCGATATCGTCATCAGCTCCGGGTCCACGGGCAAGCTGTACGCACAGATTCTCAACGGGGCGCCCTTCGACGTTTTTTTCGCCGCGGACGCGCGGCGCCCACGCTTGCTGGAGAGCAGGCACGCGAGCGTCGAGGGTAGCCGCTTCACCTATGCGATAGGCAAGCTTGCGCTGTGGTACCCGCAGTCGCGAGGCAAGGTCGATGGCCGCATACTCAAGGAGGGTGACTTCAGGCGTCTTGCGATTGCCAACCCGAAAACGGCTCCCTATGGCGCTGCTGCCGTGCAGACACTGAAAAACATGGGCATATATGCGAGCTTGCAGGATCGCATGGTGCGTGGTCAGAACATAGGCCAGACCTTCCAGTTTGTCGCCAGCGGCAATGCCGATCTCGGCTTCGTCGCCCTGTCGCAGCTGAAGAATCCCGCCTATAAGGCCAAGGGGAGTTACTGGCTGGTGCCGCAGTCGCTGTACCAGCCGCTGGAGCAACAGGCGGTGATTGTGAGCGGTCATCAGATCGCGCTCGCCGAAAAGTTCCTGGATTATGTCAGGAGCCCCGAGGCCAGCGCGGTAATTCGCCGCTTTGGCTATGAGGTACCGGATGAGTGAATTCACGGCCGTGGATCTCACCCCGGTCTGGCTGACCCTGCGACTGGCCGGCGTTACGACGCTGGTATTGTTGCTGCTGGGAACGCCCCTGGCCTGGTGGCTGGCGCGCACGCGTGTGCGCCTCAAGCCCGCGATCGAGGCGGTGGTCGCGCTGCCGCTGGTGTTGCCCCCGACGGTGCTGGGATTCTATCTGCTGGTGCTGCTGGGGTCGCGGGGACCATTGGGGCGTTTCTGGGAATCACTCACCGGGCATCCTCTGGCGTTCAACTTCACCGGGCTGATCATCGGCTCCGTGATCTATTCGCTACCATTCGCGGTGCAGCCGCTGTTGCATGCGTTCGAGCAGGTCGACGCTGCCGTGCTCGATGCGGCTGCCACCTTGCGTGCGACGCCGCTGGATCGCTTCGTCAGCGTCGTGCTGCCGCTGTCGGTGCGTGGCTACCTCACTGCGATCACTCTGGCCTTCACGCATACGATGGGCGAGTTTGGAGTGGTGTTGATGATTGGCGGTGATATTCCCGGCAAAACCCAGGTGCTGTCGATTGCCATCTACGATCATGTGGAAATGCAGGAATACGCTCAGGCGCACTGGCTTTCCGCCGGCATGGTCGCATTCGCGTTCGTGGTGCTGATCGCAATTTACAGCCTGAACCGGCGCTTCGGCGTATCGCGCCTGTGAGCGGGATCGACGGCTGTTTTCGGGCGGCGCTCGGCAATTTCGAGCTGGCGGCGGAATTTTGCTTGCCCGATGCCGGCGTGACCGCATTTTTCGGTCCCTCCGGCGCCGGTAAATCGACGCTGCTGCGTTGCATCGCCGGCCTGCAACGCGGTCGCGGCCATTTGCGTATCGGCGACGACGTCTGGCAGGACGATGCCGCCGGTGTTTTCGTGCCGCCGCACCGGCGCGCCGTGGGCTATGTGTTTCAGCATCCCGGGCTGTTCCCGCACCTGAGTGTGCGCGGCAACCTGCGCTACGGACTCATGCGCACGCCCGTTCATCAGCGGCGCATCAGTCTCGATCAGGCAGTGCGCTGGGTCGGGCTGGAGAGCCTGCTGGACCGGCGGGTCGATTATCTCTCCGGGGGTGAGCGCCAGCGCGTGGCCATTGCGCGCGCGCTGCTCACCAGCCCGCGCCTGCTGTTGCTGGATGAGCCCATGTCGGCGCTGGATCTGCAGAGCCGCGCGGAGATCATTCCCTATCTGGAGAGCTTGTATCGGGAGCTCGCCATCCCCATTTTCTATGTCAGCCATTCGCTGGATGAAATTCGGCGTCTTGCGGACCGCGTGGTTTTTATTCAGCGCGGGCGGGGTGCGCCGGCGGAAAGCATTGCGAGCGCGTCGACCCGACTCGATTCACCGCTCGCGCAGGAGCCGGACGCCGCGGCGCTGATCGAGGCCCAGGTCAGGGAATACGACCACACATTTGCGCTCAACACCCTGAGCTTCGGCAGCGGCAGGCTGCTGGTTGCAGGACCGCCAATGACCGCCGACCGCCGCGTCCGGGTCAGTATCCACGCGCGCGACGTCAGCATTGCGCTCAGTTGTCACCGCGACATGAGCATTCTCAATGTACTGCCGGCCACGGTGATGGACATGGTGTCGGCCGGCGCCGGACAGGTAACGGTGCGGTTGCAGGTCGGCGGTGAAACGTTGCTCGCGCGGGTGACGCGTTGCTCCAGCGAGGCACTCGGGCTGCGCCGGGGAATGCCGGTGTATGCACAGATCAAAAGTGTCGCGCTCGTCGGCGGCTGAAGGGCCGCCAGTGGTAAAATAACCGGTTACGTACCCTGTATTACCAGGTCGGACGAACAGGCGAGCGCAGCGCAGGAGCCGCCGTGTACAGACAAGAGCACCAGAATTCCGATTATCGAACGATACCGTCCAGCCAGGGCGCAACCGATTGGTCCGAACGCCCGGCGGGAGCCGCAAAGGCTCTCTCGGTCCGTGGCCTGATCAAGACCTATGGCACCGGCGTACAGGCGCTGAAGGGAATCGACCTGGATGTGGAGGAAGGCGCTTTCTTTGGTCTGCTGGGGCCGAACGGCGCCGGCAAGACCACACTGATCGGTATCATCACTTCGCTGGTCAACAAGACTTCCGGAACGATCGAGATCTTCGGCCACAGCGTCGATACCGAACTGGAGAAAGCCAAGTCGTGTATCGGTGTCGTGCCCCAGGAGATCAATTTCAACCAGTTCGAGAAGGTCATCGACATCGTCATCAATCAGGCCGGTTATTACGGGGTCCCGCGCCGGCTGGCCAGACAGCGCGCGGAAATGTACCTCAAGCAGTTGAGCCTGTGGGACAAGCGCGAGGAAATCTCGCGCAATCTTTCCGGCGGCATGAAACGGCGACTGATGATTGCGCGCGCCCTCATGCACGAGCCGCGGCTGCTGATTCTGGACGAGCCGACCGCGGGCGTGGATATCGAGATACGCCGGTCGATGTGGGCGTTTTTGCGCCGCATCAACCGCGAGGGCACGACCATCATCCTCACGACGCATTATCTGGAGGAGGCGGAAAGCCTGTGCCGCGACATCGGCATTATCGATCATGGCGAAATCGTCGAACGCGGTCGCATCCGGGATCTGCTCAATACGCTCAACAGCGAGACTTTCGTCCTTAATCTGCGGGAGCCTCTGCGCGACGCGCCGGCGCTCAACGGTTATCCGATACAGCAGGTGGACGAGACCACCCTGGAGGTGGAGATCGACAAACGGCACGGCATCAACAGCCTGTTCGAGCTGCTGTCGCGGCAGAACGTGCAGGTGTTGAGCATGCGCAACAAGGTCAATCGGCTGGAGGAGCTGTTCATGCGCCTCACCGAGGGGGACGGGCCGCGGGTATGAACATGTCTCGCGCGCGCACCAACTACATCGGCTTTCAGACGCTGGTGGTCAAGGAGATTACCCGGGTGCTGCGCATCTGGCTGCAGACGATCGTGCCGCCGGCGATCACCATGACCTTGTATTTCATCATCTTCGGCAGTCTGATCGGCAGCCGCGTGGGGAAAATGGGCGGCTACGACTACATGGCATATATTGCGCCGGGGCTGATCATGATGTCGGTGATCACCTCGTCGTACTCCAACGTGGTGTCGTCATTCTTCGGCGCGAAGTTCAGCAAGCACATCGAGGAATTGCAAGTCTCTCCGATGCCCAACGTACTGATCCTGCTGGGCTATGTCATTGGTGGCATGACACGCGGGCTGCTGGTCGGTGCGCTGGTGACCATCATCGCACTCTTCTTTACCGACCTGCGCATGGCGCATCCGGGAATCACCCTGTCGGTCGTGCTGCTGACGTCGATGGTGTTTTGCCTGGGCGGGTTCATCAATGCGGTGTTCGCCACCAAATTCGATGATATCGCCATTGTGCCGACGTTCGTATTGACGCCGCTCACCTATCTCGGCGGGGTTTTCTACTCGATCGACCTGTTGCCCGAGTTCTGGCAGGGGGTCACCCGGGTGGACCCGATTCTGTACATGGTCAACGCCTTTCGCTACGGTATCCTCGGCGTGTCGGATATCGACATCGGTACTGCCTACGCCATCATAGTGCTCTTTGCGGCGGTGCTGTTTTGCGCAAGCCTGTACCTGTTGCATCGCGGCGTCGGCTTGCGCACCTGAAGGAAGCCAGCAAAATCCACTGCGCGCCGGTCGGCTCGTGTGGAATTGGCGTCAACAATTGTGCCCAACCCCCGGAACGCGATACCCTTCGTGACGTCGCCTGCGCAAGGCGCTCCGCCCGGTTCGGTACTCGTGCCACCAGGGTCTGGCAACAGGCCCTGATCGCGGAATGGAATCTCTCATTACATAGCAAGCAGAATTATTAGGCCGTGTTCACAATCATTCGCACGTGCGGAGCGACCGGACGAGGCGCGGGAAGCGTCATTGAGTCATCAATACCACCGAGTGACGGGCAACGCAGCGCCGCGCCTTGCCGTATGAAACGACAACAGATCCGGGGATGTGCGAGCCAATGCGTGTGATGATTCGCGCAATCGAATATTGCCTGCCGCGGAAAGTCGAGACGATCGAGGACTTGGCGCGCGAACATCCGGAGTGGCCTCTGGAGCGGATCGTCACCAAAACGGGAGTTGCGGCGCGCCATCTTGCGGCCGCCGATGAAACCGCGGCGGACCTGGCTGTCATGGCGGCCGAAAAGCTTTTCGCGTCGGGTGTCGTCGCACCCGAGGACATCGACTTCGTCCTGTTCTGTACCCAGACGCCCGATTACATCCTGCCCACGACTGCCTGCACCCTGCAGGCGCGGCTGGGGATTCCACGCAACGTCGGCGCCCTCGACTACAATCTTGGCTGTTCCGGTTTCATTTACGGGCTGGGTCTGGCCAAGGGGCTGATAAGCACCGGCCAGTCGCGCCGCCTGCTTTTGTTGACCGCGGACACCTACAACAAGCTGATCCATCCGGACGATCGCAGCGTGCGCACCATCTTCGGCGACGGCGCCGCCGCGACGCTTGTCGTGGCCGACGATACGGCCGCTGACGAAGCACACGCCGGTATCGGGCCTTTCGTTTATGGCACGGACGGCGAGGGCGCGCCCAACCTGTGCGTGCCGGCCGGCGGCATGCGCCAGCCGATTACCGGCAATCCACCGGTCGAATACGCCGATGCACACGGCAATCGCCGTAGCGAGCGCAACCTGTTCATGCACGGCCGCGCGATTTACAGCTTTGCGCTGAAGGCCGTTCCGGGCGCGGTATTCCGGCTGCTCGAAGAGGCCGGCCTGGAACTCGACGATATCGACTGTTTCGTCTTTCACCAGGCCAGCGCCAAGGTGCTGGAAGCGCTGCAGCACCGTATCGGCATTCCCCGCCAGCGCTTCTTCGTCAGCATGCGTGACATCGGCAATACCGTTTCCTCCACCATACCCATCGCACTCAAGGATGCCTCCGACCAGGAGATGCTTCGTGCCGGCGATCGGGTGATGCTGGTCGGCTTTGGCGTCGGCTATTCATGGGGCGCGACGATCATTCGCTGGAGATAGCAGGCGGGGTCACAGCCGGGGTCAG
>CAZYIP010000042.1:0-1831 GCA_964646895.1 uncultured Salinisphaerales bacterium | reverse complement strand
CAATGCGAGAACTGACCCCGGTGTGCTCGGCCGGGGTTTGCGGTCTCTTGACACCTTAGAAAGGCATTGCTAGCTTGATCTTGGCACTTGCTGGTGGAGAGTGCCAGCCGCTGATCATAACGGTATCGCATTAATGGTAGCTGCCAGTGTGAATCCTGTTCCCGAGCGGGCGCGCATCCTTCTGAAACACCTGGTGGAGCGCTACGTTCGTGATGGCAATCCGGTTGCGTCGCGTGCGCTGGCGCGCGCCGGCGTGCTGTCGCTCAGTGCGGCCAGCATCCGCAATGTCATGGCCGATCTGGACGAGATGGGCTATGTGCGTTCACCCCATACCTCTGCGGGCCGGGTGCCGACCGTACTCGGTTATCGCTATTTCATCGATACCCTGTTGACGCCGCAGCCGCTGAACGAGGTTGATGAGGCATACATAAAGGCCCAATTGATGGAATGCGCCGGCAGCGATCAGGATTTGCTGGAATCGGCGTCGGGCGCGCTATCGTCACTCACGCACATGGCGGCGCTGGTGACGGTGCCGCGACGCGATTCCGTCGCCTTGCGGCAGATCGAGTTTCTGCCTCTGTCGGGCCGGCGGGTGCTGGCGATCCTGGTGGTGAACCACCACGAGGTGCAGAACCGGATCCTGCACATGCATCGCGACTACAGCACGGCCGAGCTGGAGCGTGCGGCGAACTACCTCAATGGCATGTTCGCCGGCAAGAACCTGCTCAGCGTGCGCGAAAGCCTGCTGCGCGAGGTGCAGGCGTCCCGCGTGCGAGCCCACGCGGTGCTGGTCGAGATGCTGTCGGCGGGCGTGTCCTTGTTCGACGAAGCCGAGCAGGACGATTTCGTCCTTGCCGGAGGCGTCAATCTCATGGGCTTCCAGGAATTCGCAGACGTGGAACGGCTGCGGGACCTGTTTCGGGCTTTCGATCGCAAGCGCGATATTCTGCGCCTGTTCGATCAATGCCTGGATGCCGAGGGTGTGCAGATTTTCGTCGGTGAAGAGTCGGGATATCAGGTATTCGACGAGTGCAGTGTGGTGACCGCACCGTATCTGATCGACGATCAGGTCGCCGGCGTCCTCGGTGTTATCGGGCCCACGCGCATGGCGTATTCCTACGTCATCTCTCTGGTGGATGCTACCGCGCGCATGCTCGGCGCAGCCTTGAATTCCGGAAACTGAACCTCCATAAGACGCATGACGAATTTTCGATACCCGGCCTGCGGTCGGGGCATGCCGGGTTTTTTTTCGTGAAATCGGAGAGCAGGCAGTTATGAGTGATAAGGACCACCCAACTGAAGCGGTGCCGGATGCCGACGGTGCGGAAGTGGAGGCGCAGCAGCCTTCGCCCGGCGCGCAGCTCGAGGGAGACGTTGGAGAGCTGCGCCGTGAACTGGAAGAAGCGCGCGCCCGCGCGGACGAGCATTGGGACCGCCTGATGCGCGCCTCGGCGGAACTGGAAAATGTGCGCAAACGCGCGGAGCGCGAGGTCGAGATGACCCGCAAGTACGCGCTGGAGCGGTTCGCGACCGAGTTGCTGGCCGTGCGTGACAGTCTGGAGATGGGCCTGGGGGCTGCGCGTGAGTCGGAGAGCGACGGTCACCACGTGCAGGGCATGGAGCTGACCCTGCGAATGCTGGCGGGGGTGATGGAGAAATTCGGCATTACGGTGCTCGATCCCGTCGGCCAGCCGTTCAACCCGGAATATCACGAGGCGATGTCCACGCAGCCCTCGGCTGAGGCAGCGCCGAATACCGTGCTCAAGGTGATGCAGAAGGGGTATATGCTCCAGGATCGTCTGTTGCGACCGGCAATGGTCGTGGTGGCGCG
>CAZYIP010000041.1:0-23583 GCA_964646895.1 uncultured Salinisphaerales bacterium | reverse complement strand
TCCATCGCCTTGACGAGCACCAGATCGACATCTTCCGAATAGCGTGCGGCCGGGGCCAGGTGCGCCTTGTGCAGGACCGTGCCGCCGCGCATCGCCAGATGTTCACCCAGGACAGGATCGGCGAAGATGGCCGCCACGCCACGGGATAGCCGCAGATCCTGCTCGATCTGACTGCGCCTGGGCCACGGCGCATGGAGCTGCCAGGCCGTCAGGTGGGTATGCTGGATCATGTATTGGCGCTCCTGGCGTCAGCGGTCAGTTGCACCTTGAAGCGGGTATCGACTTCAGACGATGTATCCTGCACTTGTCCACGCTCCAGTGGTATGAGACGCAGCGCCTTGTCGCGCAACCATGCAGCCACTCGCGACTCGAGGGCGTCCTGGTCCTCCAGGGCCAGCAAGGCCCCGAGACGTTGTGCGGTCGGGACTTTCTGCAGGGCATCCAGCGCCTCGGTCAGCCCCTGCGGAGTGCAGGACGCCCACAACTCCCGCAGCACCTCTCGAACACGGGCCATGCCGCCGACAAAGGCCACTCGCTCGACCAGTTCCAGCGCAGTCAGTTCCGGTGTACCGACCTTGAAGCGTCCGTCCGGAGTCTCATGCCAGCGTGTCGGCATGTCTTCGATCCGCGCGCGGGTGTGAAACACCACCTCGTGGCGACCGACCGTGATGGGGCGCCGACGTTCGGGCACCATCACCTGCGTCACCATCACCGCGTAGGGCGATGCTCCAAAGGTTTCGGCGGCACTCAGCAGCGTGACGTAGTAGGGAACGCCCAGAGTTTTGCTCATGTAGCGGTCCAGCCAGGCTTCCGGCGGTGGGGCACCGGCGGCAGCGTGCTGCAAGGGCACGATGAGCCAGTGATCCGAGCCACGGGACAGGCGGACGAGCCGACTACGCCGCTGCTGCCGATGCAATGCCTGGTGCAGTGCTGCCGGGCTGACGCCAGGCAGCGCTGCGCGAATGTCTTCCGTGCGCAGGTTCAGCTTGCCGGAACGTTCGGCCGCGTCGAGTACGGCAGACAAGGGACTGGGGGCGGCCATGGGGTCTCCTCAATGATTTCGCGCAATATATCATTATTCGTGATTTAACGCGAAAAAATTGTTTGGCCTGCTTCGCAAACCACTGCCCTGAATCCCTTGGGAGGCAGCGCCTGGATCATCCGCTCTTCAAGAAGCTGGTTGAACCCTGGTTCCCTTTATTCGCTGATACGGCGGCCCCAACATCGATACGCTCACGGCTCTGGGGATCGAAGCGCGCGCTCGGCGTCACGGTTCGCAAATCGATCGATGTGGTTATCGGCACATTCTGCATCGCAAACGAACACGTGCTGCTGCACCCGGACAGGGATTTCATGCCGATGGTCCGCCATCTCGGACTGAGGACCGTGACAAAGAGCGGCTGATCTTCTCCGCCGACGCTGGAATCGTGGCTGAAGCCGCTCCTGCAAAGTGTGGTCGTCGCCCGCCCCTCTCCCCGAGGAAAGAGGGGATTTCTCGCTGGACGGCGTTACACCTTCAGGCGTTCGTTGCTCGGGTCGTACAGGGCACGATAACCCACAGCTTCGACCCGCAGCGGATACTGCTCGTGGAAATACTCCATGGTCAGGACCCGCCCCTCCTGTGCGTATTCCGGCGGCAGGTAGCCGAGGGCGATGTTCTTGCCCAGCGATGGGCCGTACTCCACGCTGGTGACGTAGGACCGCCGCCCCAGCTCGTCCACCGGGACCTCGCCCGTCTCCGGGTCGAGAATCGGCCACTGGCCGACGGGGTAGCGGGCCACGCCGCGGGCGTCGATGTTTTCGAGCAGGGTCATGGTGCACAAATACGCCGCCTGGCGTTCGCGCTCGCGCTGGGCGAGATAAGCCGCCTTGCCATGGAAGTCGGCGCTTTTCACCTTGGGCCGCGCCAGGCCGGCCTCGTAGAGATTGTAGTCGGTGAGCAGGTCCTGGTTCTGCAGGCGCAGGCTTTTTTCCAGGCGGCGGCTGTTGGCGTAGGTCTCGATGCCGACCGGAATGACGCCCTGTTCGAACAGCATGTCCCACAGGCTCAGGCCATAGCTGAACGGCACGTAAAGCTCCCAGCCAAGCTCTCCGACGTAGGAAATGCGGAAGGCCCACACGGGAATGCCGCGCACGCGAATCTCGCGCGCGGTCGCGAATGGAAAGCGCTCGTGGCTCAACTCGTCGGGGTTGTCGGCCAGTGCCTGCAGCGTGCGCCGTGCTTCGGGCCCCCACAGTCCCAGAGTCGCGAGCTGATCGGAGCGATCCTCGATGTGCGCACGAAAGCCCCGCTCCTCGCGCATGCGCTGCATCCACGCGAGATCGCGCGCGCCGGTACCTCCGCCGCACACCACGCGGTAGCAGTCATCGGCGATACGGATGATGGTCAGATCGGCACGGATGCCGCCGACCTGATCGAGAAAGTGGGTATAAATGCCCTTGCCGATGGGCCCCATCCTGGCGACCGCGAGATATTCGAGCATGCCCTCGGCGTCCGGGCCGGAGACATCGAAGATGGCGAAGTGGGACAGATTGATCATGCCCACGTGTTCGCTCATCGCCAACTGCTCGGCATTGGAAACGCGCCAGAAGTGGCGTGCGTCCCACTCGTTCGCGCGGTTGGGCACCTGGGCGAGATAGTGCTCCAGCCGGGACTCGTTGGCCTGGTAGCCATGGGCCCGCTCCCAGCCTGCGGCCTCCATGAAGTAGCCGCCGAGTTCTTTCTCCCGCGGCCAGAACGGGCTGCGGCGCAAATTGCGCCCGGACGTGTACGGCTCGCGCGAATGCACCGGCGGGTTGTAGATTTTCCTGGCCGTCTCGAAGCAGCGATCGTACACGTAGTTCGGTGTCTTCTGCACCGGATAGAAGCGGGCGATGTCGATACCGAAGGGATCGAGTTCCGGCCGGCCCTTCGTCATCCAGTCGGCCAGCACCTTGCCCATGCCGGGCCCGTCCTTGACCCACACCGCCTCGCAGAACCACAGGCCGCGCGTGTCCGGTGCCTCGCCCAGCAGGGAGCCGCCATCCACGGTGATCGACATCAGGCCGTTGAAGGACTTCTTCTCGTCCCAGCCGAGATCGCCGAGAATCGGCATGATCTCCACGGCGCGCTCGTAGCCGGCACTGATGTGATCGGCTTCCAGATCGCGCATGGACGGCGACAGCCGTGCTTCCCCGGGCTCGGCGATATCGCGCGGATGCACCAGCCGCGGTTCCGTCTGTTCGTAGTAACCCCATTCGAGCATGCCGCCTTCGGCGGTCTTTGGATCCCCTGTATCGCGCATGTAGGAAGAGTTGCCCTGATCGCGGAACAGCGGGTAGCCGATCTCCTTGCCGGTGCCGCTGAACTCATCGTAGGGC
Organism: uncultured Salinisphaerales bacterium; assembly: GCA_964646895.1. Taxonomy (GTDB): domain Bacteria; phylum Pseudomonadota; class Gammaproteobacteria; order Nevskiales; family CAZYIP01; genus CAZYIP01. The sequence continues at coordinate 20,223 of CAZYIP010000041.1, read as the reverse complement.
CCGAAGAACAGCAGCGGGTGTTCGAACGGCATCAGCGGCAGTCCCTCACCCGCCATCTCCGCAACCAGCGGCCCCCAGATGCCGGACGAGAGGATGACCACGGGCGATTCGATGTAGCCTTTGGCGGTCTCGACGCCACAAATGCGCCCGTTACGCACATCGAGCCCGGTCGCCGGCGTGTTCGGGAAGATCTGCAGCTTGCCGCTGGACACCGCCTGCTCCACCAGCACCCCGGCAACACGCTGCGAGCGCGGCACCACCAGGCCCGCATCCGGATCCCACATGGCGCCCTGGATGATGCTCTCGTCGGCCAGCGGAAACAGTGCCTTCACCTCGCGCGGCGTGATGAGCTTCACGTTGGTACCGAATGCCTTGCCCGATCCGACCTTGCGCTTGAGCTCATCCATGCGCTCGTCGTCGCCGACACGGGCCACCTCGATGCCGCCGACACGGCTGTAGTGACCGAGCCGCTCATAAAACCTGCGGCTGTAGATCGTCGTGTAGCACGACATCTGATCGTGCGATGTCATGTAGCAGAAATCGGAGGCGTGAGAGGTGGAGCTGATGTCCGAGGGAATGGCGGATTTGTCCAGCCCGACGATGTTGCTCCAGCCCTGCTCGATAAGGTGATGCGCGACCGAGGCACCGACGATGCCGCCCTGCCCGATAATCACTACATCCGCGCGCTTCGGTAGATTCGCCATGGCCGCTCTCCTCTTTGGGCGATGTTACCGGACTTGAAGAAGCAACCAGTCTAACCTTCCCGGGCCGTGGCGGTGCGCGCTCCTGCGACCGTTATTTGCAAAACTGCGTCACCTCCGGGCAAGCCATCAGGCCAGGGCGCCGCCCTCGTCCACATCCTCGAATGCACTCATCCAGCTCTGGCACCACGCATACGCAGACTGTACCTGATTGAACGTATTCACATGCAAGCCGGCTATTTCGAGGGTGGTATCGGCAAAGGCGGGAGCAAGACCCTCGATCAGCGCATCCGCGGTGAACCGCGCCGGGCCCATCAGGCGGCCGACCATGCCGGTGTTCTTGCGCAGCATGCGGCTCGAATCGCCGAGCCCGATGCGCAGGGCGATGCTCATCAGCTTGCGCCGCTCGATCGGTCCGGGGATGCCAATGTACACCGGCAGATGCACGCCGCGCGCCCGCACCGCGCTCAACCAGCGCATGATGGTCCGCGCATCGAAACAGATCTGCGTGACCATATAAGTGGCGATCGCGCTCTTTTCATCCAGCGCCGCCTCCAGTGCTTCCGGCTTGACGAGGGAGTGCCCCTCCGGATAACAGGGGACGCCGATCGAATGCAAGGGCGCTTCGCTTTCGGCGATGGCGCGCAGCAGTTCCACACCGCTGGCAAAAGGCCCCGACGATGCGCCGCCGTCGCCGCCGACCACGAACACATCCCGCACGCCCACGGCGTCCAGGCGCGCGAGCACCGTATCCAGATGCGCGCGGCTTTGCAGGCGGCGTGCGGCCAGATGCGGCACCACGTGATAGCCCAGGGCATGCAACCCTTCCGCCAGATCCAGAGTCGGCCCCACGCCGCGGCTCGGTGAGCAGGTCACCGTGACCGTGGCGCCCGCCGGCAGTTCGCGGGCCTGTTCCGCAGCCCCGCGTAACGGAATGATCTCGAAACGCGGCGCGGCGAAGGCCCGCCGCAACGCGTCCTTTTCCCGTATCGTGTTCATGACATCACCCTCGGGCAGGGGTCGAAAACGGGCTCGCCGCCACCCCGGCCGCCACCGGATCCCAGGCTCCGGCGGCGGCCAGCCCACATTTGCATGCGAGGAACTTCCAATGCCTTCTCAGCTCTTGGGAATATCCTTCTGCGGGTCGACGAAGGGCTTTTCCACCACCCGGGCCGCGCGCTTGTCGGCCTCGACATCCACCCGCAGCGCCGTGCCCAGATCGGCGTACTCGATCGGCACCATCGCCAGCCCGATGTTCTTTTTCAGCCGCGGCGAGTAGCAGGCCGATGTGACCTTGCCAATGTGCCTGTCGCCGTCGTACACCGGGAAGTAATCGAGCATGGAGCCGTCATTGTACGAACCCACCGACGCGCCATCGATCTCGACACCGACCAGCTTGCGGGAGACCCCTTCCTGCTTGATGCGGGCGAGCGCCGCCTTGCCGATGAAATCCTCCTCGGCGCGCAGATCCACCATCCAGTCGTAGCCCATGCCGACCTCGAAGGGGTTGGTGTCGTACCAGATGTCGCATCCGAAGGCGAGAATGCCACCCTCGATGCGGCGGATATGGCACGGTCCGGTTACCTGCAAGCCGTGCGGCCGACCGGCTTCCAGCACCCGATCCCACAGCTTCATGCCGTTCGCGGTCGCGTCGTACACGTAGATCTCGTAGCCGACCTCGCTGGTGTAGCCGGTGCGGGATACCACCACGCGCATGCCATCCAGCTCGAATTCGCGCAGGTAATAGTAAGGTATCTGCAGGATCTCCTCGCCGAACAGGTCCACCATGACCTTTTTTGCCTTCGGCCCCTGGACCTGCACGGGCGCCACGTCGACCTCGCGAATGGTGACATTCATGCCGGAGTTGTAAGCGACGCCCTGGGCCCACAGCATGACGTCGCTGTCCGCCAGCGACAGCCAGAAGCGGTTTTCCTCAAGCCGCAGCAAAATCGGATCGTTGATGATGCCGCCGTCGGCCGCAGTGACGAACACGTACTTGCACTGCCCGACCTTGCATTTGTTCAGGTCGCGCGGCACCAGCATGTTGGTGAACCTGAAGGCGTCGGGCCCGGAAATTTCGATTTGCCGCTCGACCCCCACGTCCCACAACGTGACTCCGTTCAGAAGCGACCAGTACTCCTGCACCGGATCGCCATAGTGGCGCGGATGATAGTGATGGTTGTAGACACTGTACAGCTTGACGCCATGGCGGCGGGAAGCATAGAAAAACGGTGATTTGCGAATCCGGGTATAAAGAAGTATGCCGGGGTTGGGGTGGACGCCGATCTCGGTCGCTACCTGGCTCATGGGAGCACCTCACTTGCCTTGCCTTCAGCCCTTGCCACGGATAGTCCGGGCTACCTTTCCCCCATCGGGGGCAAGCCGTGCCGGAGACACTGTGCTCGTGAGAACAACGCAGCCATTCAGTAACCGGCCGGTCTTGATAGTTATACTAATGGGGACCAACGGGCGGTGAGGGCTCCATAGCGACTGCTATTGTTCAAATTGCGCCACCTGAGCGCATTGGCCGGGCCCTGAAAAACAGTAATGATGGTGGCAGGTTGGATGTTCCGGGGTGGGAGCGGCTTCAGCCGCGATTCCTGCGTTTTTGATCGCGGCTGAAGCCGCTCCCACAAATGCGCACTTCCGGGTCACCCGCAAGGTTGCAAGGTGCAGCATTTCCGGTTGGCAACGGGCCTCAGCGAACCTCACGGGCCGCTTCGACGAACTTGTCGAACAGGCGCTGCTGCAACGGGTCGCTCTCCGCACTCATCTCCGGATGCCATTGCACCCCGACAAACCACGGATGCTCCGCAACCTCGGCAGCCTCGATGACACCGTCCGGCGCATGGGCCGTCGCCACCATCCCCGGCGCCAGATCGCGAATGGCCTGATGGTGCCACGACACTCCCTCCACCTCCGTGACCCCAAGCAACTGCGCCAGGCGCGAGCCGGGCGTCAGGCGCACGCGGTGCAGCGTGGGCTCGCGCGGCGGCAGGCGATGCGCGACCTCGTCCCCGACCACATCCGGCAGATGCTGATACACCGTGCCGCCCATGACGACGTTGAACACCTGCAGCCCGCGGCAGATGGCCAGGATCGGCTTCTCACGCGTCAGGGCCTCCCGCGCCAATGCGGTTTCGGAACGGTCGCGCTCCGCATCGAGGTTGTAAATGGTCGGGTGCATGTTTCCGCCGTACAGGGCCGGATCCACGTCGCCGCCGCCGGTCAGAATGAGCGCATCGATCCGGTCCAGCCACGCGGACGCCAGATCCCCATCGGCCACCGGCGGTAGAAGCACAGGCGCGCCACCGGCACGATAGACGGTCCAGGCGTAATCCGCCGGCAGTTCATGCCGACCTCCGTCGTTACGCCCATAGGTGGTAATGCCGATCAGCGGTCGCGCCATCCGTTTGTTGCTCCCGAAGCTGTTGATCCAGTCTGTAAACTATCAGGTCGTAATCCTGCGCAAGCGCTAATGTGCTCGTCATTCCCGCGCAGGCGGGAACCCAGCGTCTTTCTCCCTTTAATGTATTTCATCGACTGACGAAGGCACTGGATCCCGGATATCGCTTCGCGATTCCGGGATGACGGACAAACGCTATCGGATAAACAGGAGAACCAGTACCTACTCCGGTGTCACATAAGCCTGCGACAGCCCGCCGTCGACCATGAACGGCGTCGCCGTAATAAAGGACGATTCCGAACTGGCGAGAAACAGCGCCGCCTCGGCGAGTTCCTCCGCCTCCGCGAAGCGGCCGCCGGGCAGGTGCACCAGCCGCCGCGCGGCCTTCTCCGGGTCCTTCGCGAACAGCTCGCGCAACAGCGGCGTGTTGACCGGGCCGGGGCACAGGGCGTTGACGCGAATATTGTCGCGCGCGAACTGCACGCCCATCTCGCGGCTCATGGCCAGCACCGCGCCCTTGGATGCGGTGTAGGAAATTTGCGAGGTCGCGGCGCCCATCACGGCAACGAAGGACGCGGTGTTGATCACCGAGCCGCCCCCGCGCTTCAACAGGTACGGGATACCGAATTTGCAGCACAGGAACACCGACTTCAGGTTGATGTTCTGCACCCGGTCCCAGGCCTCGATCGTGGTGTCGAGGACGGAGCCGTCATCGTTGGGGGAAATCCCCGCGTTGTTGAACAGGATATCGATGCCGCCGAAGCGCTCGGCCGTCATCCGGTACATGTTTTCCACGTCGCCCGCCTGGCTGACGTCGGCATGGACGTACAGGCCGTCGATCTCGCGCGCGAGCGCTTCGCCGGGCTCGTCCGCCACGTCGGCCACGCAAACCCGAGCGCCTTCCTGCGCGAAGCGCAGCGCCGATGCCCGGCCGATTCCGCCGGCTGCGCCGGTGATGACTGCCACTTTGTCTTTCAGTCTTTCCGCCATCTCGATTACTCCCCGTCAGCCAGGAATACGTTCTTGATTTCGGTGTAATGCTCCAGCGCGTACGGCCCCAGCTCGCGCCCGACACCGGACTGCTTCATACCGCCGAACGGCGTGGAAACCCGCACCGAAGTGTTGGAATTTACCGAGAGCACGCCCGCCTCGATGGCTCGTGCCATGCGCATGGCGCGCGCACCATTGCGAGTCCAGATCGAGCCGGACAGGCCATAGATGGTGTCGTTGGCGAGCCGCACGGCTTCGGCCTCATCCTCGAACGGAATGACGCACACCACGGGGCCGAATATTTCTTCGGTCGCCGCGCGGTCACTGTTGGACACCGGCGCCAGCACCGTCGGCGGAAACCAGAATCCGGGACCGCTCGGCGCGGTGCCCCGATAGGCCACCGGCGCGCCCTCCGGCACAAAAGCGGCGACCTTGCGGCGATGGTCGGCCGAGATCAGCGGCCCCATGACCGTATCATCGGCTGCCGGATCCCCGACCCGCACTGCCTTCACCGCCGGCTCCAGCGCCGCCATGAAGCGATCGAATACCGTCTTTTGCACCAGAACCCGCGAACGGGCGCAGCAATCCTGGCCGGCATTGTCGAACACCGCGCCGGGCGCCGCCGCAGCCGCGGCCTCGATATCGGCATCGGCGAACACCACGTTGGCCGACTTGCCGCCCAGCTCCAGGGTCACCCGTTTGATGCTGTCGGCCGCGCGGCGCATGATGTCGCGGCCCACCGCAGTGGAGCCGGTAAATGCGATCTTGGCCACGTCGGGATGCTCCACCAGGCGGCTGCCCACCACGCTGCCCTTGCCGGCAACCACATTCACCACCCCTTCGGGCAGACCGGCTTCGGCGGCGATGCGCTCCAGCTCCAGCGCCGTCAGCGGAGTCAGCTCCGCCGGCTTCAGCACCACCGTGTTGCCGGCTGCGAGCGCCGGCGCAATCTTCCAGCTGGCGATGGTGAACGGGAAATTCCACGGCACGATCAGGCCGATGACACCCAGCGGCTCGCGAAACGTCAGGTCGGTGCCACCCGCCACCGGGATGGTGGCGCCGAGCAGACGCTCGCCAGCACCGGCGTAGTAGCGGAAGGTTTCGATCGCCATGCCGATCTCGCCGCGCGCACTCGCCAGCGGCTTCCCGGTATTGAGCGACTCCAGCCGTGCGAGCGACTCGTGCTCGGCCGCGATGTGCTCGGCCAGGCGACGCAGCATGCGCGTGCGCTCCGGGGGAGACAGGCGTTTCCAGACCGGGAAAGCGGCTTTGGCCCGCGCCACCGCCGCGTCGGCATCCTCGGCGGTCGCGGACTCAAGTTGGCGAATGACCTCTTCGTTAGCAGGATTGATGACTTCGATCATTGAAAACCACCTGTATCAATTACGGCATTAGGTGATAGAAGATACTTCGTGGGAGCACTTTCGTGGGACCGGCTTCAGCCGCGATGGCGGCAGCAAGCCGTCTGTGTCTGCTCACACCAAATCGCGGCTGAAGCCGCTCCCACAAACGCGATAACCCGCCTGGTTCTCACACAACATTTCCACCTTCTTACATTCGCTCGAAGCTGCGGAAACGCTCCCAATCGGTGACTGCCGACTCGAACGCGTCCAGTTCCACCTGGGCCATGTTCAGATAGTGCTCAACGACATCCTCTCCGAACGCGGCGTGGGCCATTTCCGAATCACGCAGCAAGCTTTGGGCCTCCCTGAGCGTGTGCGGGACCCGCGGCTTGTCGGACTGATAGGCATTGCCGCCACAGGGCTCTTCGAGTTCCAGCTCGTTGTCCACGCCGTGGAGTCCGGCGGCGATCATGGCGGCCAGCGCGAGATACGGGTTGGCATCGCCGCCGGGCACGCGATTCTCGAAGCGCAGCGACTCCCCGTGCCCGACCACGCGCAGCGCGCAGGTGCGGTTGTCACGTCCCCATGCCACCACCGTGGGCGCAAAACTGGCCTTTGCATAACGCTTGTAGGAGTTGATGTTGGGAGCGAAGAAGAGAATCAGCTCGCGCAGGCAGGCAAGCTGGCCGGCGAGAAACTGGCGGAACAGCGGCGAAGTGCCATCACCGTCCGCCCCCGCCATCACGGCCCGCCCGGACTGGTCGCGCACGCTCAGGTGGATATGACAGGAGTTGCCGTCGCGCTCGTTGAACTTGGGCATGAAAGTCAGCGAATAGCCATCCTGGGCGGCGATCTCCTTGGCGCCATTCTTGTAGATGACGTGTTCGTCGGCGGCAGCCAGCGCACGACCGTAGACGAAGTTGATTTCCTGCTGACCGAAATTGCACTCGCCCTTGGCGTTTTCCACCCGCAGGCCGGCGCCCGCCATCCCGTTGCGGATGCGCGCCAGCAAGGGCTCGATGCGCGCCGTGCCCAACAGCGAATAATCTACGTTGTACAGGTTGGCCGGCTCCAGGTTGCGGTACGCCTTGTGCCACGCCTGTTCATAGCTGTCGCGAAAGACGATGAACTCCAGCTCGGTGGCGGCGAAAGCCTCCAGCCCGCGTTCGGCCAGGCGCTCGATCTGGCGGCGCAGGATCTGGCGCGGCGACACCGTCACCGGCGTGCCGTCCTCCCATTGCAGATCGCTCATCACCAGCGCCGTGCCATCCAGCCAGGGAACACGCCTGAGGGTGCTGAAATCGGGCACGAACACGAAATCGCCGTAGCCCCGGCCCCACGACGTGATCGCGTAGCCATCGACCGTGTTCATGTCCACATCGGCCGCGAGTATGTAGCTGCAGCCCTCGGCGTTGTTTTCCACCACATGGCTCAGAAAGTGCGTCGCGTCGAAGCGCTTGCCCTGCAAGCGCCCCTGCATGTCGGCCATGGCCAGCAGGACGGTGTGGATCGTCCCCGCCTCGACCTCGGCCCGCAGCGCATCGAGGGTCAGCATGCCCGGCCTGGCCGGCTTGTTTTTATCAGCCACGAATGCTCCTCCCGTCCCCGCGAACGGAAAAATGATCTTGAGTCTCAGACATTTCCAACCGTGACATCAATGGCCTCCGGCCCTGGCGCGCAGTTGTTCCAGATCGTGAATACGATCCTGCAAATGCTCCCATTTGCGATCGTTGAGCGCTGCGATCAGCGCCTCCGTCAACGTGGTGAGCGCTGCCACCGAATCCCAGTTCGACGGAACCTCGATACGCGCCGCGAGCACGCATTTGGCAATACTGGCGATGGGCGAAAGCCATTGGTCCGTCATCAGGATGACTCGTGCCCCGCGCTGTGCCGCCTCGTGGGCGAAGCGCACCACTTCGTCCTGATAGCGGCGAATATCGATCACCAGCAACACCGAGTTGCGGTCCATATCGAGCAGGTATTCGGGCCACGACAGAGGCATGCCCACAACATGCTGCACCCGTGGCCGTAGAATCCGCAGATGCTTGTACAGGTAGACTGCCAGCGGATCGGTGAAGCGCCCGCCCAACAGATGGACCGTGCCCGCCCGGCTTGCCAGCAGGTCCACAGCGCCATCGAATTCGCCGCGCGGCAGGGATGCAAGCGACTGGCGAATATTTTCGCAGGTAACCGCCGCGAAATTGTGCAGGAAGTCGTCCCCCGCCGGATATCCGGCCTTATCCTCCTGACGCTTGGACAGCGGGGACTTGAGCCGGGCTTCCAACTCGGCCCGCAGCTTCGCCTGGAAGTCGGCATAGCCACCGAATCCGAGTTTGGCGATAAGGCGCAGAATTGTCGGGTGGCTAACCCCGGCGCGCTCGGCAAACACCGCCAACGGCTCCAGGCCGTCCAGCGGATAGTGGGACAACAGCCGCCGAGCGGCTCTGCGTTCCGCGGGTGCCAGTCGATCGATACGCTGATGTATCAACTCGACGACCGAGGCATCGGCAGCGCTATTTTCATCCATCCGACGGGTCTGGACAGCTGGCATGCTCTCGCCGGTCAGTAATCGAAGATGTATCTGAGTGTACAACGCAACATCAAATTGTCAATTACCGTACAACAACTTACCGCTGCTGCCGGTCCTCATCCGGCCGCGACAACGCTGGATCCGCCGATAATTAACTGTTGACACGCAAAAATATGTGGTTTTACTTTGATGCGTGCATTGAAGTCCGGATGGACACAGAAGCGTCGCACAACACCGGATCAGGCCCATAGAGGTGCCAAGGAGAGAGCTATGACCGATCAAAAGAGCAACCGCAGTGCCGCGACTCAGACTCAATCCGATGCGTATGATTCGGATCGCGAAACCCTCGCCAAGCTCGGATACCTGCAGGTCTTCGAGCGCGGGATGGGCACGTTCGGAAGTTTCGCCATCTCGTTCACGATCATCTCGATCCTTGCCGGGTGCCTGACCTCCTATTTCATCGCCTTTTCCAGCGGCGGCCCGGTCGCGATCACCTGGGGCTGGCTGCTGGTTGGCGTGCTGGTTACGTTCATCGGCCTGGCGCTGGGGGAAATCGCGGCGGCATTCCCGACATCCGGCGCCATGTATTTCTGGTCCGCCAAGCTGGGGGGACCGGCCTGGGGCTGGTTTACCGGGTGGATGAACCTGGTCGGGGTCGTCGCGGTGACGGCAGCCATTGACATGGGTTGCGCCATCTTCTGGAACAATCTGCTGAATATCTGGTTTGGCCTCGCCGTCACCAACCTGACGAGTTTCATCATTTTCACGATCATCGTCATTTCGCACCTTTACATCAATTTTCAGAAGGTGCGCCTGCTGGGGATTCTGAACTCCATCTCCGCGTGGTGGCACATGGCGGGCGTCCTCGTGATTCTGGCAGTGCTCGTGTTCATCCCGGACTTTCATCAGCCGGCCAGTTTCGTGTTCGGTGGAACCATCAACGGGACCGGTTTCTCCGGCAGCAACTTCACCGATCCGGGCTTCTGGTTCGTATTCGCTCTGGGCCTGCTGATGGCTCAGTACACCATCACCGGCTTCGGTGCCTCTGCCCATTTGGTCGAGGAGACGAAACTGGCGGCACGCGCGAGCGCCATCGGCATCGTTTCGTCGATCGTCGTGTCGGTGATCTTCGGATTTATCCTGCTGGTTGCAGTCACGTTTGCCGTGCCCGCGAACATCCAGGGCGTGCTGGATGCGGGTGGCAATGCAGTCCCCTATATCTTCGAGCATTCGGTAGGCATCGCCTGGGGGTCGTTCCTTCTTTTCATCGCGGCGGTGGCTCAGCTGTTCTGCGGAAACGCGGCACTCGCGTCCGCATCGCGCATGCTGTTCGCCTTCTCCCGCGACGGTGCAGTCCCCGGCCGCAAGATATGGCGAACCGTCTCACGGCGTAACCGCGTGCCCTTCAATGCTCTATGGCTGGTTGGCCTGCTCACCTGGCTGCTGATGATCCCGACACTTGCCAACGGGCCAATCGGCTACGCGGTCGGTACTTCGGTGGCCGTCATCGGCCTGTACGTATCGTTCAGTCTGCCCATCTACCTGCGCTGGCGGAAGGGTGCGGATTTCGAACCGGGGCCGTTCACCATCGGCAAGCACTACAAATGGATTTGCCCGCTGTCGTTCCTGTGGATCTGGTTCATCGCCATCCTGTTCCTGCTGCCCAGCACCACGGCCGGCGTGTGGTTCACCGAGGCATTCGACTGGACCTCCGCCAACTACGCACCATTGACCTTCGGCGGCTTGCTGATCATCGTCGGAGCCTGGTGGCTGCTTTCGGCCCGCAAGTGGTACAAAGGGCCGATCCGTGAGGTGGACGAGGCGTTGGTGGAGGTCGAGCGAGCGGAGACTGGCGAGGCAATGTCACCGTCGGTGAAGCTCGGCACGACGCCACGATAGGCGGGAGCGAGATCACGCGGGATCGGTGCCCGCGTCGTAGCTCCGGCAGTAGGCTTACCGGAAACTTTGGAGCCAGACTGAGAATAATCCAGTCACCACACCAGGGCCTGTTGACGGTTAATACGGTACCGCGTCGTATCAAACGTCAACAGGCCCAGGATCGCGAGCCGGATTTTGCGGAAAGCCTCCCCGAAGCGGCCATCGCTACTTCGCCTGGATTTTCGCAGCACCAAGTAAGTCAGATTGGTCTCGTCGTGGATGACCCAAATTCCAGCGCCAGATCTTGATCATCCCGCCCCATAATAGAGGTTTGGAAGCCACAAGGCGATCTGCGGAAATGCCATCAGGATCGCCAGGCCGATAATCATAATCAAAAGAAAAGGCACAATCGACTGATAAATGTCTGACAGGGTTACTTGCGGCGGTGCCAGCGCACGCATCAAAAACAAGTTATAACCAAACGGCGGCGTAATATAAGCAATTTGACAGGTTACAGTATAGAGAATACCAAACCATATCGGATTAAAACCCAGCTGCTGCACCATGGGGATGTAAACGGGAGCAACAATCAGCAACATGGCCGTGTCGTCCATGAACGTCCCCATGACGAGAAATGACAACTGCATCATTATCAACACCAGCCACGGGCTCATCTCCCAATTCGTTACGAACAATTCCAGCAGGGCATCTCCAGCGCCAAGACCGTCGAATACCGCGCCAAAGGCCATGGCCGCGAGAACGATCCACATAAACATGCAGCTTACATTCAGTGTCTTATGAAGCGCTTCTCTCATGACTTGCCGCGTCATTCTGCCTTTGACAACGGTAGCCACGGTCGCCGCAAGCGCGCCGACCGCAGAACTCTGGACAAGGTTTGTCACCCCCATGAAAAACAGTCCGGTCATGGAAAAAATAATGATGATTGGCCACAGGCCAGAGCGCAGCAGACGCAGCCTTTGTTTCCATGTAATCTGTTGCTGCTCATTGCGTGACAGCATCGGTGCGAGGTGCGGCTGCCATTTGCAGCGTATCAGTATATAAAGACAGAACAACCCTGCGAGCAACAAACCGGGAAGTACTCCCGCCAACCACAATCTCCCGATAGGCTGATGAGCAATCATCCCGTACAGGATCAGGACAACGCTCGGGGGGACCATGATTCCTAAAGAGCTACCGGCCTGGATGACGCCTGTTACCATCCGCTTATCATAGCCACGCCTCAGCAACTCGGGTAGCGAAATACTTGTGCCTACCGTCATGCCGGCAACACTCAAACCATTCATCGCGGAAATGAACACCATGAGGATGATGGTGCCGATTGCCAACCCACCCTTGAGCCTTCCCGACCATACGTAAAACATTTCGTATAGATCATTGGCAATGCCCGACTCCGAAAGCATGTACCCCATATAAATGAATAGTGGCAGCGATAACAACGCGTACCAGTTCATTAGATTGATCAAGGCGTCGAAGGGGATTTGAACTCCGTGTCCCTGCCCCCATAGCGCCATTGCGAAACCGGCGGCTACAAAGCCGATCACCGCAAACAACCGCTGACCAGTCGCCAGCAATACCATCATGCTGCCAAACATGGCAGCAGCGATAACGGAGTTACTCATCGCTGGAGCCCGCAATAAGTGCGTCGATGTCTTTGATCAACACGGAAAATGCCTGAAGCAGTGTCAGCACGATACCAACGACAACAACAATTTTGACGGGCGCCATGGGTGGACTCCAGGCACTTACGCTGTGCTGGTTGTATTTCACTGCGTACGCAGCACTCGTAACCCCACCGTACAGCAGGACTCCCAAATAAATGATGAGAAAAGAATCGGTAATAGTGTCTACGATGGCACGGGTTCGCCCGCGCCAGCGACTATAGAACACATCCATCCTGACATGCCCATCGTGGAGAATTGCATAACCGCCACCAAGCATAAAATAAGCGACCATCACAAATTCCGAGCTTTCCAATATCCATATCGGGTATAAGCCGAACATTGGTGCGACGATTCCATATAAAAGCAGGCATGCGAGTGTCAGCAGAAGCATATACATGACGAATCGCCCGACGGCATCATTCAACGCATCGATCCAGCGCACATAAATCAGGAATATGGGGTGCACGTAACATCCTCCCCTGGCAGAAGGCCGTAAATCCATCTGCTACCGAATGCAACCTTTACAAAACCAGGTTTGCATACCCGGCCCCGAAGACTGAAGCTCGTACAGGGGCCGGATACGCTGATCCGAAAGCCGCTGCCTCCTAGCTGCAGCTGTAAGGCACACCGGCGTTGGATCTGGTCGACTGATATTCCTTCAGAATTTTTACGACCCTTGCGTTACGATCGCTTTGCGACCCGGCCTTGTCCCAGAACTTGGCCGCCGCCTCTTCAACCTTTGACCACTCGTCGGCCGGCATGGATGTTATTTTGAGTTTGTCGCCATTAGCTCTGTAGTGCGCTTCCCCGGCCCAATACCAGTGCAATCTGTGATAATGCGATTTTTTGATCGAAAGCCGAAACAGCTCCTGCAGGTGGGGAGGCAGTTTGTTCCAGGCTTCGCTGTTAACGAAATAGGAGCCGGCCCATCCACCGGACAGCGGATTACTCAATACATATTTCAAGGCGTCGGCCCAACCGATGGTATAAAGCTCTGTCATTCCCGACCAGGCAACACCGTCAAGCCGTCCGGTTTGCAGGCCCATGGCGACATCTTCATTGGCGATGGTTACCGGTACCACGCCCAGTGTTCCCAGAAACTGGGCAAGGGTACCGGTCGTGTAGAGTTTTTGCCCTCGCAGATCGGAGAACTTCCTTATCGGCTTTTTCGTTGCCAGATTACAAGGATCCCAACCACCTGTGCCGAGCCATTCAACGCCGTCTATTTCTCCGTAGGCCTCTTCCCATATTTCGTTGAGGCCCTGGTCATCCCAGAGTGCGGGTACGTCAAGACCGAAACGCGTCGCCAATGGAAAGTAGCCGCTGAAAATAGCCACATCTGCTGGTGACCCCGCAGACTTATCATCGGTTTGTGCGGCTTCAATCGTACCTCTCTGGACTGCGCGAAAGAGTTCTTGATCCGCAACCAGTTCTGCCGAAGTGAACAGGTCGATCTCCATCTCTCCGTTGGCAGCCTGATTGAATGCCTCGATTTGTGGCTTTATTACGTGTTGAGCAAGCGTCGTATCCGCGTATGTCTGAATTCGCCATTTAATAGGCGTTTTCTTCGTAGCTCCGATAACGGCAGGGGCTACTGACGCTGATCCGACCAGCGCGGCACCCGTACCCGCCGATTTAATAAAATCACGCCTTTTCATTTCAACTCCTCCGACCTAGGTCTAGGGATCAAGAAGCCGCCAAGCAGTTTAGCGACCTGCGGACAACGTATGGCCAGTTATAGCCAGCCCCGAACTGGTCATGTGTATTACGGCCATACAACGGATTCAGCATTTTTCATGCTTATCGTTCTTACATTACGGTTTCAGCTCTGTTTCCTGTTCATTATCAGTAAATTTCGGTTAGGCCCTCGCAGAAATCGAATACGATTAGCCAGTTACCCGGAGTCCTGGACACTTATGGTTATCGTGCCTGCGCCCATATCGGCATCTCGCAGCCAGCCACTTGGCAGGCGCGTAGACACGCTTGTGCTGAAGCGCCGACGCCGGGAACGCCAGAGGATGCGGCCGCCCTGAACACCCTCGACACACGCGGCCGGCAGCGGCCGCGCCGCCCGAATCAGTAAGCGTGAGCTTCCGACACGCGGGGACCGCTCAGGCACCGACAACCCATGTGGCTGCTCTGATACCGCATTCGGCGAACACCAGGCCAGTGGCGACCTGACACAGATGGGAATAAAAGCGTGCTCCGGCCATACTCCGTTGGTAAGAAAATCGAGCACGCAGCGGGCCGCGGCTTTGCCGAATTTGGAGACCCGATCCGATGCCTCCGCAGCCTGAACTACGTTCCCGCACGCAAATACACCGCGGCGTGTCGTGCGATATGCCTGATCGATTACCGGCCCCCGTGTATTGGGATCCATCACCAGACCACCTGCGCGGGAAAATTCGTTATCCGGAATCCAGTTGGCGGTAAATATCACGGTATCGCAAGCGATATGCCATTGACGCTCGTTGCCGACATCAACCACATCCACACCTTTCACACGGGGCCTGCCCCGAATCGCGGCGACCTCTGTGTACGGATAAAGCGGAACCCGATGTATGTCGGCGGTGATGAACTTGAGGGGCCAGTAGCTTTGATGCCTGCCATGTGTTGTCAGCATGGCGACGGGTTTCACGCGAGCTTTCTGCAGAGTTTGTATTACCGTGAAGCTGACGTGCTCGCTGCCGACAATGACCGCTCGGTGGCCAACGGGCAGATGGTGC
Source organism: uncultured Salinisphaerales bacterium (assembly GCA_964646895.1). GTDB lineage: Bacteria > Pseudomonadota > Gammaproteobacteria > Nevskiales > CAZYIP01 > CAZYIP01. Next base: position 4,967 of record CAZYIP010000041.1, on the reverse strand, counting down.
AGGTAAACCATTTGTTGCAGTTGGCCGGTCGTCAATACGCCTTGTGGTCGCGTGCCGGCGACGAGGCGGGCACTACGAGGGCGTTCCCGGCAACCTGTCGCCAGCACCACGGCCCTGGCATCGACTTGTTCGATACCATGCGGCCCCGTCAACTCAATGGTGGTGTCACCGAGCCAGCGTGTCGCCGTTGTTTCGGTCCGGATTACGACACCGGTATCAATGGCCAGCGCGCTATAGTAGGCCGCGTATTGGGGGCCCTTCATGACGCGCCACAAATCCCGCACGCCGAAACCGGTATGCCCCGTGTGGCGCGGGACACCTCCGGCCTCTCGCTCACGCTCCACGACTTCAACGCTGACACCGGCGCGCGCCAGATCAATGGCACACGCCAGCCCGGAGGGTCCGCCACCAACGACCAGCACGTCGACTGACCTACTCATGACGGACACCCTGTTGCACATTCATCGAGTTGCATGAGTTCGGCGGCCGGTCGGCCGCAATAGTGCGCGAGAATATCGACAACGCGAGCGCCGCAATAAAATGTCTGACAACGTCCAAGCTGCGCACGTGTGCGGCGCCTGAGGCCATCCAGATCACGCGCCGGGACCGCCGCCTCACACGCATCAATGATTTCTCCCAGGGTGACTCGCTCGCAATGACACACGATGCGCCCGTAATCGGGATTTCTGCTGATCGCCTCGGCATCCTGGTACGGCCGTAGTCCAATCTCGCCGATCATCGGCATTTTGACAGTGGAAAACTGCCTCTTGGGTGGCAACTTCAACGCCGCGGCTTCCAGCAGTCCCAGAACATATTCCGCAATTGCCAGCGAGCTGGTAAGGCCGGTCGAGCGTATTCCCCCGACGCAGACGTAACGCCGTTCTGGGTACCCGCGGATCTGGTAATCTCCATGCTCGGTCGCCGCTCGCAGGCCTGCGTATGTAGCCGTCACTTCCTCATCGAGAAGCGCGGGTACTATGGTTTTCCCCTTGACTCTGAGGCTTTCGAGGCCGTCTTCGGTGGTGCAGGTTGCGTCTTTATCTTCAATATCTTCCGCGGTCGGTCCCAACAAGACATTTCCAAACACGGTGGGCGCCACCAGGACGCCTTTGGTTGTTTTTGACGGCACGGGCAGAATGATCCGCGATATCAATCGTCTTGAAAACTTGTCGAAAACAATCAATTGCCCACGGCGCGGCTTGACCGAGAACGTATCATTGCCAAACAGGCGATCGATTTGATCAGCATGCAAGCCGGCCGCATTGACTACATAACGGGCTGCGATAACATCATTGCTTGCGTGCAATTCATGAATATCGCCGGGGCCCGAAGCAACCCGGGTCACGCGAAAATTCAGCTTCAGCGTTACTCCGTTAATGACAGCCTGCGTTGCATAGGCGAGCGGTGTCGTAAATGGACAAATAATCCCCTCGTCCGGGATTTCCACCCCTCCGAGGGCACCTGGGCCCAGATTCGGTTCATCCCGGTAAAGCTGTTCGACGGATAGCCGCCGCGTACGCATGTAGCCGTTCTGTGTTGCCTTGGATTCAACCTCATCGAGCTGGGCCAGATCGCTTCTATTCCACGCGACGAGTAACGCACCGGTATGCTCGTGCGGAATGCCCACCTCGCGGGCGTACTCCGACAAAAGGTCATGCCCTCGGCTTACCAGGCGAGCTTCGAGCGAGCCGGGCGCCGTGTCGAAACCTGTGTGCAAAATAGCCGTATTCGCTTTACTGGTTCCCGCTCCGACATCGTTCGCAGCTTCGATAAGCACACAATGCAGGTCGTACCGGGAAAGCTCACGTGCAATCGCCGCTCCCACCACGCCGGCGCCGATCACGGCGACATCGAACACCTCCTGACTCATAGGGCTGATGTTGCCTCGACCATTCGCTGCCATTGCCCGAGGCGTTCCGCTGCTTCGGCAGGGGTTATGGCGGGTTCATACACAACGGGCGATGCTGCGCGATAGCTGCCTGTTGCTCGCGGCCCGGCGCCTGTCAAACCGCGCCGAGCAAGCCGGCCCACTCCAAGCACGGTCGCGTCCGGCGAGTAAAAGACCTCCAGAGGAATCTGCAGCAGATCGGCCTGGATCTGCATTAGAGCGTTTGAGCGTGTCAGGCCCCCGTCTACTTGCAATCGCGCAAGCTGAGTACCCGTATCACTGATAGCGGCGTCAACCAACGAACAGACGGAAGCGGCGATACCCTCAAGGACGGCACGCACAAGGTGCTCCCGTCGGGTATCGAGTGCCAGGCCACCGAACACGCCACGCGCAGATGGACGCCAATATGGCGCCGCCAGACCGGTGAGTGCTGGAACGAACGTTACGCCATTCGTGGAGTTCACACTGTTGCTGATCCGGTCCAGATCCTCCACGGTTGCGATCAACCCGAGCCGCTCCAACCACGAGATCGCTGCGGCCGCCGTATACACCTGCCCGTCCAGACAGTACGTTGGCAGCTTATCCAACTTCCAGGCAAGGCAGGTTGCGAGACCGTGCCGTGAACGCGTTGGCCGGGAACCAAGAGTCATCAACAAAAACGCGCCGGTTCCGTACGTACACTTGGCATCGCCGGTCTGCAGGCAGTCCTGCGCAAACAGCGCTGCCTGCTGGTCGGTTATGAGCCCCGTTACCGGCAGATCAGGACCAAAGCACTCTGTCTGTCCGATATTTTCCGCACAGTCCACTATCTCGGGGAGTTCGCTTTGATCGAGTCCGAAGTATTCGCATGCCGTGGGGGACCATGTCACCTGATCCAAATCGAGCAGCATCGAGCGGGATGCCGTCGTCGCATCCGTTATGAACTCTCCCGTCATGCGGTGTAGCAACCACGTATCCGTGGTTGTGACTACCCCCTCACCGCCATAATGGCTTTTCAGCCATGCCATCTTGGGTGCCGAAAAATACGGATCGAGCGGCAGACCCGTGATAGCCGCAAGCGATGAGCCGTGGCACGCCAGCCGCTCACAAACCACGCTCGCGCGTCGATCCTGCCAGGAGAGCGCAGCCCCAAAAGCCTGGCCATCGCGCGGGTTCCAGCGAACAACGGTTTCTCCCTGATTCGCCAGCCCTACCGCATCAACCGGTACAGACGCTTTGGCAATTGCCTCTCGCCCCGACTGCCAGACGGAACGCCAGAGTTCCTCGGGATCCTGTTCGACTCGCCCGTCGCCGGCCATAACGGGATTCAACGGAACACTGACTTCCGACAAGAATTCGTCGTCGTCGGACAGCACGACGGCCTTGGTCGCCGAGGTTCCCTGATCGATGGCAAGTATATTCACGCCACATCCCCGCCATCGGCCTCATCCAGGCTGCCATCGGTGCTCGCAACGAGCAGCTTGACACCTGCGTCTTCAAACTCGCGGCGCAGACGATCGCTGATGCCGTCATCCGTGATCACTGCCGAAATGGCGTCCATATCACAGACCTTCGCCGCTGTAATCTGACCGCATTTAGAGGAATCGGCGAGTACGTAGACCTCGCGCGCAGCTTCGATAATGATCCTTCGCGCGCTGATTTCATCGATGTTGTAGTCGGTCAGGCCACGCTCCGGATGAACGCCGCCGGATCCCAGGAAGGCACAGTCTGCAAAAAAGTCGCGATAAAACGCATCGGTGAAACTGCCGGACAAGGCCATGTCCCCGGGGCGCAGCCGACCTCCCGCGAGAAACACCTCCACCCCGTTTGCAACACACTGCTCCAGCCCTTGCGCCACACGGATCGAATTGGTGAGTACCCGCCCGCGGAATGTCTCCGGCATCAAGTAGGCCACCTCGGCCACCGACGTGCCGACGTCAAGAATCACAGTATCGTGCGGTCCGATAAGCTGCGACGCCAGCCGTGCCATAGCCCGCTTTTGCACCTTTTTCGTGCTCTGGCGCTTATTGAATGAAGCCTCCACGGCGCGGTTTTCTAGCGCCTGAGCCGCGCCGCCATATAGACGGCGCAACTGCCCGCGCTGCTCAAGTACCAAAAAGTCGCGGCGCACCGTCTCTGTGGATATGCCGAACGCCTCGGCAATATCCGATGCATGGATCACCCCCGCTTCCCGGATTTTGTTCCGAATTTCCAAGCGTCGTTCTTCAGGGACGCGACGTGCCTTCGAGTGTTGCATGATGTGTCTTTATATGATTGTTTGAGGTTATTCATGCATAGTTCTGGAAATGTGTCAACAGCATGTCCATCGAGCCGAAATTAAGCCTCTCTCCGTCGCCAGCACCAGAACGCGGCGGCACTCAATTTGACGCTTGTCATAACCCGTATCAGCGAGACTGCCTTGCCTACTACAAGGAGGACATCGGCGGCTATGAGCCCATCCCGATTCCATGGGCGGTGGGCGGCTTTCCGCAAGACTTCAACTTCCAGCTGCTGGACTCCAACTGGGGCGGTTCGAGCAGTTCACCGAACTGGCGGTCGGACGGGTACCGGCATGGAGCACACCGGGGTTCGCACGCTCATCAACGGCCCCGAGGCATTTACGCCGGATGGCAATTTCAGTCTCGGGGAAGCGTCCGAAGTCCGGAACTTTTTTTGTGGGCGCCAGATTCAATGCATTTGGCATTGCAGCCGGCGGCGGAGCCGGCATGGCGTTGGCGGAATGGATCGCGAACCGCCGGCAGCCCTTCGATCCCTGGGCGGTGGGCATTCGCCGCTTCGGGCCGCCCCCATCGCGACATCGGATGGGTTCACAAGCACGCGCTGGAGCCTTGCGGCAAGCACTACACCATCACCTGGCCTCATGAAGAGCACGAAAGCGGGCGTCCCTGCCGCGTCTCGCCGCTGTACCAGCGACTAAAGAATCAGGGCGCCTGTTTTGGCGAGAAGCTCATCCGAACTGGTTCGCTGATGCGGATACCGGAGAAGCGCGGGATATTTACACCTTCGGGCGGCCCAACTGGTTCGGGGCTTCGGCCGTGACGCCGGCTGGATTTCCCACAACATCCCCGGCGATGCGCAG
>CAZYIP010000040.1:0-23645 GCA_964646895.1 uncultured Salinisphaerales bacterium | reverse complement strand
GAAGCAACTCGGCGCCATCGGGTGAGTCACGCATTGGTGTGCCGCTCCGCGTCGAGTATTTGCTCAATCGCATCCAGTTCGAGTTCGGGCAGGATTCGTCCGGTCAGGGCCAGCTCCAGCGAGGGCTGCTCCCCCGAGGTGTGGCGCTGCGCCTGCATGAGCGCGATGATTGCCCAGCGCACCGTTGCCATGACCTGCCAGTAGCGCAGTTCGTCCACAACAATGTGCCGTTTGGCGATCCGCTCATAGCCGCGCAGCAGCGGTCCGGCCGCGCCGATGCCACCAGCCTCGCGCTGCCACTGGCCGAATCGCCAGCAACGGGCGCAAAACCATCCGAGGTCTTCCCTCGGATCGCTCCAGCAGGCGAATTCCCAATCCAGGATGCCGGTCAGCGTCGAGCCCTCGACCATGTAATTGCCGGTGCGAAAGTCGCCGTGACAAAGCACGCATTCGCCAGTTTGGGGTGCGTTGCGCTCCAGCCAGCGCAAGGCCCATTCCAGCGACGGTTGTGGTCGTTCCATCGCATCCAGATGGCTGCGATATTCCGCGACCCGCGCAAGTGCCGGGGAAGAGTGGGGAATCACGAGAAAATCGAGTTCAGGAAGCGGCGGTCGCAAGTTGTGAAGACGGGCGAGATTCTCACCCAGCGTTCCAAGCAGCCGCGCACGCTGTTCCGGAGAAAATTCGCGATTGACCAGGGCGCGGCCATTGGCAGTGCCGGGCACACGCCGCATGAGATAGAAATCCCTGCCGATCTCGCCCCTGTCCCGATGCAGCCACAAGGGCTCCGGTACCTGAACCCCGGCGTCGTATGCCGCCCGCAGCACCGCAAATTCTTGCGGACGTGACAGGCTGACCCGAAGAGACGATGGCGCATCCAGCCGCAGAACCAGTGTTTGCCGCCCAGGGTGGGTACCCCCGGAGATTTCCACATCCAGCGCATGGTTTTCCTGAATCGCCCCGCCGCCCAGTTGCTCCAGCGCGTCTATGCGCGCGGCCTCGGCTTGTGCGGCGCGGGCGATGAAGGTCGGCAGGAAGGTTTCAAGGTCCTCGGGCTGCAATGGCATTGAGCGTCAACCGTTCGATGGTGGCATCCCACAAGTCTGTTTCCTCTTCCCCAGGGGGGAAGATTCGGGAGAGGGGCGCTGCGTGATTCCACCTCTCCCCGGCCCTCTCCTTATGATGAATCTTGCGCCTCCTGCGCCGCCTGCTGACGCAGCACGAATTTCTGAATCTTGCCGGTCGAGGTTTTTGGCAACGGTCCAAAGGTCACGTACCTCGGACATTTGAACCCCGCGAGCCGGCTGCGACACCAGCGGATGATATCGTCGCCCGTGATCGGCTCGACGGTATTCGGGGCGAGAGTGACGAAGGCATGAGGTGTCTCCCCCCACTTGGGATCGGGTCGGGCGACGACAGCCGCTTCGCGCACGGCGGGATGGCGGTAGAGGACTTCTTCAAGCTCCAGCGAGCTGATGTTTTCCCCACCGGAAATAATGATGTCCTTGGCCCGGTCCTTGACCTCGATATAGCCGTCCGGATGCATGACGGCGAGATCGCCGGTGTGGAACCAGTCACCGGCGAATGCCGCCCGCGTCGCGGACGGATTGGCCAGGTAGCCTTTCATTACGGTATTGCTGCGAAGCATCAACTCGCCGATCGTTTTGCCGTCCGCCGGAACCGGCGCCATGCTTTCGGCGTCCAGCACCGCAGCCGCCTCCAGCATGTGGTGACCGGTCCCCTGGCGCGCCATGAACGCCGCCTTCGCCTCCAGCGACAGCTCATCCATGCCCGCCTGTGGATAACAGCCCGTGGCCGGCCCGTAGGTTTCGGTCAATCCGTACATGTGGGTGACGCGAAAGCCCAGCTTCTCCATGCCACCGATCACCGTACTTGGGGGTGCCGCCCCGCCGGTCACGATGTGCACGGTCTGCTCGAAGCGCGTTCGCTCGTGCTCCGGCGTATGAACCAGCGTGTTGAGCACGATCGGCGCCCCGGCCATGACGTTGACCCCGTGCTCCCGGATCAGCTCGAAAACCCGACGGGGCTCGACCCGCCGCAGACAAACGTGCGTGCCGGCGGCCAGCGTGACCGCCCAGGTGTGGGTCCAGCCATTGCAGTGGAACATCGGCAAGGTCCAGAGATAGACGCTGTCCTGCGTCAGACTCAGGCTGAGCGCATTGCCGCAGGCGTTGAGGTACGCACCCCGGTGGTGGCAGACGACCCCTTTGGGATTCCCTGTCGTACCCGAAGTGTAATTGAGGGCGATCGCCTGCCACTCGTCGTCGGGAAGCGCGAACGGATGATCCGGGTCGCCGCGCGCCAGAAACGATTCATAGTCGGTATCTCCGACTTTCGGGGCCTCGCGACCGCCGATTTCCACAATGAAGGGTCTGTCGTTCAGTAATTCGAGCGCTTGTCTGATAACGTCGGAGTATTCCCGGTCCGCCAGCAGCACCTTCGCCTGTCCGTGACGCAGAATGAAAGCGACGGTTTCGGGCTCCAGGCGGATGTTCAGCGAGTTCAGCACGCCTCCCGTCATGGGGACGCCAAAGTGGGCTTCCAGCATCTCGGGGATGTTGGGCGCCATGACGGCAACGGTGTCGCCGCGCCCTACTCCGTGCTGCTCGAGGGCGGAGGTCAGGCGACGGCAACGGGTGGCAAATTCCGCGTAGGTGTATCGTCGATCGCCGTCGATGACAGCGGTGCGCCCGCCGTAGACCGTGGATGCCCGAACCAGGAATGAAATCGGGGACAAGGGTACATAGTTTGCCGCGTTGCGCTCGAGATCCTCGACTCCCATCGCATGCTCGCCCATCACAATGCCTCCTCCTTCCGGTTTCAGGCGCCCCAGGCCCAGAAGTCCTGTCCCAGCTCGCTCAGCGTCCGGCCCAGAATCATCTTGTGGACCTCCGAGGTTCCATCCACCAGCCGGGCCTGGCGGGCGTAGCGGTACATCCATTCCAGCGGGGTGTCCCGCGAATAGCCACGCGCACCATTGAGCTGCATGGCAGTATCGATGGCCTGGTGCAACGCATCGGCTACAACGATTTTAGCCATGCTTACTTCCCTGCGCGCGAAGTCGCCCTGATCGAGCTTCCATGCGGCCTTCATCACCAGCAGGCGGCCGATTTCGATTTGCAGCGCCGCGTCGGCGAGCATCTGCTGCACGCTCTCGCGTTCACGCAGCGGCGCACCGAACGCCTGGCGCTGTGCTACATACTCATCGGCAATCTCCATCGCACGCCGGGCCATGCCCAGCCAGCGCATGCAATGCGTCAGGCGCGCAGTCCCAAGCCGTATCTGCGTTGCCTTGAGGCCGTCGCCCTCCGCCATCAGCATGTTCTCCGGCGCGATCTCCAGGCCCTCGAACACGAGTTCGCAGTGCCCTCCGTGCTCTTCCGGGCCCATGATCGGGATGCGCCGTTCGATGCGCCAGCCGGGCTGATCACGATGAAACAGAAACGCCGACAGGCCGCGGCGCGGATGGTCGCTGGTGCGCGCAATCAGAATGAAGTGGGCGGCCGCCTGCGCCCCGGTGATGAACCACTTGCGGCCATGCACGACCCAGCGGTTTCCCCTCTTCTCCGCCCGCGTGAGCATCATTCCGGCGGGGTCGGAACCCGAGCCCGGCGCCGGCTCCGTCATGGCGAATGAGCTGGAGACGTCGCCGTCGATAATGGGTTGCAGCCACTGATCCTTCTGGGCATCGGTGCCCACCTTGTCGAGCAGGATCATGTTGCCGTCGTCCGGCGCCGCGCTGTTGAAGCAGACCGGCCCGAAAATCGAGCGGTTCATCTCCTCATAACAGGCCGCCATGCCCACCACCGGCAACCCGCCGCCACCGCGCTCCGCGGGCATCTGCAACGCCCACAAGCCTTCTGCGCGCACTTTTGCCCGCACCTGCTCCAGTATCGGCAAAGCGATATTTTCATGGTTGTCGTAAGCGTCCGGGTCGGCCTCGAGCGGCAGGATATGTTCGCCCACGAAGGCGCGCACCTGCAGCCGTGTTTTCTCGATATGCGGTGACAGGCTGAAGTCCATCGGATCCTCTCAGAGCGAACTCACCAGATGACCACCGTCGACCGCGATGATCGCCCCCGTCATGTAGCTCGATGCCTCCGAGCAAAGGAGCAGCAGCGGCCCATCGAGCTCGTCCATGCGGCCGAGCCGACGTTGCGGGATGCGTTTGATCAGGCGCTGCCCCGGGTCGCTCTCGAAAAACGTCCGATTCAGATCGGTCTCGATGTAACCGGGCGCCAGCGCATTGACCCGGATGCCGTAGCGTGCCCATTCCAGGGCAAGCGTCCGCGTCAGCTGTATCAGTGCGGCCTTGCTGGCGGCATAGGGCGCCACCATGCCGGCCGGACGGATGCCGGCGATGGAGCTGATGTTGACGATGGATCCGCCGCCGGCTTCCCGCATCCGGCGCGCGGCCTGCGTGGCAACCGTGAAAGCACCGGAGAGATTGGTCTCGATGACCTCGGACCACTCATCCGGCGTGATGTCGATGGCCGCCCTGGTCAGCGCGATCCCGGCATTGTTGATGAGCAGGTCGGGCGGGCGGCCCGCCCTGGATATCGCCTCCGCGAAAGCCGACTCGACGGACCGGGGATTGGTGACGTCCATCACCACCGGAAACGCGCGGCCGGCGCCCATCGCAATCGTCGAGACGGTCTCGGCCAGTGCCTCGGCGCGGCGCCCGGCCGCGATCACACTGGCACCGGCGCCACCCAGCACGCCCGCGAAGTGCCGTCCGAGTCCCGACGATGCCCCGGTCACGAGAGCCACCCGGCCCGTCAGGTCCACCGCCAGAGAATCCCTCGCCATAACGGGGCTCCAGAGTTGCGCGAACACTTGCCACCTGCCTCTGACCTTAATCCCGCAAAGACGTCAGTGCAAACAAAGCCGGAGGCGTTTTCTGCTAGTCTTTGAAAACCTTTGTGCGCAGGTGCATCGGAGGAGAGAGTCATGTTGAAGAAGCAACTGATAACCGCATTTTCCAGCGTTTTTACTGCCATTATCATAGCCGCGGGTGTTACCCAACCCGCCCAGGCACAAGAGGAGCCGATCAACATCGGCGCGATCTACGTCATGTCCGGCGTTGCCGCCACCTACGGCAAATTCGCCAGTCAGGGCCTGGAGCTGGCGGTGAATGAGGTCAACGATGCCGGTGGCGTACTCGGCCGACCCCTGAAATACAAGGTCGAGGACAGCCAGCTCAAATCCGACGTCGGTATTCAACTGGCCCGCAAGCTGGTATTCCAGAACCATGTGGACGTACTGATGGGGCTGGACAGCTCGGGGGTGGCGAGCGCGGTCGTCCCGACCATACCCCAGCTCAGGACGCCGCTGATCATCACCCATGCCGCAACACCGGCAGTCACCGGCAAGCTCTGCAACCGCTGGACGTTCCGCGTCAGCGACAACATCATTCAGCACATGACCGGCGCCGCCAGGATTGCCGCCGGCACAGGCGCCAGGCGCTGGACGACGATCGGTCCGGACTATGCCTTTGGCCACCAGTCCTGGAAGTATTTCGGCCAGTTCCTGAAAAAGGACAATCCGGACGTCACGCTGATGGACAAGGTGGCATTCCCGCCGTTCGGCAACGAAGACTACACCGCAACCATCAACCGCATCATGCAGGCGAATCCGGACGGTGTGCTGGTGTCGCTGTGGGGCGGCGATCTGGTGAATTTCGTGCGCCAGGCGCGTGATCTGGGCTTCTTCGACAAGAACTACACGGTGATGCTGACCCTGGGAGCGGCTGTTGAAGTGCTGGCGGCCCTGGGCGAGCAGATGCCGGAGGGTATCTGGGTGGGTACGCGCTACTGGTTTGCCGCCCACGACAACGACATGAACAATCACTTTGTCAAAGCCTATGTCGATCAGTTCGGCGAGCCGCCGAGCTATAACGCCGAGGGCGCCTATGCCGCGGTGTACGCCTATAAAAAGGCTGTCGAGAAAGCCGGCAGCACGGATCCCGAGGCCGTCGCCGAGGCGCTGTCGGGCTTGACTTTCATGGCGCCGACGGGCGAACTTACCATCCGCAAGGGCAATCATCAGGCGGTGATCGGACCGACCTGGGGCAAGACCGGGTCGTTCGACAAGAAGCTCGGGGTGCGCATGCTCGACTCCGCGAAAACCTTTGACGGCAAGGCGGTGACGCCGCCTGTCTCCGAGACGGGGTGCTCGCTGTAAATGCACAGCCTGCTCGCTGCCCTCCTCAACAGCCTGGATATCGGCATCCTGCTGTTCGTGATCGCGGTGGGGCTGAATATCATTTTTGGCGTGCTCAACGTCGTCAATTTCGCCCACGGGGCGCTCTACATGCTGGGCGCCTACTTCACCTTTACGATCGTGGGCACTTTCGGGCTGCCGTACTGGCCGTCGCTGCTGCTGGCGCCGCTGGCAGTGGCGGCGCTCGCGGTCGTCCTCGAGCGGCTGGTGTTGCGTCATGTCTATGACCGCGAGATCACCGACAGCCTGCTGCTGACCTTCGCGCTGCTGCTGGCGATCGACGATCTGGTACGCATGGTCTGGGGCTCGGGCATCCACGTGGTGCCTCCGCCGCCGGGCCTGGATGGCACGATCACGCTGCTGGGGGTGCGTTACCCGGTCTACAATCTGTTCGTCATCGGGGTCGGGCTGTTTCTGATTCTCGTGTTGTGGCTGTTTTTCAATCGCACCCGGGCGGGCCGCATGGTTCGCGCCGCGTCGGTGGACCGGGAAATGGCGGACGTGGTCGGCATCAACGTGCCGCTGGTCATTGCCGGTGTGTTCGCGCTGGGGACCTGGCTTGCCGCGGTAGGCGGCGTCATCGCCGCGCCGATACGAACGATCGGTCCCGGCATGGGCGACAAGGTCATTATCGAATCGTTCATCGTGGTCGTGATCGGCGGGCTGGGCAGCTTCGCCGGCACCTTTCTGGGCGCCATCGTGCTCGGCCTGATCCACGGCCTGGGAGATCGCTTTCTGCCCCAGATCAGTCTGGTCCTGCCCTACCTCGGCATGGCGCTGGTGCTGCTGGTCAGACCACGGGGGCTGATGGGACGGAGCACTGCCTGATGCGCCGCAACGTATTCATCCCGGTCGTGATTGCAGCGCTGGTTGCCGCGCTGGTGGCGCTGCCGTGGTATGTGCCGTACTTCTACATTTTCGTCGCCACCAACATTCTGATCATGGGGCTGTTTGCGGGCAGCTTCAATCTCGTGTTCGGCTACAGTGGAATGCTCTCGTTCGGCCACGCAGCGTTCTTTGGCATGGGCGCATACACGACGGCGCTGCTGATGCTGCATTTCCAGACCCCGTTCCTTCCGGTAATGCTGGCGGCGATGGCCGGCGCCGGTCTGCTCGCGCTGGTGATCGGTTTTCTGTCGGTCAGGCTCAACGAAATCTACTTCGCCATGCTCACCCTGGCCTTCGGCATGATGGCCTTTGCCGTCGTGCATCAGTGGCGCAGCCTCACCAACGGCAGCGACGGCATTGCCGGCTTTTCGATCACGCCGCTGCTGCCCGGCGTGGAGCTGCCGCTGATCAACCCGGTGGTTTACTATTTTCTCGTGCTGGTGGTGGTGCTCATCGGCGCGGCCGTTCTTTACCTGATCACGCGGTCACCTTTCGGGCTGGTTTTGCAGGCGATTCGGCAGAATCCGGAGCGAGCGGCCTTCTGTGGTATCCGCGTGCGCGGTCACCGCCTGGCTGCCTTCGTGATTTCCGGTCTGTTTTCCGGGCTGGCCGGTGCTCTGTTCGCGCCCTTCAATCATCTCGCCTCGCCCAGCCTGGTGCACTGGACCCAGTCCGCCGAGCCGGTTCTGATGAGCATTCTGGGGGGCTCCGGCTACTTCCTCGGACCGTTCTTCGGAGCGGCCGTATTCGTGTTGCTGGAGACCTGGATCACCAGCTACACGCAATACTGGATGCTGGTCCTCGGCATCATCCTGGCGGTGATGGTGATCTTCTTCCGGCGCGGGCTGCTCGGCACCGTACTCGACCGGCTGCTGGTGCGGCAATGACGGAGCCGATACTGTCGGTGCAGGGTCTTACTCGCACCTTCGGTGGCGTTCGCGCCGTGAATGCCGTCTCACTCGATATTCAGCCTGGTGAGACCGTTGCGCTGATAGGCCCCAACGGGGCCGGGAAGACCACCCTTTACAACATGCTCTCCGGGCGGCTGCGGCCCAGCGCCGGCCGAATTCTCTATCGGGGTCGCGACATCACCGGCCAGCCCCCGCACCGCATCACGCGGCTCGGCATTTCGCGTTCATTTCAGATCAACAACATTTTTACCGAGCTTACGGCGCGTCAGAATGTGGAGGTGGCGCTGACCGCCTTGCACCGGAAGACGTTTCGGCTGTTTCGTATCGCTTCCCGCGATCAGGCATTGCACCAGGAGGCGGACGAAGTGTTGCAGCACCTGGGCCTGGCGGAATACGCGACCACGCGCGCGGGCGTACTCAGCTACGGCGACAAACGCCTGCTCGAAATTGCCATCGTGCTCGCCACCCGGCCCCGCGTGGTGCTGCTCGATGAGCCCACTGCCGGCATGACACCGGAGGAAACCCACCGCATCATCGACCTGATCGGCGAACTCGCGGCAAGCGGCAACTACACCTTTCTGATCACCGAGCACGACATGAGCGTGGTCTTCAATCTCTCCCGCCGGATCTGTGTTCTGCATCGCGGACAACTGCTGGCCACCGGCACTCCCGAGGAGATCCGGGCCAATTCGGAGGTCCGCCAGGCCTATCTGGGCGAGGAAGAACCCGCCTGATGCTCGACGTCCGGGACATCCACACCTTCTACGGCGAGAGCCACGCCCTGCAGGGCGTGAGCCTGAGCGTGGAAACGGGTGAGGTCGTCTGCCTGCTCGGGCGCAACGGCGCCGGCAAGAGTACGACGCTGAAAAGCATCATGGGTATCACGCCGCCCCGACGGGGGGCCATCCACTTCGAGGGCCAGGCGATCCACGGCCGCCCTCCGCACCGAATTGCCCGGCGCGGCATTGCGCTGGTGCCGGAAGAACGGCGCATCTTTGCCGGGCTGACGGTACAGGAGAATCTGGAGGTGGCCATGGCGCCAGCGTCTTCGCGCGAGCGACGCTGGCCCATCGGCCGCATTTTCGACGAGTACCCGATGCTGGCGAGCCTGCGCAACCGGGATGGCGCCACCCTGTCCGGTGGCGAGCAACAGATGCTCGCCATGGCCCGCGCGCTGGTCACAGAACCGCGCCTGCTGCTGCTCGACGAACCCAACGAGGGCCTGGCGCCGGTCATCGTGCAGCAAATCGGCGCGCTGATGGATCGCCTCGCCAAGACCACCACGCTCCTGTTCACCGACCAGAACCTGCCCTTCGCGCTGCGTCACGCCCACCGCGGCTACGTGCTGCAGAAAGGGCGCGTGGTTTATGCAGGGACCACCGACGAAATCCGCGATGATCCTGAAGTGAAGGAGCGGTATCTGGTCGTGGCGTAGACCGCGGGCGACACATCGGCCGCCGTTCATTGGTCGCGTATTATTTGCAGACAGGCTCTTATTCCAGCCCTTCGTCCTTGAGCGCCTTGTAGACGGCCGGGTTGCCGTGCATGCGCTGATGGAAGCGCTCCACCTCGGTCAGGCCGGCAAGATCGACCTCCATCATCCGCGCCCAACGCACCATGACGAACAGATACGGATCCGCGACGGAGCGCGTGCCGGTGATCCAGTCGCGCCCCTTGAGCTGCGCATTCGCACGCTCGAACAGGGATCGCAATGCCTGCCTGGCGTGCGTCCTGGTTTTCTCGATCACGGCATCGTCGGCGAGATAAGCGGTTGCGCCGAACAGGGGCTTGAAAGCCGGGTGCATGTCGGAATTGACGAAACCCAGCCAGCGGTTGACCTCGGCGCGACCCTTCGCGCCGTCGCCACCCAGTGCGGCCGCCGGATAGCTGTCGGCCAGGTAGTTCAGAATGGCTGCGTTCTGGGTGAGTATCCATCCGTCCAGAGCCAGCGCGGGTACCGCACCGGCCGGATTGACGCTCAGATAGGCGTCAGTCTTGAGCTCGCCATGGCTGAGTCTTTGTGTTTCGTAGGGGACGCCGATCCATTCCAGAACAATGTGGGTAGCGAGCGAGCAGGCGCCCGGCATGTAGTACAGTTTCACGAGTGCTTCTCCCGGCGGTTCGGAAAAATCTCATTGTACGCCGATCAGTGCGTATCGGCCGGGGTCGCGCGTACTTTCACTCTCGCACAGGCGGCCACTGGCGAGCAGCGTGAATCAAGGCTAGTATCCAAACCGTATCCGCCGCTTTATCCAGTTCATAGACCATTCGGTAGCTCCGGTGCGGAATCAACTCCCGTGTACCAGGGGCTTTCCCAAGCCGCCCCAACATCGGGAAATCGCCAATCTGGTTTGCTGCGTCGCCAAACAAGCGATCCATCCTTGCCGCTGCACGCGGATTGTCGGCAGCGATGTAATCAATAATATCAATGCGATCCTGCCGTGCCGGCAGGGCCTGTTGGCGTTTCATATGGCGCCGCACCGATGGTCATTTTGGGGCAAGTCAAGGCGCCGTGAGCGCCATGTAGTCACTCTACATAAGCGAGCGGCAACGCCGGATTGCGCCAAAATGACCATCGGCCCTCCGGGTTGTGGCCCAAAAGCGCGCCATCCTGCGTTGCAGGGCTTGACCTTGGGACGGCCAAGGCCGGCGCCCTGCGCCTTGACTGGCGCGCTTTTGGGCCGCAATGCGGCACCGTATGAAACGTCAACAGGCCCTACCACCCAGCGGACTTTCACAAGCCCATCTTGTCAGCTCGGCGCAGCAATTCGGCTCGCCGCCGGGCGGCTTCGGCTTCTACTTCTTCGTGCGTGATGTACTGCCCCACCGCCTTCTGATTACGGGCTGTCTCAACCTTGTCCCGGACAAATTCGTCGTACACCTGCGCCTGCCTGCGCTCGTCAATGTAACGGCGCATCAACTCGCGCACCACCTGGGCCGCAGGCCGGTCGTCCGATGCCGCCGCCGCCTTGAAGGCGTCGTGCAGTTCCGGGTCGAGTTTCATCGTAAATACAGCCTTCGTTGACATAGCATGTCTCGGTTGCCCGCAGATATACTCAGTATATCCGATTGCAGTATCGGTGACGTGCAGAGGTTCATCCACCAGTCCGCAGGTGGCAGGCTACATGATGGCCGGGTGCGATCTCCTGCAACACCGGGCGTTCCGTCCGGCAGCGCTCGATGGCGTATGGACAGCGGGTATGGAAGCGGCAGCCGGGGGGCGGGCTCGAAGGGCTCGGCACGTCGCCTTCCAGCAGCACGCGCTCGCGACGCGCCTCCGGATCGGGCGACGGAACCGCGTCGAGCAACGACTCGGTGTACGGGTGCCGGGGCGAACCGAACAGATCGGAGCGGTCGGCGAGTTCGACGATTTCCCCCAGATACATCACTGCGACACGATGGCTGATGTGCTCCACTACGGCCAGATCGTGCGCAATGAAGAGATAGGCCAGCCCGAATTCCGCCTGCAGGTCCTCCATCAGGTTGATCACCTGTGCCTGCACCGAGACATCCAGTGCCGAGACCGCTTCATCGGCGACGATCAGGCTGGGGTTGAGGGCGATCGCGCGGGCAATGCCCAGCCGCTGGCGCTGGCCGCCGGAAAACTCGTGCGGGCGCTTGTCGAAATCGTCCCGGCCCAGGCCGACGCGCTCCAGCAACGAGGCCACCCGCCTGTTCTTCTCCGCGCCGTGAACGCCTGCGTAGTTTTCCAGGGGCTCGGCAACGATCTCGCGCGCGGAGCATCGGGGGCTCAGCGACAGATAGGGATCCTGAAACACCATCTGCATGTGGCGGCGCAGCGGCCGCAACTGCCGTTCCGGCAGATGGGTAATATCCTGCCCGACCAGCTTGAGCGATCCGCCGGTGGGTTCGATCAGGCGCAGGGCCAGACGGCCGGTCGTCGTTTTGCCGCAGCCGCTTTCGCCGACGAGGCCGAGGGTTTCACCACGCGCGATGGAAAAGGAAACGCCATCGACCGCGCGCACCTGATCAGCCGGGCGCGACAGAAACCCCCGCCGCGGCGAATAATATTTGCGCAAATCACGTACTTCCAGCACCGGTGCCTGGTCCGAGTCAGCCATCGCTACCCCGCATGATCCGGTCCGACTCCCAGCAGGCCACCCAGTGTTGCGGGGATTTTTGCTCCAGAGGCGGCGTTTCGTGACGGCAGCGCTCGACCGCGAACGGACAGCGCGTCGCAAAGGCGCAGCCGGCTATTTCGCGCCGCAGCGACGGCACGGTACCGGGAATTTCGGTGAGGCGTTCACGCCGTCCCCCGTCGCGCAGGGTCGCCCGAAAGCTCGGGCGCGCACTCAGCAGGCCACGCGTGTACGGGTGCATCGGCGTCCGAAACAGCGAGGACACGGGCGCCTGCTCGGCCACCCGGCCGGCATACATGACCACGACCCGGTCAGCCACTTCCGCAACCACACTGAGGTCGTGGGTAATCATGATGACGGAGGTGCCGAGCTGCTCCTTGAGATTGCGCATGAGCGTGAGGATCTGCGCCTGCACGGTCACGTCCAGCGCGGTCGTGGGCTCGTCGGCGATCAGGACCTTGGGATTGCAGCACAGCGCCATCGCGATCATCACGCGCTGGCGCATGCCGCCGGAAAGCTGGTGCGGATACTCACCCAGGCGCTGCCGGGCGTCGGGAATGCGAACCAGGTCGAGATACTCGGCCGCCGCCCGCAGGGCCTGCCGGCGCGACAGTCCCTGGTGCAGCATGAGCGGTTCCGCCATCTGGTAGCCGATCGAAAACACCGGATCCAGCGACGTCATGGGCTCCTGAAAGATCATCGAAATCTCGTTGCCGCGGATGCGCCGCATGGCGCGGCTGCCGAGCCGGAGAAGGTCACGTCCCGCCAGCCGTATCTGTCCCGACTCGATGCGCGCCGGCGGCTGCGCCAGCAGTCCCATGATGGACAGGGACACGACGGTTTTTCCACATCCGGACTCGCCGACCACGCCGAGGGTTTCCCCCGCGCTCAGATCGAAGGTTACGCCGTTGACCGCATGAACAGTGCCGTCGCGGGTGTAGAACCGCACGCGCAGGTCATCGATGGCGAGTATCGGTTCCTGGTTCTGCATTTATTTCATCTGACGCGCCAGACGCGGATCGAGCATGTCGCGCAGTCCGTCCCCCAGTACGTTGACCGCGAGCACCGCCACCGTCAGGAACACCCCGGGAAAGAAAATGATCCACGGTGCCAGCTGAAAATACATGCGTCCCTGCGCCATGATGTTCCCCCAGCTGGGGATGTTCGGCGGCAGCCCCGCGCCGATGAATCCGAGCAGCGCCTCGGTGATCATGGCCGCCGCGCACACGTAGGTCGCCTGCACGAGCAGCGGCGCCATGGCGTTGGGCAGTACATGGCGGAAAAGAAGCTTCGGCGGCCGCGTACCGATGGAAATGGCCGCCTCCACGTAAGGCTGCTCGCGGATGGTGAGCACTACGCTGCGCACCAGCCGGGCGATCAACGGAATCTGGGGAATGGTGATGGCGATAATCACGTTCCGCAGGCTGGAACCGTTGATCGCCACCAGTGCAATTGCCAGCAGAATATCGGGAATCGACATGATGCCATCCATGACGCGCATGATCGCCATGTCCGCCGCCCGGAAAAATCCGGACACCAACCCGAAGAAAAGTCCCGCCGCCGTCGCCAGCGCAGCGACGCTGAGCCCGACCGCGAGCGATATCCGCCCGCCATTGATGGTCCGGCTGAAAATGTCGCGGCCCAGGTTGTCGGTACCGAACCAGTGCCCCGGCAGCGGCGCTTCCAGGCGCGCCAGGGGATCGATGGCCAGCGGGTCCACGGTGAAATACGGCGCGATCATCGCCAGAACACCAATGATCACGATTACGGCAAGCCCGACGACCACGGTCGGGTTGCGATGACGAAAATTCATGAAGCGCGCCCAGGGGCCGCTTGCTGCTGCACGAACTTCGAACTCGACGGCTTCGGGAATCTGTGACATGGACCTCAGTGATACTGGATACGCGGGTCGAGCAGTGCGTAGGACAGATCGACGAGCAGATTGACCAGCACGTAAGCCGCGGAAAAGATCAGGATCAGGCCCTGGATCACCGGATAGTCATGCGCCAGCACCGAGTCGGCCACGAGCCGGCCGAGGCCGGGGATGTTGAACACCGTTTCGGTCACCACGGTACCGCCGATCAGCAGCGCAAAACCGACGCCAACCACGGTCACGATGGGCACCGCGGCGTTCTTGAGGGCATGACGGCCAATCACGTTGGGGACGCTCAGCCCCTTGGCATAAGCGGT
Organism: uncultured Salinisphaerales bacterium; assembly: GCA_964646895.1. Lineage (GTDB taxonomy): Bacteria > Pseudomonadota > Gammaproteobacteria > Nevskiales > CAZYIP01 > CAZYIP01. The sequence continues at coordinate 9,313 of CAZYIP010000040.1, read as the reverse complement.
GCGGATATAGTCCTCGCCCAGCACGTTGACCAGACTTGCGCGGGTAATGCGGGCAATGAGCGCGGCATAAAGAAACCCGAGCGTCACGCTCGGCAGCGCTATGCTGCGCAGAAACGGGATGACGCCCTCCCCCGGGCTGGTATAGCCCTGTACCGGAAACCAGTGCAACTGTACCGACAGCACATAGATCAGCACGTAAGCGGTCAGGAAGACCGGGACGGAAAATCCCAGAACCGAAAGCGTCATCACCAGGTAATCAACCCAGCTGCCGGCTTTCCACGCCGCCAGCAAACCCAGCGGCACCGCAATCAGCAGCGCAAAGATGATGCCGCCCGCAGCCAGGGCCAGGGTCGGACCGGCATGCCGAGCGATGAGGGTCGTGACCGGCAATCCCGAGAAGATGGATTCCCCGAGATCGCCGTGAGCGAGACGCCACACCCATGAGCCAAACTGCTCGTACAGTGGCCGGTCCAGCCCCAGCTCCGTATGAATGCGCGCAATGTCTTCCGAAGTCGCGTACTTGCCCGCGATCACGGCCGCCGGATCACCCGGCGTCATATGCAGGAGCAGGAAGACGAATACGGTCACCACCACCAGCACGGGAATGGTGGCAAGCAACCTGCGCGCGGTGTACCGAAGCATGGGCCGCGATCCCGTCCCTATGTCTTGGTCGCGTTCCAGAACAGGGGCACGGGGCTGCGCACCAGCCCTTCGACATTCTTCCGGAATGTCACCGGCTGGTAGAACGTCCCCAGCGGTATGTAGGTGACGTCATCGTACGCCAGCACCTGAATCTTGCGCGCCAGTTCCTTGCGCTTGCCGGCATCGGGTTCGCGCGAGTACTCGGTGCGCAACTTTTCGATCCGCTCGTCGCTCGGCCACCCGAACCAGGCGGCATCGCCGTCGGCCGCGATGAGCGAATGTTCCACCGGATTGAGGAAGGTCGAGCCGTTGAACCAGGTCTGGAGCAGGTTCCAGCCGCCTTCGGAGGGCGACTTCTTGACCGCCCGGCGCGATACCAGCGTCGACCAGTCCATTGCCTGCACATCCAGATTCATGCCGATCTTGCGCAGTGATTGCTCGGTCACCGAGGTTTGCGCATTGATGATGGGGTCATCGACCGCGTGGAGCACAACGGTTTTCTCGCCGTTGTAGCCGGAAGCCTTCAACAGTTCCTTTGCCTTCTCGAAATCCTGCGTCTGCATGGCTTCGGAGCCGGCGTCCGTGGCCAGCGGGCTCCCGCACGGATACATGGAGGGGCAAATCTTGTACAGGTCCGGGTCCTTCCCCACCGCCGCGATCAGTTCTTCCTTCTGGCTGATGGACCAGAGCGCCGCCTGGCGCGCTTCCTTCTTGTCGAACGGCGGCCACAGCCAGTTCAGGCGCGCTATGCCCTGCTTGCCGAGTGCGTCGAATACCTCGACCGCCACATCGTCGGCGCGCCGCAGCAATGGCAACAGATCCGGCGCCGGCGTCTGATCGTAGTCGAGTTCGCCGTTGATGATCGCGTTCGCCGCGGTCGCGGGTTCCGGTATCCAGATTACCTGCACCTGGTCGACCCGGGGCACCTTGCCACCCGCCGTGTTGCTCGGCGGTTCGTCACGCGGAACGTAATCCTCGTTTCTGACGTAGAGCGAACGATCTCCGGGGCGAAACTTCTCCTTGACGAACTTGAACGGACCCGAGCCGATGATCTCCTTGATCTGCTTGTTGGGGTCGGTCATTGCCTGTGCCTTCTTCATCATGAAGGGCACGTTGGAGGAAAGTTTGCCCAGGGATTCGAGCACCAGCCCGAATGGTTCCTTGAGCGTCAGCTTGAAGGTCCTGTCGTCCACGACCGCAAGCTCGCCGGTCGCCGCCATGAGTTTCTGCCCCATGCCGTCCCGTGCGCCCCAGCGCTTGAGCGAAGCGACGCAATCCTCCGCGGTCACCGGTGAGCCATCGTGCCACTTCAGCCCGCCGCGCAGCGTAAAGCGGTACGACATCGCATCCTTGCTGACGTCATAGGACTCCACCATCTGCGGCTTGACCTTGAAGTTCTCGTCCAGGCCGAAAAGCGTGTCGTAGACCAGAAATGCGTGGGTGCGGGTTGAATACGATGTGGTCCAGATAGGGTCGAGTATCTTGAGATTGGCTTCCAGCTTGACGCGAAGCGTCGATGATCCCTTTCCGGTCGCCGCGAACAGCGGACGTGGATGGCTGTAAAGGGAAACGGCTCCAGCGGCTGCCGCGGTGACGCCCAGTTTGAGAAAGTCGCGGCGCCCCTGATCGGTCTTCTTTGACATGAAATTTTCCTCCAGCAGGCTCTTGTCGAGAGCGTTCTCGATTATAGTTGGCGGGTCGTTTCATTGTACACAGACTGACGGGACGGGGTGATGGCGCGCATCGCGATAGGCGGCTGGCAGCACGAAACCAATACGTTTGCTCCACACAAGGCGGATTTTGCCGCATTCGAACGCGCCGACGAATGGCCTGGCCTGAGCCGCGGGGCCGGCATGCTGGACGAGGTGGCAGGCGTGCATCTGCCGGTGACCGGGGCCATCGAAACACTGCGTGACCTGGGACACGAACTGCTGCCCCTGCTGTGGGCGTCAGCGATGCCGTCGGGGCTCGTGACCGAGGATGCCTATGAGCGCATCAGCGGCATGCTGCTCGCCGAGCTGACGGCGGCGTTGCCGGTCGACGGCGTATTCCTGGATCTGCACGGGGCCATGGTCACGGAGCATCTGCAGGACGGAGAAGGCGAATTGCTGCGCCGTGTTCGCGCCCTGATCGGCCCCGACGTGCCACTGGCAGCGAGCCTCGACCTGCACGCCAACCTGAGCGATGCGATGGTCGAGCATGCCGACGTGCTCGATATCTTCAGGACGTATCCGCACATCGACATGGGAGAAACCGGGGCGCGTACCGCGCGCCATCTGCACGCGATGGTCGGCAGCGGCGAGCGTTGGCATTCTGCGTTGCGCCGCCCGTCGTTTCTGATTCCGCTGAACTGGGGCTGCACGCTGATCGAGCCGGCCGGTTCGCTGTATGCACGCGTTCCGGATCTGGTACAAGGCGATGTGACGGCCGTGTCAATGGCATGTGGTTTTCCCCTCGCGGATATCGCGGACGTCGGGCCGGCGGTGCTGGCCTACGCCCGCACCCGGGCTGGGGCGGATACGGCCGCCGACACCCTGCTGGCCGAGATCGAAAAACGCGAGGGAGACTTCGCCGGCACGGTTTACGCGCCCGCGGATGCCGTCGCCGAGGCACGCCGGCTGGCCACGCGGGGAGGCGGGCCGGTGATCCTCGCGGATTCCCAGGACAACCCGGGCGGTGGCGGCCCCGGAGACACCACCGGCCTGTTGCGCGCGCTGATCGACGGCCGCGCCGAAGGAGCGGTGGTCGCGTTCATCACCGATCCCGAAGTCGCGATTCAGGCCCATGCCGCCGGAGAAGGCGCGGATATCGATGCCCGCCTCGGCGACAAGTCCGGCCTGCCCGGCCATGCGCCTTGCGCAGCGCGTTTCAGGGTGCTCCGGCTCGGTGACGGCTCGTTCAGGGCGACCGGTCCCATGTACCGGGGCGCACACGTCCAACTGGGCAAAACGGCGCTGCTGGAAACCGGTGGGGTGCGCGTGCTGGTTGCGTCGGTGGCGGCCCAGGTGGCGGACCGGTCCTTTCTGCGGCACCTGGGTATCGAGCCGGCCCGGCAGTCGATCATCGCGCTCAAGAGCTCCGTGCATTTTCGCAACGACTTTCAGGACATTGCCTCGGCGATCCTGGTCGTTGCAGCACCGGGGCCGGTACACGTGGATCCGGGAACGCTCAGGTTCGACAACATCCGCCCGGGCGTCAGACTCCGTCCGAATCAGGCACGGTGACGCCCTGAATCGAGGATCGCGCCGTTTCCACGAAGGCGGAAATGCGCAGATTCTCGTGGGAGCGACTTCATGACAGCGCCTGAACCGCGTGACCGAATGCATGGGGTCTCCCGCACTCGGAAAGACTGCCCCGCACGTTCATTGCGTCACAAGGCCAGCCCGACACCGGCCATTACGCGCACGTGGGTGGTCGTGCTCGCGGGTTCGATGAAACCGCTGGAACTGACGTCGGATTCGCTGAAGCTGTAATGAATGCGCGCCGCCTGCAGGTTCAGATGCAGGCGCCGGGTAAGGCGATAGTCAACGCCGACGGCGATGCGTGTATAAGGATTCGTGCCCAGGGATTCGTCGAGCATGTCGGAATTGATGTATCCGTTTTCCGCACCAACGATGCCTTCCAGCGTGAAGACCAGTTGCTCCGTCGCGGCGATATCGAGTTGCAGTCCGCCTCCGTAGCGGATCATGCCATAGGTCTCGGTGTATCCGCCGGTTCCCTGCAATTCGCGCCGCCAGTAAGTGAAGCCCAGTTCCAGCTCCGGCGTCAGTGTCGCCCGCGTGCCCAGTGCCAGCATGTAGCCTGCGTTGCCGCGGGTGTCATAGATGGTGTTGTCGGTTTCCGCGGTGGTCGGCGTGAAGGTTGGCGTCCACTGGCCCTGATCCAGCTCCACACGCTGCAGATAGCCCGTGTAATCGGTCTTGCCGTACGCGAGCAGGGAGTGCAGCTTGCCGACCCAGCCGCCCGCACTCACCACGCTCAGATCGACCGCGAGTGCCGGAATGCTGCCCTCTTCCTTGTCGAGGTACGAGGTGGGAACGAGGCCGTAACTGTCGTCCTCGACGTAGTCCTGGTGCAGGAAACCGGCACTCAGGCGGAGTTGCGTGGCGGCCTCGCGAATCGTCGGGTTGAGCGTGGCGGCGCCTGCGGGCGTGGTGACAAGCGCCAGAACCCAGACGGACGACAACAGGATCATGACCTGATTGCGCATGGTTTCGCTCCTTGTTCGTTTTATTGGCACTCTGTTTTCATTCTGCGAAAGCGATCAGGACAATAAGCAGCGCCACGCCAAAGAGTGCTGTCATGAGCGCGAAAAACGGCGCCAGAAACGGGCCGTGGTGATAGGGTAACCGATGCTCGCGCCGATAGCTCGACACATAGGCGAGGAAGCGCACCCCCGTCGTCAGCACCATCAGCACGCCCAAGGCCACCAGTGCTACACCGGTCCAGTTCGACAGAACGTCCGAATAGCGCCCCGCGTGCGGCAGGCTGGTCGGCATTCGGCGCAGGAGCAGCCCGAAACGATCGATGGCAATGCCGAAAATCATCAGTGCCAGTGCTGTTCGGATCCACACCGACAGGGTTCGCTCGGCATTCATGTAGGAACGCTCGGCGGCCAGCTCCGAGCGTTCCGCCGACATCCTGGTGCGCTTTTCCGCCAGGGCCACGAGCTGCCTGTTCAGCGCGAGTTGCTCGGATTCGTCATTCTCCGGCATGGGTCCTTCCTATAACCAGTAGGCCGTGTTCACAATCATTCGCACGTGCGAGTAATTGTGAGCACGGCCTGACACCCAAAAGAAAATTCTACATCGCAAAGATGCCAGGGAAGCCATATCCGGGAAAGCATGGCGGAGCGGGATTGACAAATCTTCACTCGCCTGTTTATTGTTGCAAACAAATCAAGGCGATGGAGTTCGCCTCGAACCGCCCCATCCGGCTGATGACTCCTACCTGACACTTCCAGCAGGAGTCATTCACATGTGCTGCTCATCGAACTTCCCCATACCGGTTTCTTTTGCCCTGGCCCGCGACGAAGCATGTACGGGACATGGCGCATCATCGATGCCCGCCACTGTTCCGGTCGTCTGAGAGCGAGGGAGAGTCGATCATGTCCACCTGCATTGCTCTCGCCATCGGCGGTATTCTCGGTGTGTTCGCGCGTTATGGCATGACCCGGTTCATCAATGCCGCGATCGGTAGCGACTTTCCTTTCGCGACACTGACGATCAACGTTCTGGGCTGCTTCATCATGGCATTTCTGTTCGTCGCGACCCTGGAGCGATTCACCGTATCACCCGCCCTGCGCGCCGGCATCTTTACCGGAGGATTGGGTGCATTCACGACTTTTTCCACGTTCATCATGGAGGCGGTGCTACTGATCGAAGGTGGTGAAACAGGCAAGGCGGTCCTGTACCTGGCGCTTTCGATCACGCTCGGGTTGATCGCGGCATTCGGCGCGGTTTATATCGCTCACAGCCTGTAGGGTCCGTCCGCGCAACACGGCCGCTGGATCAGCCCTTCGGCGTCTTCGCCGGCTCGCCCGCCTCCTCGCGCACCAGTCGCGGTACCAGATAGCCGGGCAGCCGGGCACGCAGCGCGGCCATCAGCTCGCTGGCACGCGCCTCGGTCACCTCGAAATGCGCGGTGCCCTGCACCCGGTCGAGCAGGTGCAGATAGTAGGGCAGCACATCGGCCTCGAACAGCCGCTCGCTCAACGCGGCCAGCACGTCCTCGCTGTCGTTGACGCCGGCCAGCAACACGGACTGATTGAGCAATACCACGCCCGCCTGCCGCAGGCGCGCAAGAGCGCTTGCCACGGCCGCATCGATCTCATTGGGATGATTGGCGTGTATGACCATCACCCGCCGCAGACGTCCGCCGCCCATCCAGGCGATGAGGTTTTCGTCGACCCGTTCCGGCAATACCACCGGCTGCCGGGTATGAATACGCAGCCGCTTCAGATGCGGAATCGCGTCGAGCGCATGTGCCAGCGCGCTCAGCCGCTGATCCGACAGGGATAACGGGTCACCGCCGCTGAGAATGATCTCTTCCAGGCTCGGGTCGCGCTCGATGCTCGCCAGTGCGACGCGGAAGCCGCCCCGTGATGCGTTGACGTCGGCATAGGGAAAGTGGCGGCGAAAGCAGAAGCGGCAGTTGATCGCACAGGCCCCGGTGCTGATCAGAAGCGCACGCCCATGATATTTGTGCAGCACCACGCCGTCCCGAAGGCTGTCGAGATCGCCCACCGCATCGAGGCTGAAGCCGGGCGGGTGTGCATGTTCCGCGGCGATGGGCAACACTTGACGCAGCAGCGGATCGCCGATGTCGCCGCGGCGCATGCGCGCGACGTAGCCACGCGGCACCCGCAGCGGGAACAAACGCGCGGCGGCACGGGCGGCCGGCAACCATGCCCGGTCCAGGTCCAGCAAGGCCAGCAGTTCGGCCGGATCGCTGACGGCATGGGCCAGTTCTGTCTGCCATAGCGGAACGGCGGCCAGGGATTTCGACATGGGCGGGCAGGATCCTTGCTTGTGCTCGGCGATGAATTCATGCGCCGCGGCAACACTACCTCGTATTGGAGCCGAAGGGTACAATCCGACAATTCTCTTTTTGAAAGCCATTATGGACGCCAATCTCGAAAAGCGCATAAACGCTCTCGTCAACGGCCGCCGCCGACCACTGTTGCACGGGGGAAAAAAGGGCCTGGAAAAGGAGAGCCTGCGCGTAACGCCAGATGGCATGATCGCCCAGACGCCGCATCCCGCGGCCCTCGGCTCCGCCCTCACCCATCCGCACATCACCACGGACTACTCGGAGGCGCTGCTGGAGTTCGTCACCACGCCGTTTGCCGATGTTCATGACACCATGTCCCAGTTACGGGACATCCACCAGTTCGCGTACGCAAATATCGGTGACGAGCTGCTCTGGGCGACCAGCATGCCCTGCGTGGTCGACGGTGACAGCAGCATTCCCATCGCGCGCTACGGCACGTCCAACGTCGGCATGATGAAGCATGTCTACCGGCGCGGGCTGGACTATCGCTACGGCCGCAACATGCAGGCGATTTCCGGCATCCACTTCAATTACTCCTTTCCCCTGCCGTTCTGGGAGTTGTGGCAGTCCATCGAGGGCAACGGCCGCGCTGCCGAAGCCTTCATCTCCGATGCGTATTTCAGCCTGATCCGCAACTTCCAGCGCTTCGGCTGGATGGTCCCGCTCCTGTTCGGCGCCTCCCCGGCGGTGTGCAAATCCTTTCTCAAGGGGCGCGAAACGATACTCCGGGAATTCGATGCCGGAACCCTGTACGAGCCCTATGCCACATCGCTGCGCATGAGCGACATCGGTTACAAGAACAAGGCGCAGGCCAGCCTGAACATCTCCTACAACAACCTCCACGATTATGTGGAAACGCTGACCCGGGCAATCGAGACGCCTGACCCGGAATGCGCTGCCATCGGCACGGTGGTGAATGGCGAATATCGCCAGCTCAACACCAACGTGCTGCAGATCGAGAACGAATACTACAGCTTCGTACGCCCCAAGAACCCGGCCCGTTCCGGCGAGAAACCGACACTCGCCCTCAAGAACCGGGGCGTGCAGTACGTGGAAATCCGGGCCCTGGACGTCAACCCGTTCGAGCCGGTCGGCGTCAGCGAGCCCACACTGCGCTTCATGGAGGCGTTCATGGCCTATTGCCTGCTGCGCGAGAGCCCGCCGATCGACGCAGAAGAGCAGGATGCGATCGCACACAATCAGACACTGGTGGCCCGCCGCGGGCGCGATCCGGACCTCGAACTGCGCCTCAACGGGTGCACCCGCCGGCTGCAGGACTGGGCGCGGGATATCGTCGACGACATGACCGATCTGTGTACCGCCCTTGACACAGGCGAGGACGGCCAGCCGTACTCGGAGGCGCTGAACGCCCAGCGCGCGGTGGTCGAGGAGCCGGACCTCAGCCCCTCGGCGCGGGTATTGCGCGAAATGCGCGAACATGGCGAGGTATTCGTGCAGTTCGCCATGCGCGTTTCACGGGCCCACAAAGCCTATTTCAAAGGCTTGCCGCTCGACGAGGGCAAGTTTGCGTCGTTCCGCGAAGCCGCCCGCGAATCACTTGCGGAGCAGGCGCAGATGGAAGCCAGCGATACCCTGAGTTTCGACGAATACCTGAGGCAGTACTTCGCACAACACTGAAAACGGCGTGCCCCGGTCGTGGTGACGCCTGCAGGCGCGACTCGTCCGGGGAGCCGCGGGCCAATCTACCCGCCGAGAAACAGTCGCCCGACCTCGGGATCGTCCAGGAGATTCTGGCCGCTGCCGACCATTGCCACCTGGCCGGACACCAGGACATAGCCGATATCCGCGAATTCCAGGCCTTTTTTGGCGTTCTGCTCGACCATGATGATGGTCTTGCCCTCGTTGCGCTGCAGGTCTCCGAGAATCTCGAACACCATGTCGATGAACCGCGGCTCCAGGCCGATCGAGGGTTCGTCCACCAGCAGCACGTCGGGATTCATGATCAGCGCGCGCGAGATCTCCAGCAGCCGCCGCTCACCACCGGAGAGCACGCCGGCCCGCTGCTTGCGCCGGCGCGCGAGACGGTCGTATTTGTCGAACACACGCGTCGCCGCCTCCCGGGCCTGGCGCGGATGGTCGAGAAGAAAGCCGCCCATCA
>CAZYIP010000039.1:0-23924 GCA_964646895.1 uncultured Salinisphaerales bacterium | reverse complement strand
CCGAAGCCGGGTATGTGGGCGAGGACGTCGAGAACATCATCCAGAAGCTGCTGCAAAAGTGTGATTACGACGTCGAGAAGGCTCAGCGCGGCATCGTCTATATCGACGAGATCGACAAGATATCGCGCAAGGCCGAGAATCCGTCGATTACGCGCGACGTGTCCGGAGAGGGTGTGCAGCAGGCGCTGCTGAAACTGATCGAGGGTACGATCGCCTCGGTGCCACCGCAGGGCGGGCGCAAGCACCCGCAGCAGGAATTTCTGCAGGTCGACACGCACGGCATCCTGTTCATCGTCGGTGGCGCGTTCGCCGGGCTGGACAAGGTGATCCGGTCGCGCGCGAAGCGCGGTGGCATCGGCTTCCAGGCGGAGGTCAAGAGCGAGAATGACGGCCGTTCCCTCGGCCAGATCCTGGCCGCGGTGGAGCCGGAGGACCTGATCAAGTATGGCCTGATCCCCGAATTCGTCGGCCGTCTGCCGGTCGTCGCGACTCTGGACGAACTCGACGAGGAGGCGCTGGTTTCCATTCTGTCGGTGCCGCGCAATGCGCTGGTCAAACAGTACGCGCGCCTGTTCGAGATGGAAAGCTGCGAGCTGGAGTTGCGCGACGACGCCCTGCGCGCGATCGCCCGCAAGGCGATGGATCGCAAGACAGGCGCGCGCGGCTTGCGTACCATTGTGGAGAACATTCTGCTCGACGTTATGTATGATCTGCCGTCGATGAAGAATGTGGTAAAGGTCGTCGTCGATGAAGCGGTGGTCCAGGGTGAGGCGAAGCCGTATCTCGTCTATGCTCGCGGCGGAAAGAAAGCGCTGGCGGCTTCGGACAACCGCTCCTGAGCCGCTACCCGGCAAAGTCGGCACAGACCGACACGCCGGGGGCTTGAAATCCTGCCTGAACATCCGCATTAGCATCGTCGTATAAGCATTGATTACCACAGGCTTCCGCCGGGCGTGTCACGCTCGGCGGGATGTTGTGCGACGCGCACGGTCGTCGCCCCCGCATTGATACCGTTGCCAACGAGGTTTCCGAAATGGTGCAGGCCACAGAATCCATGGCGCCCGTATTGCCGCTACGCGATGTCGTGGTATATCCGCACATGGCTATCCCGTTGTTCGTGGGCCGCGAGCGATCGATCAACGCCCTCAACGATGCCATGGAAAGCGACAAGCGCGTCCTTCTGGTGGCGCAGAAGAGTGCGGAGATCGACGAGCCTTCGGCCGAAGACGTCTACGAGGTCGGTACCCTCGCGAGCATTCTGCAAATGCTCAAACTGCCCGACGGCACGGTCAAGGTGCTGGTGGAAGGCACGGAGCGCGCGCGCATCCTCTCCCTTGCGCAGGGCAAGCGGTACCTGGTTGCGGAGTGCGAGGTGCTGAATGACGAGGAGAGCGTGGCGGAACCCGAGCTGGACGCCCTCATGCGCTCGACCCTGTCGGCATTCGAGCAATACGTGAAGCTGAGCAAAAAGGTGCCGGCCGAACTGCTGCCGTCCCTGTCGAGCATGGACTCCCCGGGACGTCTGGCCGATACCATCGCCGCACACCTGAGCCTGAAGCTCGACGAGAAGCAGAAGGTGCTGGAGATCGACGACGTCAAGGCCCGCCTGGAGCATGTGATGGGGCAGGTCGACGGCGAGATCGAAGTTCTGCAGATCGAGAAGCGCATCCGCGGCCGCGTCAAGCAGCAGATGGAGAAGAGCCAGCGCGAGTATTACCTCAACGAGCAGATGAAGGCGATCCAGAAGGAACTGGGCGACATGGAGGAGATGCCCAACGAGATCGAGGAACTGACCGAGCGGATCGCCAAGTCGGGCATGACCAGGGAAGCGCGGCAGAAGGCCGAAAACGAGCTGGGCAAGCTGCGCATGATGTCGCCGATGTCGGCCGAGGCGTCCGTCATCCGCAACTACATCGACTGGCTGACCGGTGTGCCCTGGAAAAAGACCACGCGCTCGCGCATCGATGTGGACGAGGCGGAGACGATTCTCAACGAGGACCACTACGGCCTCGAAGAGATCAAGGAGCGCATCCTCGAATACCTGGCGGTGCAGAAGCGGGTAAAGAAGCTGCGTGGTCCGATCCTGTGCCTGGTGGGGCCACCGGGGGTGGGCAAGACCTCGCTGGGCAAGAGCATCGCGCGCGCGGTCAATCGCAAGTTCGTGCGCATGAGTCTGGGCGGTGTGCGCGACGAAGCCGAGATTCGCGGCCATCGGCGCACCTACATCGGTTCCATGCCGGGCAAGATCATCCAGAACATGCACAAGGTCGGCGTGCGCAATCCGCTGTTCCTGCTCGACGAAATCGACAAGATGGCGATGGACTTCCGCGGCGATCCGGCCTCGGCCATGCTCGAGGTGCTCGATCCGGAACAGAACCACACCTTCAACGATCATTACCTGGAGGTGGACTTCGACCTGTCGGAAGTGATGTTCGTGGCCACGGCAAATACCATGAACATCCCGCCGCCACTGCTCGATCGCATGGAAGTGATCCGGTTGCCGGGTTACACCGAGGACGAGAAGATCCACATCGCACAGCGTTACCTGCTGCCCAAGCAGATTCGCCACAACGGGCTGAAGCAGAGCGAGCTGGCGGTGTCCGAAGGCGCGGTGCGTGACATTATTCGTTACTACACCCGCGAGGCGGGGGTACGTAACCTGGAGCGCCTGATCAGCAAGATTGCCCGCAAGGTGGTCAAGGATCTGGTAACGCGAAAGGGGCATCGGAATACGGTGCATGTCACCGCCCGTAACCTGGACAAGTACCTGGGCGTGCGCCGCTTCCGCTTCGGGCGCGCCGACGAGAAGGACGAGATCGGCCAGGTTACCGGACTGGCATGGACCGAAGTCGGCGGCGAGTTGCTGACCATCGAGGCCGCGGTGGTCCCGGGCAAGGGCAACCTGACCCAGACCGGCAGCCTTGGCGATGTCATGCGCGAATCCATTCAGGCGGCATTGACAGTGGTGCGCGCGCGCGCGGATAAACTGCATGTGGATGCGGAATTCGCGCGGCATTGGGACATCCATATTCATGTGCCGGAAGGCGCTACACCGAAGGATGGACCGAGCGCGGGGATCGGCATGTGCACGGCGCTGGTCTCTGCACTGACGCATATTCCGGTGCGTGCCGAAGTCGCGATGACCGGCGAAATTACCCTGCGCGGCGAGGTTTTGCCCATCGGCGGGCTCAAGGAAAAACTGCTCGCGGCCCGGCGTGGTGGTGTCCGCACGGTCGTGATTCCCGCGGAAAATGAGAAGGATCTTGTTGAAATTCCTGATGTTATCAAAAAGAAGCTGGACATCAAACCGGTCCGCTGGATAGACGAGGTACTGAAGATCGCGCTTCGTCGCATGCCCCGGGCCTCCGATCGGCGCCTGACGGTTTCGGGCCGCACTCTGCGCGAGACCGGAGAGCAGGTCGAGGTGCGGCCGCACTGAGCACCGCCTGTCGGCCGGATCGCAGCACTTGCCCAAAAGCCGCGTTCTTACGCCATTTGTGTGTTGACGCGTCTCTTCGGCCCTTGGTATAACACGCTCTGCGTTACGCGCTCCCGTACCGCTAACGCAGGAACGTCCAACGTCGTTATGAAATGGGTGCCGCTTATCCGCCGCCAATGCGAGAGATGGGGGATTTGCGGCGAGCAGGCACAGACAGAAGCAGGGGAACGATAAGAAATGAATAAATCTGAATTGATCCAGTCGGTGGCGGACGACGCCAAGTTGTCCAAAGCGGAGGCCTCGCGTGCGGTTGACGCCGTGCTGGACAACATCACCGGTGCACTGAAGTCCGGTGACAAGGTATCGCTGGTCGGCTTCGGCGTGTTCTCCGTACGCACACGCGCTGCCCGACAGGGTCGTAATCCGCGCACCGGGCAGCCTCTCAAGATCGGTGCCGGCAAGACGCCTGGCTTCAAGGCTGGTAAAGCGCTCAAAGACGCAGTAAACTAAGCAGCTTAGTTCGTCCCTGCTGGGCGGGCGGGGTGCTTAGCTCAGTAGGTAGAGCATCGCCCTTACAAGGCGAATGTCGGGGGTTCGACTCCCTCAGCACCCACCAGGACCGCGGAGTGGTAGTTCAGTTGGTTAGAATACCGGCCTGTCACGCCGGGGGTCGCGGGTTCGAGTCCCGTCCACTCCGCCATTCAGCATAATTCAGGCGCCATGACGGCGCCTTTTTTTGTTATGCTGGGATGCTGTTGCCACGATATTGTCGAAACCAGCGGCGACCAGCAGCTTGCGGCGCGGTCTCGGCTGCTTGAACCCGCATTGAGTTGACGGAATCAACATGCTCCAGAATATACGTGATCGCGCTTCAGGGCCGGTGGCCTGGTTTATTGTCGCTCTGATCAGCGTCCCTTTCGCCCTGTGGGGTATCAACTCCTACTTCGGTGGCACCGCCCAGGCCGATGTCGCCAAGGTCGGCGATCAAACGATCAGTCAACGTCAGTTTCAGACGGCCTACGAGCAGCGTTTCCGCCAGCTTCAGACGATGCTGGGAGATCAGTTCGATCCGGACAAGATCAACCCGGCGCAATTTCGCCGCGGTGTCCTGCAGGGCCTGATCGAGCAGGCCCTGCTGACCCAGCACGCGGTCAACGCCGGCTATCGGATCGGCGACGATCAGGTTCTTGATTATCTCATGACGATACCGGCCTTCCAGGATAACGGCCGGTTTTCCTCGGATACCTATCGCAATATTCTCCAGCGTCAGGGCATGACGGCCCAGAGTTTCGAGGCCTCGGTGCGCCATTCGCTGCTGATCAACCAGTTGCAGGAGGGCATTTCGGCTTCCGCTTTCGCCACACCGGCGCTGGCGACACGCATGTATGCCCTCGCGCACGAAACCCGACAGTTCCACTATGCACTGTTCGAGGCCTCGGCGTATTCGGATCAGGTCACTCTCAGCGACAGCGATATTCAGTCCTATTACGACCAGCACAAAAAGGATTACCAGACACCGGCGCGCGTGCAGCTGAGCTACATCGATCTGAGCCTGAGTGATCTGGAAGCTGGCGTAAAGGAAAACGAAGCGGCGCTGAAGCAGCTCTATCAGTCGGAAAAGAGTCAGCGTTTCACCACGCCCGGCGCCCGCGAAGCACGGCACATCCTGATCGCAGTGAAGAATGACGATTCGGCCGCGGCTGAGAAGAAGATTCAGGAGATCCGCCAGAAACTCGAGGATGGCGCGGATTTCGCGACCATGGCCAGAAAGGTTTCGGATGATCCGGGCTCCGCCGACAAGGGTGGCGAGCTGGGTTGGATCACGCGGGGCATGATGCCGGATTCTTTCGAGAAGGCGCTTTTCAGCCTGCAAAAGCCGGGGCAGATCAGCGAGCCGGTGCGCACGCGCTTCGGTTGGCACCTGGTTCAGCTCGAAGCCGAGCGCCCTGCGAAGGTGCGTCCTTTCGACGACCCGGCCGTGCAAAAGACGTTGAAGACGCAGTATCGGCAGCAGCAGGCGAGCCAGCATTTCAGCGATGCGTCCGACCAGCTCGACAAGCTGACGTTTGAAAATCCCGACAGCCTGAAGCCGGCCGCTGACGCGCTGGGCCTCGACGTCAAGACCAGTGACTGGATTACGCAGGATGACAGCAAGGGCATCGCCCAGTACGCGGATGTGGTGAAGGCCGCGTTCTCGGACCAGGTCCTGAACCAGCATGTGAACAGCCGTCCGATCAAGGTCGGGCCGCAGCACCTCATTGTGATTCGCGCAAACAAATATCAGGCGCGCCAGCAGCAATCGCTGGATCAGGTGCGGGATCAGGTGGAAAAGGCGGCGCGGCAGGCCCGTGCTTCAGAGTTGGCGGACAAGGCCGCCTCTGGTGTGGCGAAGGCGCTGCGTCAGGGACAAGCGTTCGAGGAAGCCGTCAAGGACGAGGGCGGAAAGGTCGTGGTAAAGACACCGGATCCGGTTACACGGGACAGCAAGGGCGTGCCGGCAGCGCTGCTGCAGGCGGTGTTCACCTTGCCGCGGCCACAGAAGGACAAGCCGGTGGTGGAGAGCCTTACGTTGCCGAAGGGCTCGGTTGCTGTCGTGAGGCTGACGGCGGTCAATCCCGGCGCGATGGCGAAGGACAGCGACAAGCAGATGAAGCAGATGCAGCAACAGCTTGATCATCAGCTTGCCGCGGAGGAGTTCGCCGCCTACCAGGCTTGGCTGAGCCAGCGCATCAAGGTTCAGGTTTACAAGAAGAACGAACTGGCGGGCACGGGCGAGCAGGGGTAGGCAGCGGCCCGCCGGGCCCGTTTACGCGTCCGCTGCCATGCCCATGATGTGGTAACCGGCATCCACGTATAGCGTTTCGCCGGTAATGCCGCTGGCAAGGTCGGAGCAAAGGAAGGCGGCGGCGTTGCCGACCTCTTCGGTCGTGACGTTGCGCTTGAGCGGCGCGCCGGTGGCTGCGTACGAGAGCATGCCGCGGAAGCCGCGGATACCGGCGGCGGCGAGAGTCTTGATGGGTCCGGCGGATATCGCATTGACACGGATCCCTTCTTCCCCGAGGTCTGCCGCCAGAAAGCGGACATTGGCCTCCAGGCTGGCCTTGGCAGGGCCCATGACGTTGTAGCTGGGGATTGCCCGCACGGACCCGAGATAGGTCAGGGTGAGCAGGGCGCCATGGCGGCCATCCATCATTGGCCTCGCCGCTCGGGCCAGCGCGGCAAAACTGTAGGCGCTGATGTCGTGTGCAATGCGGTACCCTTCGCGGGTCACCGCGTCGATGTAGCGTCCCTGCAGCTGCTCTCGCGGCGCAAAGCCGATGGAGTGCACCAGAATGTCCAGGCTGTCCCAGCGCTCGCGCAAGGCCTGGAAGGCGGTATCGATGTCCTCGTCCTGAGCCACATCGCAGGGAATGCAAATAGTGCTGTCGAAGGATTGCGCGAGTTCGCGTACCCGCTCACCCAGTTTCTCTCCCTGATAGGTGAACGCGAGCTGCGCCCCCTGCTGGTGCATGGCCTGGGCGATACCCCAGGCGATCGAGCGGTTGCTTGCAAGTCCGGTGATCAGCGCCCGTTTGCCTTCGAGAAAACCCATTGCAAAGTCCTTGTGTTGTTTGCCATACGGCAGGTCAGCAGGCCATGAGCGACTAGCGCGCGGCCATTTGTATCTTGACCTCGAGGCGCTGTCCGGGCTGGAGATACGCGTTGTCCGCGAGGCCGTTCCAGCGGCGCAGATCGGAGACGGTGACGTCGTAGCGCTGGGCGATGGCCCACAGGGAGTCGCCCTGGCGCACACTGTAATGCACGGTGCGTTCCGTGTCATGACCCGTCGCTGGAATACTCAGGTGTTGCCCCGGTTGCAGAACATCGCCAGCCTGCAGGCCGTTCCCGCGCCGTAGCGCGTCGACGCTGATCTGATGGCGCTGCGCGATTCGCCACAGGCTGTCGCCCGCCCGCACGACATAGTCCACCGCTTGCGCCGGTTGCGCATCGTCGCGGCTGGCCACGGCGGATTCGTCCCGCGTGCCGGGCGCGCCCGGGACCAGCAGTGTCTTGCCAATATGGATGCGGCTGCTGCTCAGGTGATTGATCCGTTCAAGCAGAGCCACCGTGGTGCCGTATCGGGACGCAATGGCGCTTAGCGTGTCGCCACGTGCAACCTGGTGACGGCGCCATGTCACCAGGCGGCTTGCCGGCACTTTCGCCAGCGCGATCTCGAACTGCTTTGCCCGTGCGCGCGGTATGAGCAGTTGCGGGTCGCCGTCCGGCTCGGTCGCCCAGCGCCGGTATCCGGCGTTCAGCTCGCGCAACTCGCTGAGCGGGATACCCGCGAGCCGTGCCGCCAGCGCGAGATCGATCTGGCCCGGTACTTCGACCTGCGCAAGCAGCGGTTTGTCGGGCAGGGCGGGAAGTCGCAATCCGTATCGCTGTGGCTGTCTGATGAGCGCGGCCAGCGCCAGCAGCTTGGGCACGTACTGACGGGTCTCGCCGGGCAGTCGCAGGTGCCAGAAATCAGCCGCTTCACCGCGCGCCTGATTCTGCCGGATTGCGGCTTGCAGGCGACCTCCTCCGGCGTTGTAGGCGGCGATGGCCAGGATCCAGTTGTCGTCGAATATCTTTGCCAGATATTGCAGATAGTCCAGTGCGGCGCGGGTCGAGTGAACCATGTCGCGCCGCCCGTCGTACCACCAGTTGCGGCGCAGTCCGAAACGCTTTGCAGTGCCGGGCACGAACTGCCAGAGGCCGGAGGCGTTGCCCCGGGACAGCGCGAACGGATCGAACGCGCTTTCGACGGCCGGCAGCAGGGCGATTTCCATGGGCATGCCACGCTTGTCCACCTCATGGACGATCCGCCACAGGAACGGCTCTGCACGCTGCAGCGTCTGCTCGACCGCGTATGCGTGCGCGCTGTAGTACCGGATCCAGTGGTCGACCTCCGGGCGCTGCCCGGCGTTCAGCCGGAAACCGGCGCGCAGGCGCTCCCAGAGGTCGGCCGCCCGTTGCTCGTTGCTTGTTGTTGTCTGATCCTGCCGCGCGCGCAGCATCGGCGAGAGGGGCGTCGTTTCTCCGATCTCCGGTGGCGCCTCCTGCTGCACCGGTCGCGTGGCACAACCCGCCGTGAACAGGACGAGCAGGCACAAAAAAAGCGCGCCAACGCGAATGATCGCAGCGCGCCGGTTGTTACGGCCGGATGGCCGAAAACGGATCAACCTGTCTGTATCGCCCGGCAGGGCAAGATCGCGGCAGCCCATCTACCGGGCTATGCGGCGGGCGGGCGAAAGTGGTCTTTCCAGCTGCGCACTGCAGCGAAGACTTCCGCGGTTGTCGGTAAAGCGCGTCCCGCATGCCGTGCGGCGGCTTCCGCCACGGTGGGCTCGTGGCAGCGAAGGAAGGGGTTGACCCGCAGTTCCAGGGCCAGGGTCGATGGTAGCGTCGGCTTGCCCTGGTTGCGTGCATCGCGCGCGCGCTCGCGGTATGCCGCGATATCGTCGTTGTCGGGTTCCACCGCGCGCGCGAATTCCAGATTCGACAGGGTATATTCGTGTCCGCAGTACATACGGGTGCTTGCCGGCAGCGCTGCCAGTCGCGACAGGGAGGCGAGCATCTGCGCCGGCTGACCTTCGAATACACGGCCACAGCCCGCGCTGAAAAGCGTGTCGCCGCTAAACAGCGTGCCGGCGGTGCTGTAATAGGCGATATGACCCAGTGTGTGGCCGGGGATGGTGATGGCGCTGAAGGTTTCGCCGAGCACCTCGATGCGATCGCCATCGTCGAGAGCATGGGAAAGGCCGGTAATCGGGCTGCGCTCCCCGGCAGGCCCGTAAACCGGTACGGGCCGGTGCGCCAGCAGGGCAGGAATGCCGCCGGTATGATCCCAGTGGTGATGGGTGATCAGGATCGCCGCAAGATCCAGCGCGTGCGCGCCCAGCGCATTCAGGACCGGCTCCGCTTCTCCGGGATCGACGACCGCCGCCTGGCCGTGCTCATTGCGCAATAACCAGATATAGTTATCGTTGAGCGCCGGCAGGGGAATGATGCTGATCATCCGCCAGATATTGGCAGGGCAGTACCTCGAGGTCAAATTCAGTGCGCAATGGCGCGCATCCGGCAGAGTGTTGTATGGTTTGTGGTCTCCCTGCAGCAGCGGTCGTCAACATGAAGCACAAGCTCCCGCGTATTGATGATCAGGCTTTTCATGCCTGGTTCGATACCACCTATGGTGCGGCGTTTCTGGAGTTGGAGAGCCGGCAGATGCGCTCGGTCATCCCGCAGTTGTACGGATGCCGGTTATTGCAGATCGGGGTTTGGGGCTGGGATGACACGCTGTTCGAGGACAATCCCGTGATTCGTCACCGCTGGACCCTGGGTCTGGACCATGGACCGCGCGGCCCGGTGGTTGCCACCGGGGCGGCGCTGCCGGTGCCCAGCCGGAGCATGGACGCGGTGGTCGTCCCGCACAGCCTCGAATTCGTGCCACGCCCGATGGCGCTGCTCGCTGAAGTTCAGCGCATGCTCGCGGATCATGGTCAGATGATCGTTCTGGGGTTCAATCCGTGGGGAGTGAGCAACGTCCGGCACTGGGTGCCGCACCAGCGCGGGCGCTTCCCCTGGTGCGGCCGTCCGGTATCGGTGATGCGCGTTCTCCGCGCGCTGGACAGTTTCGGGCTGGAAGTAGCGCAGGTGCGGCGTTACGGTGTCAAGCTGCCACGTTTGTCGGGTGACCCGCCGCCGCTGGCCCTGCAGCGCCTGTGGGCGCCGGTGAGTGCGGGTTATCTGGTGGTTGCGCGCAAGCGCGTGGTGCCACTGACGCCTTGCTGGCGGCCACGTCCGGTGCGTCCCAAGCTGAAACCGATCGTCGCCACGACCACTTGCGTCGGCAATGCCGCGCCCAGGCATGCGGCACGCGAAACGGTCGAGGCCTGAGGCGGGTGAAGGAAGTCACGATCCATACCGATGGCGCCTGTCGGGGCAATCCCGGACCGGGCGGTTGGGGCGCCCTGCTGCAATATTCAGGGCATGAGCGCGAATACTTCGGCGCGGAAACTCTTACAACCAACAATCGCATGGAATTGACCGCCGCCATCGAGGCACTCGATGTACTCAAGGAACCCTGCCGGGTTCAACTGCACACCGATTCGCAGTATCTGCGCAACGGCATCACCAAATGGCTGCCGGCGTGGAAGCGGCGCGGCTGGAAAACGGCATCGAAAACGCCGGTGAAAAATGCCGATCTCTGGCAGCGGCTCGAGGCGGCCGCCCGCAGGCACGACGTGAGCTGGCACTGGGTCCGCGGCCACAGTGGCGTCGAGGGCAATGAAATCGCCGATCGCCTCGCCAATCGCGCCATTGACGAACTGCTCGAATCCGCCGGCGCCGGGGCGCGGGCATGAGCGGCTCCCGTCAGATCGTACTGGACACCGAAACCACCGGCCTGGAACCGGAGCAGGGCCACCGCATCATCGAGATCGGTTGCGTCGAGATCGTCAGCCGGCGCATTACCGGCAATCAGTACCATCTCTACCTCAATCCTGAGCGCGACATCGACGAGGCTGCGATCGAGGTACACGGGTTGACCCTGGAGATGCTGGCCGACCGTCCACGCTTTGCCGATATCGCGGATGATCTGCTCGAGTTTCTTGGCGATGCCGAGCTGATCATTCACAATGCGCCCTTCGATCTCGCATTTCTCGACCACGAGCTCGCGCTCGCGGGCAAGACGATAACCGTCGAGGCACAATGCCGGGTGCACGATACGCTGGTCGCGGCACGCGGGCGCCACCCGGGCCAACGCAACAGCCTGGATGCCCTGTGCAAGCGTTACGAGGTCGACAATTCCGGACGTGAGCTGCACGGAGCGCTGCTCGATGCGCAGTTGCTGGCCGAGGTGTACCTCGCCATGACCGGTGGACAGACCACGATGGCGCTCGATGCCGAGGATGGTCACGAGCAGCGTCGGGCGAGTACCGGACTCACGCAGCTGCTGGGGGAGCTCGGCCGCCGGCCGCGTGTGTTGCGCGCAAGCGAGGCCGAGCGCGCGGCTCACCAGCGCCGGCTGGAGCAGATCGCCGCCGTCGCCGGCCGGACGGTGTGGCAGCAAAACGATTAGGGGAATTCATCTCGATGCGTTTTCCACGATCCCGTGGTATTGCCGCGGGCACTGCGGCTCTTTTTATCTGGACAATTGCGGTGCCGGCGTTCGCCGCGTCACCTGCCGCCCTGCCGGGCGAGCGCATGTCGCTGCTGTGGGCACTTCCGTTCATCGGCCTGCTGCTTTCGATCGCGACGGGGCCCATGCTCTATCCACATTTCTGGGAGCGTCATTACGGCAAGTTCGCCGCCTTCTGGGGGGCGCTCGCGCTCGTTCCCCTGGCCTTCTGGGCCGGGCCGTCCCTTGCGACGGAGGCGGCGCTGCACACGCTCCTTCTCGAGTACGTCCCCTTCATCATCCTGCTGTTCGCGCTCTTTACCATTTCAGGCGGCATCCTGGTGGGCGGCAATATTCACGGTTCGCCGCTGACGAATGCCGGACTGCTGGTGATCGGCGCGGTCCTCGCGTCTTTCGTGGGTACCACGGGCGCATCGATGATCATGATCCGGCCGCTGCTCCGTGCCAATGACAACCGGCCCTTCAACGCGCACGTCGTCATTTTCTTCATCTTTCTCGTCTCCAACATCGGCGGTTCGCTGACCCCGCTCGGCGATCCGCCATTGTTCGTCGGGTTCTTGCGTGGCGTCGACTTCTTCTGGACGACAACCCATCTGTTCAGGGAAACGCTGACGGTTGGCGCCATTGTGCTGATCATCTTTGTCATCATCGACTGGTTTTTTCACGCACGCGAGAAAGGCATGCCGAAGACCAGCGATCCGTCGCCGGATTCGAAGGTGCGCCTGTACGGTGTCATCAATCTGCCGCTTCTGGCTGGCGTTATCGGGGCCATCCTGCTGTCGGCATGGTGGCAGCCGGGCATCTCGTTCACGGTGTACGGGGTGGAGATCGGGCTTCAGGGCGTGGCGCGTGACGTGATCATGCTGACAATGGCGTTCCTGTCCCTGGCGCTGAGCCGGGAGGAACATCACCGTGCCAACGAGTTCGCCTGGGGGCCGATCGTCGAGGTGGCGGTGCTGTTCGCCGCGATCTTCGTCTGCCTCGTTCCGCTGACGGCCATACTGTATGCCGGTCCGGACGGTGCCCTCGCGCCGCTGGTCGCGCTGGTGACGCATGCGGACGGCAGTGCCAATACCGCGGCCTATTTCTGGCTGACGGGCGCGTTGTCCTCCTTCCTCGACAACACGCCCACGTACCTGGTCTTTTTCGACCTCGCCGGCGGCAATGCGCAGACACTGATGACCACTGGCGCGGCTACGCTGGTGGCGATATCGTGCGGGGCGGTTTTCATGGGCGCCAATTCGTACATCGGCAATGCGCCGAACTTCATGGTCTACGCCATTGCCCGGCATCAGAGGGTGCGCATGCCGCATTTCTTTGGCTACATGCTATGGTCCGGGGCAATCCTGATTCCGACCTACGTCTTCGTTACGTGGTTGTTCTTCGTGTAATCCGCGCGGCGGCGTAAAGCCGGCAAGGGGCGGGAGGCCGGGAACTCTTCACTGCTGGCGCTTGCGGCGGACGTGGTGCCGGTGGCGCAGGTGCACGACACGGGCGAGCACCAGACTGGCGACCAGCAGACCGACCGAGATCCAGAGTTGCTGACTGTTGATCAGGGTTGCCACCGATAGCGTGCCCTTGCTGCGGAGCACTTCTTCCACGTCGATCGACGCGCCGAAGCTGACGAACGTAACCATCGGCGGCAGGATGCCGATAAAGGTGGCGAGGGCATACTTCCACCACGGAACGCCGAGGATGCCACAGGCGTAGTTGACGAGGTCGAAGGGCAGGTAAATGATCCGCAGGATGATAATGGTCGAGATGGCCTGTTCTTCCAGCGTCGGGCGCCACCGGCGTACAAAGCGGTTGGTGGACTCGTTGATGGCGTCGCCAGCGAGAAAACGGGCGATCAGGTAAGCCACGTTGGCCGAGAGGTTCTCACCGACGATGGTGAGCGCCCAACCCCCGAGAAAGCCGAAGAGGCTGCCGGAGGTGATCGTCAGCAGCATCGCCGGGAAGAGGATGAACGGCCGCAATGCGTACAGGCCGATGTAGATGAGGGGGCCCCAGGCGTGGCCCTCGACGTAGCGATAGACCAGCAGAATCATGTCTACTGGCGCGAAATGGTGGGTTTCTCCCCAGACGAACGCAAAAGCGAGCAGGGCCAGCCAGATGCCGGCGATGGTGAGCCGGGTACGCAGGCTATAGATCATGACCAGGAGAATCCGAACGCTGGCCGGCGCATGTGCGCAGGCTGACGGCGAATTCGGGCGGTGGCGCGCAATGCGTCACTGGGGGCGATGGCTCTGCGCAGTGATGACCTCGAAGTAGGGGGGGCGGGATTCCCGTGAACTCACTTGACAGCTCTCCAGCGCAAGTCCGCTGTCGGCAAGCATGCGCGTGATCTCCGACGGCTGATAGCCGAGGTTGGCGTGATCGTATGCGGCCACCGTGGCCTGGTGATGATGGCGCTTCAGGGTTGCGAGCACCAGCCGTCCGCCCGGCCGCAGGACCCGCGCCGTTTCGTGCAGCACCCGCGCGGGTTGTACCGTATAGGTCAGTGTGTGCATCAGAAAGACCACATCGAAACGTGCTTCGGGGAAAGGCAGTGCATGCATGTCGCCCTGAAAGAAACGCACGCCTTCCATGTGCGCCAGACGCTTCCTTCCGGCGGCGACGACCTTGGCGCTCACGTCAATGCAGGTGATGCTGCGTGCGCGATGGCCGAGCAGTTCGGCCAGCACTCCGTCGCCGGAGCCGCAATCGAGCACGTCTCCGAGCTCAAGCAGGCCGATCAGCGCGTGCGCGGTCGCTTCCCACGTACGCCCCGGAGAGTAGTGCAATTCCATGCGCCCGGCCACCGAGTCGGCCCAGGTCTGTTGCAGTTTGCGTGCGCGCACGATTTCGCGTGCCCGCTCCCGGTCGAGTTCGATCTGCGCATCCGTCACGTTTTTTCGCAGCGCCTCCCACAGATGGCGTGCGGATTCGGGGATGGAGTCACGGTTGAGCGCGTAGATGGAACTGGCGCCGCTGCGCCGGTCGAAGATCAGCCCGGCCTTGCGCAGCTTGCCCAGGTGGGTGGATACGCGGCTTTGCGACAGACGCGTCACCTGCGTCATCTCGGCAACGGTCAGCTCCTGAAATTCCAGCAGAATGAGGAGACGCAGGCGTGTGGGATCGCCGAGAACCCGGCAAAGCTGGGTTCCCTCTTCGAGACTGAATCCGTCCATACGGTGGCCGATTTGTGAACCTTGTGCGGCTGTTGAGGATGCAGCCGGGCGGTGCATGAGGCGACAGTATACACGGGGAGTGGACATTGCAAGGTGACCGCCGGCGGCTATGGGAGCGACTGCAGCCGCGATGGCGGGAAAATTGCGCTCAGCGTCGGCCAATCGATGCACTGGCCCTGCTGCCGGAGCGCGCGCTGCGACCGGCCGGTCACCAACGGACGGATCGCCGGTCGTCCGGCCACTGTCGGGTGCTGGGGAATGCCCGTGCCGGTTTCGCTTGCGGATCAGTCACCTGCGCGGAGCGGATCGGGCTGGCGCGCAGTGTGCCTGATGTGCCATCACGATGGCGCTGAGCGGAGGATGACATGCGGGCGCCAGAACGGTAGGCTACGCCGCGACATGCTGGGGACTCACCCGTTTCGATAACCACAGCTTCGGGGCAGGCATGACGGCAACGCAAAAAGAATGGTGGCGCGGGGGCGTCATTTATCAGATTTATCCACGCAGTTTCGCCGACGACAACGGCGACGGGGTGGGCGATCTCAACGGCATTACCCGCTCGCTGACGCATGTGGCGGACCTGGGTGTGGACGCCATCTGGGTGTCGCCGTTCTTTCGCTCGCCGATGCGAGATTTTGGCTACGACGTTTCGGACTACCGCGACGTGGACCCGCTGTTCGGGACCCTGGAGGATTTCGACCGGCTGGTGGCACGCGCCCACGAGCTGGGCCTCAAGGTGATGATCGATCAGGTGCTGTCGCACACTTCGGATCTGCATCCCTGGTTCATCGAGAGTCGCGCCAGCCGCGACCATCGCGAAAATTCCCGCGCCGACTGGTACGTATGGGCCGACCCCAGGCCGGACGGGACGCCGCCCAACAACTGGTTGTCGGTTTTCGGCGGGTCCGCGTGGGCCTGGGACAGCCGCCGCCAGCAGTATTACCTGCACAATTTCCTCGCCAGCCAGCCGGATCTCAACTATCACAATCCCGCGGTCATCGAGCAGGTGCTCGAAGACGTGGAGTTCTGGCTCGAACGCGGAGTGGACGGCTTTCGCCTGGATACGGTGAACTACTTCTTCCACGATCAGGCACTGCGCGACAACCCACCCATTGGCGACGGCGCGGACGGTGTCCACGATGTGCCCGAGACCAACCCGTATCGCATGCAGCGGCATGTGTACGACAAGACGCGGCCCGAAAACGTGGCGTTCCTGCAGCGGTTGCGCGCGTTGCTCGACCGTTATCCGGGCCGCACCATGGTCGGCGAGATCGGTGCCGAGGACGGGCTCGGCGTAATGGCCGAGTACACCGCCGGCGGCGACAAGCTGCACATGGCGTATACTTTCGATCTCCTCGGCAAGCGCTCCGGTGCCGCTTATGTCCGGCAGGTAGTGGAGGCCCTGGAGGCACGGGTGGACGATGGCTGGCCGTGCTGGTCGCTGAGCAATCACGATGTGATGCGCTTCGCCACCCGCTGGGGAGGCGAAAATCCTGCGCCCGCATTCGTCAAGGTGCTGCTGGCGATGCTGCTGTCGTTGCGCGGCAGCGTCTGCCTGTATCAGGGCGACGAGCTCGGGCTGCCGGAGGCGAACGTGCCCTTCGAGCGTCTGCAGGATCCCTACGGCATTGCGTTCTGGCCCGGCTACAAGGGGCGCGATGGCGCGCGCACGCCGATGCTGTGGAAAGCGGGGGCACTGTACGCCGGCTTTTCCACCGTTGAGCCGTGGCTGCCGCAGGACGCGGCGCACCACGCCTTCGCGGTGGATGTGCAGGCGGCAGCGCCCGATTCCGTACTCAATGCCTGCCGCCGTTTTCTGGCGTGGCGCAAACAGCATCCCGCGCTGCGCATCGGCGGCATCCGCTTTATCGACGCGGCCGCCGACGTGCTGGCCTTCTGGCGCGAGAGCGACGATGAGCGCCTGCTGGTGGCCCTCAACCTGGGCGAGGGCGCGGCAGAGCTGCTGAGCCCCGATGTGGCCCGCGTGGAGCCGCTGGATGGCCACGGCTTCGAGTCGCAACGCGACGGCGAACGGTTGATCCTGCCCGCGTACGGCGCATTCTTCGGACGCCTTTGAGGGGAGAGGGGGGCGAAATTGCCTCCCTCAACCGATCTTCACTGCAAGCATCGAAATCGATCCGCCATCCATCCCCTCCACCGGGAAAGCGACCGGCTCGCCTTCGCGTCGCAGCGCGAGCACGTAGAGCAGGGGCAGATAGTGCTCGGGCGTCGGCGCGGCCAGGGCCGCGTCATGGCCCAGCGTTTCGTAGGCGATGAGGGGCTGATCGTTGCCGGCAACGATCAGTTCGCGGGCTTTCCTTTCGAAGCGCACCGCCCAGTCGAAGGGCTCGGCCGAATGCCGGCCCCAG
This sequence comes from uncultured Salinisphaerales bacterium, assembly GCA_964646895.1. Lineage (GTDB taxonomy): Bacteria > Pseudomonadota > Gammaproteobacteria > Nevskiales > CAZYIP01 > CAZYIP01. The sequence goes on along the minus strand of CAZYIP010000039.1, from coordinate 6,782 downwards.
GCATAGGTGTGGAGGTTGTGCACCAGGTTGCCGCTGCCGATGACGAGAATGTCCTCGTCGCGCAATGGCGCGAGCCGCCTGCCGATAGCGTAGTGGTTCGCTGCAGGCTGTGTCTCGTCGATGCCGAGCTGCACGACCGGGATGTCCGCGTCCGGATACAGGTGGCAGAGCACCGACCAGGTACCGTGATCCAGGCCCCACTCCTGGTCGAGCACCACCGGCAGCGGATTAAGCAGTGCCTGCACGCGCCGGGCCAGTTCCGGGTCGCCGGGCGCGGGGTAGTCGACTTCGTATAGCGGTCGCGGGAAGCCTCCGAAGTCGTGGATCGTCCGCGGCTTCGGCATTGCCGTGACCGCGATCCCGGGCAGATACCAGTGGGCTGAAATGCACAGAATGGCCCGTGGGCGCGGCAACGCCGCCCCGATCGCGGACCAGCCCCGGGTATACGCGTTGTCCTGCAACGCGTTCATCGGGTTGCCATGCCCGAAAAAGATGACCGGCATCGGCTGTGTCATGGTGTCGCTCCCGGATTTGTGCATTCTTGCCATCCTCGCACGTCTGTGCCGGTCGGCAAACTTTTGATCCATATCAAGGCGTCGCCGCGCGCCCGCGCCTACGGTGGGTAGCGTAGAAGTCGCGAACACGCGCCATGTCCGGTTTCCGGGGGCGCGAGGTGATGCCATGATCAGCAACCGCTTGTCCCGCTGGACGCTGCTGTTCTTCGCCTGTGCGCTGGCCAACTTTCTGGTCGCTCAGGTGTTGATAGTGGCGGGTCTGACATATCCGGTGCAATCATGGGCCGCGCCCGGCACTCTCATCGCCGTCCATCTCATGACCCTCGGCTGGCTGTTGCTGCTGGTGCTGGGCGCGCTGTTTCAGTTCATTCCCGTCATCACTTCCCGTGTGTTGCCCAGCCAGAATCTGGCGCTGGCGACTCTTGTCGCGGTACAGGTGGGGCTGATCGGGATGATCTGCGGCTTCCTGGGGCTTTTCTTCGGCGTTTCACACCTGTCCCATTGCCTGCCGGCGGGTGGCGTGCTGATCATTGCCGGAGTTTCGATCGCGATCTACGACGTCGGCGTGCCGCTGCTGCAAGCGCGACCGCTGCCGCTTCCGGGGCGCATGGTGCTGGCCGCTCTGGCATTTCTGCTGCTGACGATCGTTCTCGGTCTGCTGCTGGCGCTGGCGCTGAGCGTGCCCGCGCTGTCGGGTTACTTCGCCCCGCTGCTGGCTCATGGCGTTGCCTATCATGCCCTGGCCGGGCTCGGCGGCTGGTTCACGATCGTGGCCATGGGCGTGAGCTACAAGCTCCTGCCGATGTTCACCCTCGCGCCGGAAGAACGCGGTCTGCCCGGAGAACTGGTGCTGTACCTGAGCACCAGCGGGTTTGCTATTGCCGTGATTACCGGGCTCGTGCAGGCCTGGCAGGCGTCATCCCTGCTGCGGGGGCTGGAGTTGCTGGGTTATGCGCTGGTCGTCGCCGCGGTGGCGATTTATCTGGTGGATGTGGCGCGCATTTATCGTACGCGCAAACGCGCTGCCATCGAGCTGCAGAACAAGGCGGCGGTGGGTGCCTTTGCGATGTTCGGGCTTTCCGCTGCGGTAGGGGCGGCGATTGTCGCGTCCGGGACCGTCGCCACCTACGCGCCCGCGCTGGTGTTTCTGGTGCTGTTCGGCTGGCTGAGCGGCCTGGGCCTGACCCAGCTTTACAAGATCGTGCCGTTTCTTACCTGGCTCGGCCGCTTCGGCAAGCAACTCGGGCGCGGGCGCGTACCGCGCGTACAGGACCTGGTCGACGAGAAGCGCAGCTTCCCGTGGTTCATCCTCTATTTTGTCGGCGTCCTGCTGGCGCTGATCGCTGCAATCTTCGACGCCTCATACGTTTTCCGAGTCGGTGTGCTTCTGACCGTCCTCGCTACCGCCAGACTGATACTTGAATACTGGCGCGCCTGGCGAGGTCATTATGAACACGAGCGGTCCACGACGCCCACCGTTCCCCCATTCATGAATACGGAGGGCCATCCCCATGACCGCAGTTGAACCCATGACGCTCGATGTTCGCGAGGAATTGCGCAACGGCGGCGAGCCGTTGCCACGAATCATGCAGAGCCTGCACAGTCTGGCGCCGGGCCAGCCGTTGCGGTTGCTGGCCACTTTCGAGCCGCTGCCGCTGTACGCGGTGCTGGGCAAGAAGGGCTACGGCCACGACGCGCGCCGTATCGGCGAGGGCGACTGGGAGGTGCTGTTCACGCCCGGCGCGGCCACCGCAGCAACGGCGCCCGCGAAGGCTCCGGCGGCACCCGCCGACGCATCGGAGTGGCCGGATCCCTCAACGGAACTCGACAACCGTGGTCTGCACCCGCCCGAACCGCTGGTACGCATTCTCGATGCCCTGGAGCGGCTGGACGCGGGCGAGGTGCTGCACGCCATCAACGAGCGCGACCCGGTCTTCCTGTACCCGGAGCTGGAGGCGCGCGGTGCCGCGATTCGCGTGGACAAGCGGGACGACGGCGTGCACCTGCTGATACGGCGTGGGGGCTGAAGCCATGAACGCAGCGGTTGCACCGGACCGGGACACAGTGCTCGACGCCATGCACGATGTCATCGACCCTGAACTCGGATACAACATCGTCGATATCGGCCTGATCTACGAGCTGGAGGTCGAGGAGGGCGTGATCAACGTCACCATGACCATGACCACGCCGGGCTGCCCGGCACAGGATTACATCATGATGGGCGTTCAGGATCGCGGCCTGCGCATTCCTGGCGTGAAGGACGTCGAGATCGATCTGGTCTGGGATCCGCCCTGGTCCGTGCACAAGATGACGCCGATCGCCAAGGCGCATTTCGGAATACCGGACGACCCGGCATGAGCGGCGAGCCTGCGGGCGATGAGCCGGCACTGGTGGCGCTCAACCGGGTTTTCGTCCGCTGTCTGCTGGCGCTCGGAAAAACCGGAGACGAAGAACGCCATCAGGCCTGCCAACTTGCCGCCGCGGCCTGGTCCGAATTACGGCATACCCATCCGCGCGAGGCGGAGCGCCTGAACGGCGTTCTGCACGCGCTGACGCAGTCAACCCACCCTCGACACACAACCACGAAGGAGAACAGCCATGTCCAAGACACTTGATGTGCGCAGCCTGATCCCGATGGAACGGCATCGGATCATCTTCGAGACATACGAAAATCTGGAACCCGGCGACAGCTTCCTGCTGATCAACGACCACGACCCCAAGCCGCTGTACTACCAGTTCGACGCGGAGCACAAGGGAGAGTTTTTCTGGAAATACGTGGAGCAGGGACCGCAGACCTGGCAGGTGGAGATCGGACGCCCGGGTACCGAGTGAGTTTGCGACAATCGTTCCCTTTCCCCCGTGGGGGAAAGGGAATTTGCAGGCTGCCGGAACCCGGTTCAGCCGAAACCGTGACTGCCCGCCACCGCACCGCCCACCGTGATCAGCGCCAGAATCAGCAGCACGACGTGCAGACGGTGCATGCGTGCGAAGCGGACGCTTACGTCACGCTCCAGCGATCCGCTCATGATGTGCTTGAGCACGCCGGTCGGGCCGAGCACGAACAGCATGAGGAAGAACAGCGTCCACAGCACGAGCATCGCGTGCAGCCACCAGAACCGGGGCATGCTCAGGGCGCGCCACAGCCCGAGCCGGTACAGCATCCAGCCCCCGGAGGCGCCTACGATGACCAGCGCGATGCGAACCTGGGGCGCGAAACGTCTTTCGATCGCATGGAAGCGTTCGAGCGCGGTGGCCGGATCGCGACGCAACTCCGGAAGCAGCACCGCGGAAACAAAAGCGAGACCCCCGATCCACCACACCACGCCAAGCAGATGCAAAACGACCGCAATCGACACGTCGGACATTGAAGCGCCCCGGTAATCCTCTGTTCTCGCAGTCTATTGCACCAGCCCCGTCAGCAGCGTGCCTTGATCCGAGTCAAGCCGTCCGTCTTCGAATTACGAACTCGTTTCGCGCTGGTGGCTGAGCCCCGCGGCCAGGGGTTCTTCGGGAAACTGATCCCGCTCGGATTTGAGCTGCAGGCCTTCGGGCATGTAAACATTGGATACCGGGACGGCCAGCTCGGCGCCATGTTCGCGCACGATCCCCGCGATCTTCAGCAGGATGTCCTCCTTGACCACCATGTAATCGGTGTAGTCGGTGCTGACGGTAAAGGCGTAGAGGAACAGCTTGAGGGCGTGATCGCCGCAGCTGTCGAAGCGGAAGATGAAGAAATCGTGCCGGATGCCGGGATGCTCGTTCAGCATCTTGTTGGCATCGGCAACGACGGCCTGCACCCTGTCCACATCGCGATAGCGGATGTACATGTACTCCATGATGCGCCGGCTGTGCATGCGCGAGTGGTTGATGACCGACGAGGTGTTGAAAACGGCGTTGGGGACGAAGAACGGTTTTTCATCGAAGCCGAGTATGCGCGTCGCGCGCCAGCCGATGTGCTCCACGCCGCCCATCAGTTCGGTGCCGGGCAGAATGATGTATTCCCCGACCTTGAACGGACGGCTGGCGAAAATGGTCAGGCCACCGAGCAGGTTCGCGACCAGGCTTTGCGCCGCGAAGCCGACGGCGATGCCGCCCATGCCGCCAAAGGCGAGGATGCCCGCCACCGAGAAGCCCAGCGTCTGCATGATCACCAGGATGGCGGTAATGAAGACCGCGGCGCGCACCAGTTTGCCGATGGCATCGGCGGCGGTGGGGTCCACTTCCTGACCCCGGTTGCGTGCCCGGGCCAGCAGATTGCGCTCTGCCCGGTGTACCACGCGCAGCACGAACCAGGTCACGATGACGATGGTCGCGACGTTGCGGGCCGGTGCAAAGACGTGCGCCAGCAGCGACATGTTGCCGCCCTGGGTCAGCGCCTCGACCGCGATGGAAAGGCCGATGACCCAGATGATGGCGCGCAGCGGCGGCCCCAGGGCCCACAGCAGCGCATCGCGCCAGACGTGCTTTGCGCCGCGTGCGGGTATGAGTCGCCGCAAAACCCGCCGCAGCACCGCATTGGTCACCAGGATTGCGAGTACAATCAGGAAGGTATAGGCGACCGGCGCCCAATTATCGTAAAGTCCGCCGATCGTGGTTTTCAGTGTCGTCCAGCCGTTTTCCACCGGGTTCCCTTGCTACCTGCCAACGCAAATAATCCCCGTATGGCAACATAGTTGAACCGGCGATGCAACCGCCGCACGTCAGGCCGTGTTCACGGTCATTCGCGCGCGCGAATGTTTGTGAACGCGGCCTGAAGCTTGAGGAAGTTGAGAAATTGCGGGTGCGCTTGCGTCAGATCATGCCCGTCTGCAGTCTGGCTTCCATCGACATCTTGTCCATCGTCCACGGCGGGTCGAAGACGAGCTCCACCTGCACATTCTTGATCGACGGGAGCTGCATGAGCTTGTCGTGGGCGTCCTGCACCAGGATCTCGCCCATGCCGCAGCCCGGCGCGGTCAGGGTCATTTCGACGTACACGTTGTGGCCGCCCTCCGGCAGCGTTTCCAGGCGGCAGACATAGACCAGCCCCAGGTCCACGATGTTGATGGGAATCTCCGGGTCGTAGCAGGTCCTGAGCTGGTCCCAGACTGCCTGTTCGATGTCTTCGTCGGAAGCGTTCTCGTCCAGGGTGGCTTTCTGCGTGACTTCCTTGCCCAGCGCGTCGGCATCGACGCCATCGATGCGGAACAGATTGCCGCTGATGTAAACCGTGTAGCTGCCTCCCAGCATCTGGGTGATGGTTGCCTGGGTGCCCTGGGCAAGCAGTACGCGGTCGCCGTAAGGCACCACGACCGCTTCACAGTCGCGCTGCAGGGAAACCGTTTCCCGCTCTTGCATGCTCATGCCGCTGTCTCCGTATCCGGTGGTGGGCGAACAGTGTCATTCGACTGGCCCCGTGTCCTTGACCTGTATCAAATATCGGGTCGTTTTGACGCAGATCAAGGCGCAACGCCGTCATAGCCGCTATACCTAACCTAACCGGTGACGGAGGGCAAGTCGTGAGTACATGGGTCAGGGTGGCGAAAGAGGGCGAAATTCCGCTCGACGAGTGCAAGGTAGTCTGGCTCGAGAGCCAGGCGGTCGCCGTCTACCATCTGCAAGATGGCTATTATGCCATCCGCGATCTGTGCACGCATGCCGATGCCGAGCTCTCCGACGGCTATGTGGAAGACGGCGAGGTCGAATGCTGTCTGCATGGCGCGCGTTTCTCCATCCGCACGGGTGAGGCGCTCGCCGCGCCGGCGTACGAGGCTGTCGACACTTTTCCGGTTCGCATTGCCGACGGTTATGTGGAAGTGTATGAGGAGGTCACGGCGCCATCGCCTTGATATAACGAGCTTTCTCATATTCCCTTCGCGGCCGAAAGCTGCGGAGGCTGTCACAGGGATGTCCATTCCCAGCGAAACCTGCTACCGGGAGGGAGTCCGTCATGTCCGCAACACCATCTACCGCTGTCGCTCCTGAAGAACACGAACACCACGGACCGCCACCCGGTCTGATGCGCTGGATCAAGACCACCAATCACAAGGACATCGGCACGCTGTACCTGTGGTTCAGCTTCACCATGTTTCTGGTTGGCGGCACCATGGCGCTGATCATCCGCGCCGAGTTGTTCCAGCCGGGGCTGCAGCTGGTCGAGCCGGAATTTTTCAACGAGATGACGACCCTGCACGGCCTGATCATGATCTTCGGCGTGATCATGCCGGCGTTTACCGGGCTCGCCAACTGGATGATTCCGATGATGATCGGCGCGCCCGACATGGCGCT
>CAZYIP010000038.1:0-24400 GCA_964646895.1 uncultured Salinisphaerales bacterium | reverse complement strand
TAGGGCCGTATGTAAACGTCAAGGACCCTGGGGCATGGTATCTTAGGGCCTGTTGACGTTTCATCCGCACCTGAAGTCCATGTCCAGACAATCTACCGCCGTCGAAATTCGCGCCGTCAGCTTCGATCTTGACGACACCCTGTGGCCGGTCGAGCCAGTGCTGGCACGCGCCGAACTCGAGATGATGGCCTGGCTCGAAGCGAACTGCCCGCGCATTGCGCTCCAGTTCGATATCGCCGCGATGCGCGCTCTGCGGCTGCGCATCGCGGCGGAGCAGGTGCACCTGGCCAACGATATGACCGGCCTGCGCAAGGCGGTGATCGCACACGTCGCGCAGCTCACCGGCTACGATAACGACATCGTGGAGCCGGCCTTCGCCATCTTTCTGCGCTACCGGAACCAGGTCGAGTTCTATCCGGAAGTGATGGCCGTGCTGCACGCGTTGCATACCCGCTTCTGCCTCGGCGCCATCAGCAACGGCAATGCCGATATCCACAAGGTGGGCCTGGGCGAGATCATGCGTTTCGCCATCTCGGCCTCGGAGTTCGGCAAGGCCAAGCCGCATCCCGAGACTTTCCTGGCCGCGGCGGCGGCGGCGAACATCGAACCGGCCCAGATGGTACATGTGGGCGACGATCCCCACACCGACGTGGCCGGCGCCGCCGCCGTCGGCGTCCGCACCGTCTGGATCAATCGCACCGGTACGCCATGGCCGGCGCAGCGATACCCGGACGTCGTGCCGGATGCGGAAATCCGGACGCTGGATGAACTGCCGGCGACACTGCAATGGCTGGAAGAGCCGTAAAGCCCATTCGCAGTTTTACCTGCGGGTAGGAGTTCGCTATCCTTTGCCGGTTCAGTGACTTCCCCACGCGCGCTCAACCAGACAGGAGCACCCAATGAAGCAAGCGCTCAAAATCGCGATTACCGGCGGTGCCGGACAGATCGGCTATCAACTCGCCTTTCGCATTGCGGGCGGTGACATGCTGGGTCCCGATCAGCCGGTGATTCTGCATCTTGTCGAAATTCCGCAGGCGATGGACGCGGTCAAGGGCGTACTCATGGAGCTGCAGGACTGCGCTTTCCCCCTGCTGCAGGATGTGCGCGCCACGGACAAGGCGGAGGAAGGCTTCGAGGATGTGGACATCGCGATGCTGGTGGGCGCCCGACCGCGCGGCAAGGGCATGGAGCGCAGCGACCTCCTGCAAGCCAACGCCAAAATCTTCTCCGCCCAGGGCAAGGCCCTGAATGATCACGCCAAGCGCAGCGTCAAGGTGCTGGTAGTGGGCAACCCCGCCAACACCAACGCCCTGATTACCGCCAGCAACGCGCCGGATCTCGACCCGCGTCAGATCACGGCGATGACGCGCCTGGACCATAACCGCGGCCTGAGCCAGCTCGCGCAAAAGACGGGCACTCATGTCACCGACATCCGCAAACTCGCGATCTGGGGCAATCACAGCGCAAGCCAGTACCCGGACATCAACCATTGCGAAGTCAAGGGCAAGCCGGCCACCTCGCTGGTGGATCAGACCTGGATCCGGGAGGAGTTCATCCCGAGCGTGCAGCAGCGCGGTGCGGCGGTCATCAAGGCACGGGGCGCATCCTCGGCGGCATCCGCGGCATCCGCCGCCATCGACGCCGTGCACACCTGGGTTCACGGCAGTCCGGACGGCGACTTTGTCAGCATGGCGGTTCCGTCCGATGGCAGCTACGGCATCGCGCCGGGCATCGTGTACTCCTACCCGGTCGTGTGCCGCAACGGTGATTACGAGATCGTTCAGGGTCTCCCGATCGACGATTTCAGCCGCGGCCGAATGCAGGCGACGGAGCAGGAACTGCGCGGCGAGCGAGAGGCGATCGAAGAGCTGCTCTGAACCGTATGGCGATGCGGATCTTGCTGCTTGCGCAAAATGCTCCGCCGCGCCGGCTGGAAAGCGTGGAGCAGCTACCGGAAGAAGGTTACCTGTGGCTGGATCTGGTGCGCGATGAGGCGGCGGGCTGGCCGCAAGAGGTGCGGCGCCTGACCGGTATCGGCGTATTCGACGACCACGTGACTGACAGCTTCAATCCGCGCCATCCGTCTTTTTTCGATCGCGGCGCCGACTACGAACTGCTGGTGTTCCAGACCCTGGGCCCCAGCGCGGAGCAGTCGCTCATCGAGGTCCGGGCGGCTGCGTTTTTCCTGTTCGACCGCCTGCTGGTATCGGTTCGCGCCGGCGACAGCCCGTCCTTCGACATGGTTATGCGCCGCTTCGAAATCGAACGCCTGCGCTCGCCCAAACAGCCGGCGGGCCTGCTGCACCTGATTCTGGACACCGTCATCGACCGTTACCTCGCGGCGCGGGCGCGATTTTCGGAGCGGGCCGCCGAGCTTCAGGATGAGTTGCTGGACCCGGACAATCCGTTCCAGGACTGGCGGAAACTCCTCGATCACCGGCGCGCGGCCGGGCGCCTGGAAGCAATCAGCAACGGCCAGTGGGAGGCCGTCACCGCCTGGCGGCGCGGTACCCGCACGAACCTGAGCAGCAGCCTGCAAATTCGCTACAACGACCTGATCGGCCATATCGAGCGCCTGTCAGCCTACGCGCGCATTCAGCAACAGGAAACCGACTCCGCGGTGCAGCTGCATTTTTCCACGGTAGCGAATCGCACCAACGAGATCATGCGCGTCCTGACCGTGCTATCGGCGATATTCCTCCCACTGATGCTGATTACCGGCATCTTCGGCATGAACTTCGAATACATGCCGGAGCTGAAAGTGCACTACGCCTACTTCGTGGTGCTCGGGGTGATGGTGCTGCTCGCGGTGGGGCTGGTGCTGTGGTTCAGGCGCAAGAAGTGGATATAGCCAAACGGAACGGCGCCAGCCACGATCTTGTTCCCGCTCAATACGACAACCACAGCAGCACCGCAAGCGCGACATCCACGGCAGCGGCGATCACAAACGCACCGCGCCAGAACGCCAGGCTGTGCCACCAGCGGCCTTGCCGCGAAGGCGCTGGCGGCGGCGTGTCCGGAACGCGGGCCTTGATGCCCTTTTGAATCGCCGTCCATACCTTGGCATCGGGCGCCACCGGCGCCAGATCCAGCCCCAACTGCGCGAGCCGCGCTTCCCAGAACACGAGTTCGGCGCGCAACTGGCGATCCGTTTTCAGCAGGGTTTCGAAGCGGCGGCGCGCGGGCCCGCACAAGGTCCCCAGTGCGTACTCCGCGGCCAGCATCTGGCGCAATTCCGGTCGATCGTAGTTCATCAGCCCAGGCACGTCCGCAGGCGAAACAGGCCACGGCGCAGCCAGCCCCTGGCGGTGGCCGGCGGTGCCTGCAGGCGGGCCGCCAGCTCGCTGCAGGTATAACCTTCGTAGCAGGTCAGCAACACGCTTTCGCGCTCCATGTCCTGCAACCCTTCCAGACAGGCCTGCAGCGACGCCAGTGCCGCGATGTCCTCGGCGCGCATGTCCGGTTCCGCGGTACTGTCGATCAGCATGCTGTAGAGACCCGGCTGCCATTCCTCCGTCACCGCGGATTCACGACGCCGCTGACGCAGGAGACCAAGCGCCTGATAACGCGCCACGCTCATCAACCATGCCAGCGGTGCGCCATGCTCGGGCGTGTACCTGTCGGCGTCCCGCCAGATTCTGGCGAACGCATCGCGTAGCGCCTCTTCCGCCCAGTCGCGCCGCTTGAGCATGCGCAATGTCAACGCATAGAGGTGCGGCGAACAGGCATCATACAATGCCGAGAACGCTTCTCGATCGCTCTGTGCGACGGCTGCCAGCCAGTCGGCCAGCGTGTCGGATCGGCTCATGGAATCGGGGCCCGGTAAATCCCTATGATTCAATACAAACGGCAGCGGGCGCAACCGCCCGGCCGAAGCCGTTTCGGCTCTGGTAATATGGGCGGAATCGACTTTCGATAAAAGGGACTACCGACCATGAGCGAGAACAGTTCCCGCGCCGGCGGCGCCTATCCCCGCGTGCGCATGCGCCGCATACGCGCCCGCGAATTTTCACGCCGCCTGGCACGCGAGAATCGGCTCAGCACCGACGATCTGATCTATCCGGTTTTTCTCACCGAGGGCGACGACACCCGCGAGAAAGTCGCGACCATGCCCGGCGTGGAACGGCTCGGCATCAATACCCTGCTGACCGAGGCGGCCGGCATCCGGGCGCTGGGCATTCCCGCCATCGTCCTGTTTCCGCACCTGAGTGCAGCCAGCAAGAGTGCCGACGGGCGCGAGTCGTTCAATCCCGAGGGGCTGGTGCCACGCGCCATTCGCGCGCTCAAGGCAGAGTTTCCCGATCTCGGGGTGATCACCGACGTGGCCCTGGACCCCTACACGAGTCACGGGCACGACGGCGTGGTGGACGAGCACGACTACGTCATCAACGATGCCACGGTGGAGATTCTCGTCAAGCAGGCGTTGTGTCACGCACGCGCCGGCGCCGATGTGGTGGCACCGTCCGACATGATGGACGGGCGAGTCGGCGCAATGCGTGCGGCGCTCGAAGCCGAAGGCTTTCCGAACACGGCAATCATGGCCTACTCGGCCAAATACGCGTCCGGGCTGTACGGGCCGTTCCGCGATGCCGTGGGCTCGGCTGCCGCACTCGGCGGCGGCAGCAAATACACGTATCAGATGGATCCCGCCAACAGCGATGAGGCCCTGCGCGAGGTTGCGCTGGACCTGGCCGAAGGCGCGGACATGGTCATGGTCAAGCCGGGCCTGCCGTATCTCGACATCGTTCAGCGGGTAAAAAGCGAGCTGCGCGTGCCGACCTTCGTCTATCAGGTCAGCGGAGAATACGCGATGCTCAAGGCGGCCGCCGCCGCTGGCGCGATCGACGAAAAAGCCGCGGTGCTGGAATGCCTGCTGTCGATGAAGCGCGCCGGTGCCGATGGCATCCTGACGTACTTCGCCAGGGACGTGGCACGCTGGCTGCACGAGGCAGGCGTGTAGGGATTCTGGCAGACTCGACGTATGGATCGCTACGCCGTTTTCGGTAATCCGGTCGCGCACAGCCTGTCACCGCGCATCCATCGCGCCTTTGCGCAACAGACGGGCCAGCAGCTGGACTACGATGCGATTCTCGCGCCCGAAGACGGATTCGCCGCGGCCGTCAGTGCCTTCCGCCAGGCCGGCGGACGCGGCGCCAACGTCACCCTGCCATTCAAGCAGCAGGCTTGCGCCCTGGCCGACACGCTGAGCGAGCGCGCCCGCCAGGCCGGCGCAGCGAATACGCTGATCTTCCACCCCGACGGCCGCTGCGAAGGCGACAATACCGATGGCGTCGGCCTGGTCCGCGACCTCACCCGCAACCTCGGGCTCGGCGTGACCGGCCGGCGCCTTTTGCTGCTCGGTGCCGGCGGCGCCGCACGCGGCGTCCTTGCGCCCCTGCTCGACCTGAACCCGGCGCGGCTACTCGTGGCCAACCGTACCGCCAGCAAGGCACATGCACTGGTCGAGGCACTTCGGATCCCGGGCCGGGCCGAAAGCGGTAGCCTGGACGAGATCGAGGGAGAGTTCGACCTTGTCATCAACGCCACCTCCAGCGGAATTACGGGTGCGGTCCCGCCGATCAATGGCGGCGTAATCGCGCCCGGCGGCGTCTGCTACGACATGCTCTACGGTACCGATCCCACGCCCTTCGTGCGCTGGGCGCGCACGCACGGAGCGGCAATGGCGGAGGATGGCCTGGGAATGCTGGTGGAACAGGCCGCCGAGTCGTTCCTGCGCTGGCGCGGTGTGCGGCCGGAGACGGTGGCGGTCATCGAGGAACTGCGCGCGGGCAGCAAGCAATAGGGCCTTTGTGGGAGCGGCGTCAGTCGCATCCACAATGTTCTGACCAGTGCCGCGCGCCGCTTACTCGTCAGCCTCTGAGGCCGATTCGTCATCCTTGCGCTTGGCGATACGGCGCGAAAACCAGATGCCCACCTCATAGAGCACGTAGCACGGCAGCGCGAGCATCGTTTGCGACAGCATGTCCGGGGGCGTCAGCAGCATGCCGACAACAAAGCAGCCGATCAGCACATAGGCACGCTTGCCCGCCAACTGATCCGGTGTCACGAAACCCGCCCAGACCATGAGCACGATCGCCACCGGCAACTCGAACGCGGTGCCGAAAGCGAGGAACATGGTCATCACGAAGTCGAGGTAGTAGGTGATGTCGGTCATCACCGCGACGCCGGTGGGCGCAACCTTGACCATGAACCTGAAAATCAGCGGGAAAACCACCAGGTAGGCGAACGACATCCCGAGGTAGAACAAAAAGGTGCTGGACGCGAGCAACGGGATCACCAGGCGTCGCTCGCGCTTGTACAGACCGGGCGCAACGAAGGCCCAGATCTGGTACAGAATCCACGGCACGGCAAGAATGACCGCCAGCAGCAGCGCGAACTTGAACGGCGTGAGAAACGGCGACGTGACATGGGTGGCGATCATGCTGCTGCCCTGCGGCAGATAGCGCAGCATCGGCAGGGCCAGCAGGTTGAACAGGGTGTCCGCGAACACCGCCAACGGAATGAACAACACCAGAACGCCGATGATAATCTTCAGGAGCCTCGATCGAAGCTCCAGAAGATGCTCCATCAGGGGTTGTTCGAGTTGGGGTTCCTCTTCGAAATTCGGATGTCCGCTCACGCGCTCGCGCCGCCGTCTCTTGCCTGCCTACTTCCAGTGCCACCGGACCCTGTGCGGGAGGCCGATTTCCGCGTCCTCGCCGGTTTTGACGCCGGCTTCGCTTTTGCCGCAGCCGTGTCGCCATTCGCCGCGGATTTTGCCGCCGATTTCGGCTTCGCACCGGGCGATTTGCCGTTTGCCGCGGACCTGGAGGCAGGCTTTCTCTTCGTCGTGGAGGATCGGCCGCCGGCCGTAGACTTTGCGGCCGGTTTGGTCTTCGCAGCGCCTGCCGTGCCTTTCGCAGTCCGCTTCGAGCCCCCCTTGCGCCCGCTCTCCGACGCCTTTCGAGGCCGCGCAGACGCTACCGACCCATCATCCGTCGCCTTCGCAGCAGATTTGCGCTTTGATCCGCGAGTCCGCCGCGGCCGGCTGGCGGGTGCAGGCTCGACAGCCCCTGCGTCATCCGCCGCTGGCGGCACCGAGGCGTCCACGCCGTCGACTGTCCCGGTTGAAGAGTCCGCGCTTGCCGCGGCTGAATCACCGCTATCGTCGGCCGCGGCAGCATCGACATCATCCGTTGTCGAAGTCCTGGCTGCTCCGCTCTCCGGCGATACCTCGCGCTCCCATTCTTCCTCGAACTTGCGGCGCGAGCGGCTGAATTCCTCCTCGACCTTCTGCCGCGAGCTGTCGAATTCATCGCGCAGATCGCGAAAGCCCTTGAAGTCGCTGTGACGCTCCAGCTCATCGGACATGTTGCGCATGAGCTGGCGCGCTTTGGACACCCAGGTACCCAGCGCGCGCGCCGCCTCCGGCAGCCGCTCGGGACCGAGCACGATAAGCGCAATCACCCCGATAAGGACGAGTTCCGAAAAACCGATATCAAACATCTGAGGCTTGCCGCCCCGTCAACATCAATGGCGATCAGCCGTCTTGCTGGCGTCATCCGCCTTTTCGCGCTGCTGCGCCGTGGCCGTCGCCGCAGTATCCGCCGGATCGCTGGCCAGCGACTCCCGCTCCTCCTCGCTGCGCTTGCGCTCTTCCTCGGCATCGCTGTCGTGCATCGCGGAGCGGAAGCTCTTCATTGCCGAACCCAGATCGCTGCCTACGTTCTTCAGCTTTTTGGTGCCGAAGATCAAAACCACGATCGCCAGGATAATCAGTAACTGCCAAACACTGATACCGCCCAGTCCCATTGTGTTCCTCCAGACCCGGACCGGACAGCTGTGGAAGCCGTGCTCCCGATGCCACCCGAGTACGAATCGGCCGTTGCCGCAAAAAATGTGTCGTCGAAAGCGCCTGCGCGCATTCCGCTCGACTCCGTGTCGGCTGCGCGCCAGCCAATGCCGGCGTACATGTGCTTATCCTAGCCCTTTGCCGGACCGCGCGCAGCCTTTTCTTTCAATCCTGATACACCGAAGCGCCTGCCGAGCTCCGCCACGACGGCTTCCGGGCCCAAATCCCGATAGGCCAGCAGAACCAATGTATGAAACCACAGATCCGCCACCTCGTGAACCAGCGCGTCGGAATCACCCGCCTTGCCGGCTATCACGGTCTCCGCTGCCTCCTCGCCTATCTTCTTGAGGATCGTGTCGAGACCCCGATTATACAGACTCGCTACATAGGAACTATCGGGATCTGCCGCCCGCCGCGCCTCCAGTACGCGGCCGAGTCGCGCCAGCACCGCCTCGTTGTCCTGGTTGTCGGAGTCTGTCATTGGGTGCCGTAGATGTCCCTGGGTGACTTGAGTACCGGTTCCCGCTCGTGCCAGTCCGCTGCTTCGTACTCGCGAAAAAAACAGCTTTCGTGCCCACTGTGGCAGGCGATGCCGCCCTCCTGCTCGACCACGAGCAACACGGC
This sequence comes from uncultured Salinisphaerales bacterium, assembly GCA_964646895.1. GTDB lineage: Bacteria > Pseudomonadota > Gammaproteobacteria > Nevskiales > CAZYIP01 > CAZYIP01. The sequence continues at coordinate 15,924 of CAZYIP010000038.1, read as the reverse complement.
ATCGCCATCGCAATCGAGGCGAATGCGCCGTACCCGCTGGCGGTGGCCGGATGCCTCGCCCTTGCGCCACAGCCGCTGGCGCGAGCGCGACCAGTACACAGCGTAGCCGGTTTGCACCGTCTCGAACAGCGCCTCGCGATTCATCCATGCCTGCATCAGCACGCGTCCATGCTGTGCCTCCTGGGCAATGGCGCAGACGAGCCCGGCGTCGTTCCAGGTAACCTGGTCGAGCCAGTCGGTAGCGGTCGAATCCGGCATATTGCGCCCGTCAGGCCCGCATGGGCAGGCCGCGCTCGGCCAGAAACGCCTTCGCCTCCTGCACCGTATAGTCACCAAAATGGAAGATGCTGGCTGCGAGTACGGCATCCGCGCCGCCCTGGGTGAAGCCCTCGTAGAGATGCTCCAGGGTGCCGACGCCACCGGATGCGATCACCGGCACATCCACGGCATCGCTGACGGCATGTGTCAGCTCGAGATCGAAGCCGGAGCGGGTGCCGTCCTTGTCGACGCTGGTCAGCAGCAGCTCGCCAGCGCCCAGCGACGCGACCCGGCGCGCCCATTCCACCGCGTCCAGCCCGGTGGGTTTGCGCCCGCCGTGGGTGAATACCTCCCAGGCGGGAGGTTCATCGCGCCGGTTGACGCGCTTGGCGTCGATCGCGACCACGATGCACTGACGGCCGAAGCGGGTGCCCGCTTCGGCGACGAGGTCCGGGTTGCCCACCGCGCTGGTATTGATTGCCACCTTGTCGGCGCCAGCCTGAAGCAGACGCCGTACGTCCGCCGGTGTGCGCACGCCGCCACCCACCGTGAGGGGGATGAAAACCTGGCCGGCCACATCGGACACTACCTGAAACAGCGTCTCGCGCTGCTCGGTGCTGGCGGTGATGTCCAGAAATATCAGCTCATCGGCGCCCTGCTGGTCATAGCGGCGCGCCGCCTCGACCGGATCGCCGGCATCGCGGATATCGACGAAGCGGACTCCCTTGACGATCCGGCCCTTGTCGATGTCAAGGCACGGGATGATGCGCTTGGCTAAAGCCATTGTCGTGACGGCCCTCGAAAATGCTGTTTTGGAATAGCCTGGGCGGCAGCCGGCGTGTCATGTCGCGGCTGAAGCCGCTCCCACAACTCCCGCAACTACGGCGTCCACCATACTTGTGGGAGCGGCTTTAGCCGCGATCAAGGTAAAACTCGCGCATCCGGAATCACTCGCTCTCCTGCACGCTGTCGACCAGCCGTTGACACTCGGCGAGATCGAGCGCGCCTTCGTACAGCGCCCGGCCAATCACCGCGCCGGCAACGCCGTCGGGCTCCGCCACGCACAGGGCACGAATGTCGTCCATGCTGCTGACGCCGCCGGAGGCAATCACCGGGATCGTGACCGCACGCGCGAGGCGGGCGGTGGCTTCCACGTTTGCGCCCTGCATCATGCCGTCGCGGCCGATGTCGGTATGGATGATCGCTTCCGCGCCATCCTGCTCGCATCGCCGCGCCAGATCGTCCACGTCGTGATGGGACAGCTTGGACCAGCCGTCGACCGCGACCTTGCCATTCTTCGCGTCCAGGCCGACGATGACCCGACCCGGAAACTGCAGGCAAAGTTCGGGAAGGAAATGCGGCGCGTTCACAACCCGGGTGCCGATGATCACATAGCGCACGCCTGCGTCCAGATAGGCTTCCACGGTATCCTCACTGCGGATGCCGCCGCCCACCTGCACCGGCACATCGGCGCAGGTCGCGGTGATGCGCTGTATCACCGCGGCATTCACCGGATGCCCCCCTCCCGCGCCGTCGAGATCGACCACATGCAGGCGCCGCGCACCCGCACGCAACCAGCGCTCCGCTACCGCCACCGGATCGTCGTCGAACACGGTGACGTCATCCATCCGCCCCTGCCGCAAGCGCACGCACTTGCCGTCCTTGATATCAATCGCGGGAATCAACAACATGGCCGTACCCGTTGCTTCCGTCTTGGGCTGCGCTCACGCATGCCCGTCCCATTGAACGAAATTGGCCAGCAGCGCAAGCCCGGCCTGCTGGCTCTTTTCAGGGTGAAACTGCACCGCCAGCATATTGTCGCGTACTGCCACGGAGGTAAAGCGCAGCCCGTATTCCGTGACGCCCAGGGTGTCCGCGGGATTGTCGGAAACCACATAGAAGCTGTGCACGAAGTAGAACCAGCTGTCCGGCGCCAGCCCCGCCCACAACGGATGCTCGCGTGTCGGATGGACCCGGTTCCAGCCCATGTGGGGAACCTTGAGGCGCGCGGCCCCGTCGGCCGACGAGGGCCTGGGGAAGGCGCGCACCTGGCCTGGAATCATCGCCAGCGCGGGCACGCCGCCGTTTTCCGCACAATAGCTGAACAGGGCCTGCATGCCCAGGCAGATGCCCATTACCGGCCGCTCCCTGGCAAACTCCCGCAGCATCTGATCCAGCTCCAGCCGATGCAGCTCGTTTACGCAGGAACGGATTGCGCCCACGCCGGGGAAAATGAGGTGGTCGCAGCGGCGCAGGGCTTCCGGATCGTAGCTCACCTCCACCTGTTCGGACGCGGCGACGAACTCGACCGCCTTGTGGATCGAGTGCAGGTTACCCATGCCGTAATCGATGATACCGATACGAGAGGCCATGACGCTGTCAATCCCGGGGAATCATCCGCTTAAAGGGCACCCTTGGTGGATGGCGCCGTGTCGTCGCCGCGGGGGTCGCGCTCGACCGCGACGCGCAGTGCACGCCCGAATGCCTTGAAGATGGTTTCCGCCACATGATGGGCATTGCGGCCCTTGAGATTGTCCACATGCAGGGTCACGCCGGCGTGGTTGACGAATCCCTGGAAGAATTCGCGCAGCAGGTCGACATCGAAGTCGCCGATACGCGCGCGCGGGTACTCGACGGCATGCCACAGGCCCGGACGCCCGGAACAATCCAGCACCACGCGCGAAAGGGCTTCGTCCAGGGGCACATAGGCATGCCCGTAGCGGCGGATACCATGCTTGTCGCCCAGAGCCTCGGCAAATGCCTGTCCCAGGGTGATGCCGACATCCTCCACCGTGTGATGGGCGTCGATGTGAAGGTCGCCACGCGCGACCACGTGCAGGTCCACAAGCCCGTGCCGTGCAACCTGATGCAGCATGTGTTCGAAAAACGGCACACCCGTATCGAACTCTGCCTGTCCCTGACCGTCGAGGTCGATCGTCACCTCGATCTGGGTTTCAAGCGTTTCACGGCGCACACTGGCCTTACGCGCTGACATAATCCTTGAATCCGTCAACAGTGCGGCGGGCACCCGAGCCGGGTACCGCTGCCGCCGGATCGCATAGGATACTCGCAAGGCGGCACGAAGGAAACCGGATTACGACGACAGCCGGAAAGTCACCGGACCGTCGTTGATCAGGGCCACCTTCATGTGCGCACCAAAGCGGCCGATGGCGACGGGAATGTCCCGCTTGCGCACCTCGTCGACCAGCAGCCGGAACAGCTCCGCCGCCATACCGGGCTCCGCCGCCGAGGTAAAGCTGGCGCGCCGTCCCTTGCGCGTATCCGCCGCCAAGGTGAACTGGGGCACCAGCAATACCTCGCCGCCGATGTCGACGACGCTGCGATTCATCCGCCCCTGTTCATCATCGAAAACCCGGTAACCCGCCAACCGCTCCGCCAGGCGCACGGCATCCTTGTGCGCATCCTGCGCGAGCACGCCCACCAGCACCAGAATACCGCGCCCGATACGCGCCACCGTCTCGCCCCCGACGTCGACGCGAGCGCTGTCCACCCGTTGCAGCAGACCGATCATGGTTTACCTTGCCGGCAAATGAGGCAAGATAGCACGCCGGATTGCCCAGCGTATGCTCGACATTAACAGCTAGAATACTGCCTCCATTCGAAACCGAAAAACGATGCCTTCTCCGTCGACGCTCGCGCTACGCCTGATCGCACGCCTGCCGCTCCCTGTCCTGCACGCGGTCGGCGCGGCGCTCGGTACGCTCCTGTGGTGGATTCCCAACAAGCACCGGCGCCTGGCTCTCGCCCATCTGGAATGCTGCCTGCCGGAACTCGATCGCCCGGCACGCCGGCGCATCGCCCGCGACAGCCTGCGCCACATGGGCCGGATGCTGGCGGAATCACCACGCCTGTGGTTCGGCCCGGCAGCCCGCGTTCGCGACCTGGTGCGCGAGTCCCGTGGCGAAGCACTGGTGCGCGACTCTCTCGCTCGCGGCCATGCCGTGATTCTGGTCACGCCGCACCTGGGGGCGTGGGAAATGGCCGGCCTGTACTGTTCGGGACTTCACCCGCTCACGAGTCTGTACAAGCCTCAGAAAGGGCCCGCCGACGAACTCATCCGGGCGGGCCGCGAGCGCTTTGGTGCACAGCTGGTTCCGAGCGACGGCGGTGGCGTCAAGCGGCTGCTGCAGGCGTTGCGGCGCGGCGACATGATCGGCGTACTGCCGGATCAGGACCCGCCACGCGGCGGCGGCGTCTTCGCGCCCTTCTTCGGCATTACCGCCCACACCTCCAGCCTGGTGTCGCGTCTCGCTGCACGAACCGGCGCCCTGATCGTGTTTACGTACGCCGAACGCCTGCCCCACGCGCGTGGCTACCGCATGCACTTTCACCCGGCGCCGGCGGAGGTTGACGCGGACGATCGCATCACCGCCGCCACCGCCCTGAATCGCGGCGTCGAGGAACTGGTGCGACGGTTGCCGGAGCAATACTGGTGGAGTTATCGCCGCTTTCGACGCCGCCCCAAAGGCGAACCGTCGTTCTATTGACCGGGATCGCGGGCCTCTGGCCCGCAGGCGGGCGGGACGCCCGCGATCCTGTCCATCGACCATCGCCACGCGCTGGTTCACTCTTGCCGTCCGGGGGTTCGCCACGCTTGCGCAGCGCTGCTGAAGGCCCACTGCTCCGCCCGCTCGACCAGCCCCGCTGCGACCGGATTGTCTTCAATGTATCTGATGACCGCCGCAAGATGCAGGTCATCGCGAATGTAGCGATCGAAATAGTCCACATGCCAAACCGGCCCGTCACGTTCAAGCAGGCTATTGATTTGCTTTGCAGTATATGACTTCCAACTGTGGACCACCTGGCTGAGCGGATGGCCTTCGCACGTCTCGATCAGGGCATGAACATGGTTGGGCATGACACACCAGGCAAGCAGACGATAACGCTTGCCGTCGAAGTGCAGCAGTGCACTCTCCACGGCGCCCGCGATCTCCACTCGGGCAAGCCAGCATTGACCTCGACCAGCCGCGAGCAGATCTTCAATGCGTTTCCGCTTCTGTCGCGAATCCGCTTCTCCGTCCATGCGCTCGACTGCATCACGGGGCAACGCATCATCCAGGCGGAAGGTGATGGACTGAATCAGGTTTGGCGTGTCGCAATGCGGGAGATAGCCACGGCTGTGCCAATTCCTGTGCGGGCGGGACGCCCGCGATCCCTGCGATGTGCGCGTGGCGGCACGGTCGGCCCGACAATGCGTGCTGGGCTCGCCCGGCTGTATGTGATCTTCCCTGATCATTGTCGTTCCGACGTTACGCCAAATCGATCGGCGAGCGCTCCCGGTGTGAGAGCAGGAGTTTTTTGAACGGTTCGGGATCCTTGATGTGGGTGATCTCCCCGTCGCGCGGGAAGTGCAGGTCGTAAGCGCGGGAAAGCCAGAACCGGAGCGCGGCGGCACGCAGCAGCACCGGCCAGGCTTCACCCTCGGCTGGCGTGAGCGGGCGCGCATCAGCGTAGCCGTGTACCAGCGCGTGCACCAGTTCCGGGTCAAACCGGCCGTTCGGGCCGACGCACCAGTCATTGACCGCCACGGCCAGATCGAACAGCAGCAGGTCGTTGCAGGCGTAGTAGAAGTCGATCAGGCCGGCGATGCGGCCATCCACAAACAGGGCGTTGTCGCGAAACAGATCGGCGTGGATCACCCCCACCGGCAGCGAGGTGTGGCGGTGCGCGGACTGAAAGCGCAGTTCGTCATTCAGCAGGCTGGCGTCTTCCGGCGTCAAGCGCGGCGAGACCTCGCGCGCTGTCATCTCCCACCATGCCGGACCGCGACAAGTGGGACGAAAGCCATCGAAGGAACGGCCGGCCTCGTGAAGGCGCGCCAGCATCTTGCCCAGCGCCTCGCACTGCGCCTGATCGGGATAATCGACACTGGTGCCTTCCAGGCGCTCCACCAGCGCCGCGGGGCGCTGGTTCAGCTCGCTGAGAAAGTGCCCGCCATGATCCGCCAGCGGCCGTGCGCTGGGCACGCCGCGCCGGGCGAGATGATCCATCAGACGCAGAAAGTACGGCAGATCGGCCGGGTTCTGGCGCTCGAAAAGCGTCAGAACCCAGCGTCCGTCGCTGGTATCGACGAAGTAGTTGGTGTTTTCGATGCCGGCGTCGATGCCTTCGAAATGAACCAGCTCCCCGACCGGAAAGGTCTTGAGAAACGCGACCAGTTCATCGTGACCAACCGTGGTGTAAACCGACATAAAAAAAGAGTTTGCGGGAACAGGACGCCATGATAACCAAGCGCCCGCCGAACCTCTATGATTTGCGCAGGCGTCGCAGAAAAACCTGCATTTCCCTGACCGCCTGCATGTCACCGCGCGCCTCGGCCACGCTCAGTCCTTCCTCGAACACGGCCTCGGCCTCCTGTGCCTTTCCGGCCGCCACCAGCGCGCGCCCGTACAGCTTCCATGCCGCCGAATAGTCCGGCTTCTGGCGTACCGCTTCGGCCAGATGCTCCGCAGCAGTGGCCGGCTCATCCGCCTTCAGACACAGATCTCCCAGGGTGAAACGCAGCAGCGCATTGTCCTCGCCGCGCGCAAGCATCGCTTCGAGGTTTTCGCGTATTGCCATGAATCATTCTCCGCAGCCTTCTACCTTCTCCAGAACGCCGGGGTGAACACCACCAGCAGCGTAAAGATCTCCAGTCGCCCCCATAGCATGGCAAAGATCAGCACCCATTTGGCAGGTGCATTGATGGCTGCGAAATTCCCGGTCGCGGCGCCCAGTCCCGGCCCGGTGTCGCTGATGCACGCCGCCAGACTGGAAAAGGCGGTGAGACCGTCCAGACCCAGCGCCATGAGGATCAGGAACATGACCGCGAAGCTGATGACGAAAATAAAGAAAAACGCCCATACCGCCTGAACCACCCGCGATGGCACCGCGCGGTCACCCAGCTTGACCGGCACCTCCGCGCTGGGGTGGATAACGCGCAGCAGCTCACGCCAGGATTGCTTGAGCAACAGCGCCATGCGCACGACCTTGATGCCGCCCGCCGTGGATCCGGCGCTGCCGCCGATGCAGGCGATCAGCAGAAGCATGATGGGGAGAAACGTCGGCCACAGAGAATAATCCGCGCTGGTGAATCCGGTGGTGGTCATGAACGACACCACCTGAAAGGTGCCATTCAGCAAGGCCGAGCCAAAATCGGTGTAAGCGGCGTACCCGTACAACACCACGCTCGCAATGAGGCTGGCACCGAGCAGGATGTATACGTAGGCGCGACATTCCGGATCGCGAAAATAGGCCAGCGGGTTGCCGCCGCGCCAGGCGATGTAGTGCAGCGAGAAGTTCATGCCCGAGATGAACATGAAGAAAGTCGCGATGACCAGAATGAGGTCGCTGTGAAAATACGCCAGGCTGGCGTCATGGTTGGAAAAGCCCCCCGTGGCAAGGGTGGCGAAAGCATGCCCCACCGCGTCGAACACGCTCATCCCCGCCAGCCAGTAGGCGAGCGCGCACAGGATGGTAATGCCCACGTACACCAGCCACAGCGCCTTGGCCGTCTCCGCGATGCGCGGCGTCAGCTTGGCGTCCTTGATCGGGCCCGGCACCTCGGCGCGGTACAGCTGCATGCCGCCAACGCCGAGCATGGGCAGGATCGCCACCGCCAGCACGATGACACCCATGCCGCCAAGCCAGTGCAGTTGCTCGCGATAGTACAGCACCGCATGCGGCAGGGCATCCAGCCCCACGATGACGGTGGCGCCGGTGGTGGTCAGCCCCGAGACGGTTTCGAAGGCGGCGTCGGTAAACGACATCCACGGCTGGTTGGCGATGAACAGCGGCACCGCACCGAACAGGCTCAGGACCAGCCAGAACAGCACCACCACCAGGGTACCGTCGCGCAAGCGCATCTCGCGATGCACACCGCGCGCCGGCCACCACAGCACGAATCCCACCGTGAGCGTGAAGGCGAAGCCGACGAGAAAGGCGATACGGCCGCCATCGCCATAGATCAGGTCGATCAGCACCGGCGTCAGCATGCTGGCACTGAACAGCATCAGCAGAATGCCCAGAATGCGCTGCACCAACGCCAGCGGGCCGGGTGATCTGGCGGCGCCGCGCGACCATGACGCCACGTTCAGAACACTGGTCAGGCGCGTCACAGAAAATTGACGCCGACCTGGAACAACCGCTCCAGTTCGCGGGTGCGGCGCTTGTCGATGATAAACAGGATGACGTGATCCTCCGGCTCGACCACCAGGTCGTGATGCGCGATCAGCACCTGCTCGCCGCGTACCAGCGCGCCGATGGTGGCCCCCACCGGCAGCTTGATCTCGTCCACGCGGCGCCCCACCACGCGCGAATTGTGGCGATGCCCATGGGCGACGGCCTCGATCGCCTCGGCGGCACCACGGCGCAGATTATGCACGCGCACCACGTCCCCCCGGCGCACCAGCGACAGCAGCGCGCTCACGGTGGACTGCTGCGGCGAAATGGCGACGTCGATCACGCCACCCTCGACCAGGTCCACGTACGCAACCCGGTTGATCAGGCTGAGCGCCTTGCGCGCGCCCAGACGCTTGGCCAGCATGCAGGACAGGATATTGGCCTCGTCGTCATTGGTAACCGCGCAGAAAATATCCGTGTTCTCGATGTTTTCTTCGGTCAGCAGCCCCTTGTCGGCGGCATCTCCCCGCAGCACGATGGCATGGCGAAGCTGTTCCGAGAGCCGGCGTGCCCGCTCGCGGTCGCGTTCGATGATCTTGACCTGGCACTGGGCCTCCAGCACCTTTGCCAGACGCAACCCGATGTTGCCGCCCCCGGCCAGCACCACGCGCTTGACCCGGCGATCGGTGCGCCGCAGCTCGCTGATGATCCGCGGAATGTCCTTCCTGGCGCCGAGAAAAAAGACCTCGTCGTCGGCCTCGATCACCGTATCGCCCTCGGGGATGATGGGCTTGCCGCGACGGTAGATCGCGCCGACACGCATGTCCACTCCCGGTACATGCTCGCGCAGTGCCCGCAGCGCCTGGCCGACCAGCGGCCCGCCGTAATACGCCTTGACCCCCACCAGCTGTACCCGGCCGCCGGCGAAATCGACCACCTGAACCGCCCCCGGATAATGAATCAGGCGCTGGATGTACTCGGTGACGAGCTGCTCCGGGCTGATGCGCATGTCGATGGGCAGCGCCTCCTGCCCGAACAGCCGCTCTTCGCGCAGATATTCGGCCGCGCGCACGCGCGCGATCTTGTTCGGCGTGTGGAACAGGCTGTAGCCGACCTGGCAGGCGATCATGTTGGTTTCGTCGCTGTCGGTGACGGCGATGATCATGTCGGCATCATCCGCGCCGGCCTGGCGCAACACGTCCGGATGCGAAGCGTAGCCCTGCACGCTGCGGATATCGAGGCGATCCTGCAGCTCCTGCAACAGCGCGCTGTTGAGGTCGACCACGGTAACGTCGTTAGCCTCGCCGGCCAGATTCTCGGCCAGGGTGGAACCCACCTGCCCCGCACCGAGTATGATGATTTTCATGTGCAAACACTCCACCGGCTACGGCCGGCGGCTTCCGAGCCAACAGTCCCCACTTCCCCTCGGGGGGAGGGGTCCGGGAGCAGGCTGTCGCCTCCAGTCGAACCTCCGTACCGGGCGCTCCAGACCTGTCCGATATATTTCGTCGGGTGCGGATCAAACGCCCCGCAGCCGCCGCTGTCAAGAGCCAGTTGTGGAATCGTCCTCGGCCACGCGCCGCAGGCGCGCATAAAAGAACCCGTCCATGCCGCTCTCTCCGGGCCGGATGCGGCGTCCGTGCGCAGTGGATTCACCCCAGGGCGCAATGACAGGAGATGCGCTGCACAGCGCATGATCGGCGACGAATGCGGCTACGACGGCTTCGTTCTCCCTGCTCAGCGCCGAACAGGTCGCGTAAAGCAGCTCCCCGCCCGGGGCGAGCAGCGGCCACAGACCTTCCAGCAGACGGCGCTGACCGCGCGCCAGCGCCTCGATGTCATCGTGGCGGCGCAGCCATTTGATGTCGGGGTGGCGCCGGATGACGCCGGTGCCGGAACACGGAGCATCGATCAGAATGCGATCGAAGGGCGTGCCATCCCACCATGCCGCGGGCTCGGCCGCATCACCCGCGCGGACGTCGGCACGCAGCCCCAGGCGCGCCAGGTTGCTCCGCACCCGGTCGAGACGCCCTGCGTCGCGATCCACGGCCACCACCCGTGCGTCCGGATAGCGTTCCAGCAGATGAGCGGTTTTCCCGCCCGGCGCCGCGCAGGCATCGAGGATGCGCGCACCCGGTGGCGCCTGCAGCAGGGGCGCGGCAAGTTGCGCGGCCTGGTCCTGCACCGAAACATCACCGTCGGCGAAGCCGGGAAGCCGCTCGATCGCGACCGGCTCGGCCAACACCACCGCCGAATCGGCGTGAGTACCGGCATCTGCCTGGATGCCTTCCGCGCGCAGCCGTGCCAGATAGCCTTCGCGCGTGCCGCGGGCAGGATTGACGCGCAGACTCAGCGGCCCGGGCTGGTTGTTCGCGGCGAGAATGTCCGGCCACCCGGCAGGCCAGTCCGCCCGGAGCGACTCCGCCAGCCAGTCCGGGTGCGAAAAAAGCACCGCCGGCGCCAGTTCCTCGAGCGCCTGCGCGGACGGCGGCTCCCGCTGATAACGGCGCAACACCGCATTGACCAGCCCGCGCAAGCGGCCGATGCCAAGTGCGTCGCAGGCGGCAACGGTTTCGGAAACGGCCGCATAGGCCGGTACACGCAGGGAGCGCAGCTGGAACAATCCGACCAGAATCAGCGCCAGCACCAGCCGGTCCCGCCGCCGCGGCGGCTTCGCGAGCCAACGTCGGGCGATCGTTTCCAGCAGGCGATAATCGCGCAGGACTCCGAATACGATCTGCTGCAACAGCGCCCGATCGGCGGCTGCGGCAAAGCGTGCGCGGGCCTGGTCCAGGCTGTCACTCAGACTGCGGCCCTCCATGACGGCCGCGACCAGACGCGCCGCACTCGCACGCAGTTCAGTCGAAACGGCGGCCTTCAAGCACCCTCCCGTTTGCAGCGTCTCCCGCGCTCTGCGCGCGCCGCCCGGGCCATTGCAGCTCCGTGATACGCAGCAGACCGGCGCCAGTGACAACGTCGATGCCACACGCGCCGGCGCTCGCAATCTCTCCCGGGTGCCCTTTCCCGCCGGCGCCGGCTTCGGCGCGTGCCGACCAGATGCGCACCCGCTCGCCATCCAGCACGGCGCTCGCCACCGGTACGGGATTGAACGCACGCACCTGGCGCTCGATCGCCTCCGCCGGCTGTGACCAGTCGATGCGCGCCTCGGCCTTGTCGATCTTTTGCGCATACGTGGCGTCGTCCCCCTGCGGCGTCGCCGCGACCGTCTCGCCGGCGCTCAGCCGCGCCAGCAGCTCCGCGAGCGCCCCCGCTCCCAGCGCGGCCAGGCGATCATGCAGCGAGCCGGCGGTTTCGTCGCTTTCGATCGGGCAGCGCCGTGCCAGCAGAATGTCACCGCTGTCGAGGCCCGCGGCCATCTGCATCAGCGTGACGCCGGTTTCGCGGTCGCCGGCCTGAATGGCCCGCTGGATCGGCGCCGCACCGCGCCAGCGCGGCAGCAGCGAGGCGTGTACGTTGACGCAACCGAGTGTCGGGATGGCGAGCACCGCCGGTGGCAGGATCAGGCCGTAGGCCACCACCACCATGAGATCGGGCCGCAGTGCCGCAAGCGCCGCCTGCGCATCGGTGCTGCGCAACGTTTCGGGCTGGAAAACGGCGATACCCGCGTCGGCGGCTGCGCGCTTGACCGCGCTCGCCTGCGCCCGCCGGCCGCGCCCGGAGGGGCGATCGGGTTGCGTGTAGACCGCTACCACGTCACCCGCAGCGCGCGCCGCTTCCAGGCTCGGCAGCGCGAATGCGGGGGTGCCCGCGAAGACGATGCGCAATGGATCGAGCGTCATGGGCGCCCCTCAATCGTCACCCGCGAACCGCCTGACGGCTGTCCTTGAGCAATTTGCGCCGGATGCGGCTGCGCTTGAGCTGTGACAACTGGTCGATGTAGAGCCTGCCTTCCAGGTGGTCCAGTTCGTGCTGCAGGCACTGCGCAAGCAAGCCCTCGCCTTCGAGCTCGAACGGTTCGCCGTCGCGGTCGAGGGCACGAACGCGGCAGCGCTCAGCGCGCGTCACCGTATCGTAGTGCCCCGGCACGGAAAGGCATCCTTCCTGCAGCTTGACCTCCCCCTCCATCGACAGCATCTCGGGATTGATCAGCACGCGCGGCTCGTTTTTTTCCTCCGACACATCGAGAACGGCCACGCGTTTGTGCACCCCGACCTGGGTGGCGGCAAGTCCCACGCCAGGGGCCGCGTACATGGTTTCGAACATGTCGTCGATCAGTTTCAGCACCGAATCATCGATGCGATCGACCGTTGAAGCCTTCTCGCGCAGCCGTGGGTCGGGAAAGTTCAGAATTTCCATGATCGCCATATCTAAAATACTCTTGCTTTTTTCCGATTTTCGAAATAGCGCGCGGCGCCACAATAAGAACCCGTCATGCGCCACCGGACGGTTTTAGGGAAGGAATCATATGGGGAATTATACCGCGCATGCCCGATTCGCCGGGCGCACCGCCCTGACGCTGCTCGCAACGGCGGTGCTATGTGCCTGCGCCGGGCGCTCCCAACCGCCGCCGGCACCGGCCGCGCCGGCGCCCGTCGTCGAGGCACCGGCGCCCGCCGAGAAGCCGCCCGCGAATCCGGTCAGGGAGAGCGCGGCGCTGACGTACACGGTCAAGCGGGGCGATACCCTGTGGGATATCGCCGACTACTTCCTCAAGGATCCATGGCTGTGGCCGGAAATCTGGTACGAAAACCCGGATATCCGCAATCCGCATCTGATCTTTCCCGGCGACATCATCGAGCTGTCCTACGTCAACGGCCGTCCGCGCCTGCAGGTCGGGGAGCGGGGAGCGCGGCTCTCGCCCCGTGTGCGGGCCACGCCGCTGGAACAGGCGATTCCCACCATACCCTTCGATGCGATCCGTGATTTTCTGCGCGGCCCGCGGGTAGTGGATCAGGCGGCGCTCGCCGCCGCGCCCTATGTACTCGCCTTCGGCGACCGCCATATCATCGGCGCGAACGACAGCACCGTATACGTGCGTCGCTGGGGCGCAAGCGATCCTCGCGAACTCGCAGTGCTGCATCCCGGCCGCGTTTATCACGATCCCGATACGGGCGAGATCCTTGGTTACGAAGCCATTTATGTCGCCGACGCGAAGATCGAGGGCAAGGGAGACCCGGTGGCCGCCGTCCTGAGCGACAACCGGCAGGAGGTGCGGATCGGCGACCGTTTGTTGCCGCACCAGGACAGGGTGCTGGACACCAACTTCAGCCCGCGGGCGCCGGACGTGCCCGTCGCAGGCCATATCATCGCGGTGTTCAATGGCGTGTCCCAGATCGCGCGATTCCAGATCGTCACCCTCGACCGCGGCGGCCGCGACGGCATTCAGCGCGGAGATATCCTGACCGTGATGCAGGCGGGCGAGATGGTCGAGGACCCTTTCACCGAGAAGCTGGTAAAGCTGCCGGAGCGCGAGGCCGGCCTGGTCATGGTCTTCGACGTCTATGAACGTCTCAGCTATGCCCTGGTGATGAAAGCCGAGCGGCCGATGCACGTGCTCGACGGTGTGCGCAGCCCCGGCACGGCGCTGGCAGAGATGACGGACTGACGGCAAAGTGCAGGGACGGCAGGCATGAATTTCACCCCATTCGCGACTGAAGCCGCTTCGGCACGACTTGCGAACCACTACACCGCGGGAGCGACTTCGGCCATGATTGCCGCGCTTGAATGGCAGCCGCAGCGGCTCCCGCAATGGTGCCCAGCCTGTACACGCAAGCCCCCGAATCGATAAACGCCTGCACAGCGCGCCCCGCACACGGGCAGGCGCTTTTCCGCTATCATGCGCCCATGGAAAAACCCGGTGCCGTGCCCGCGACGCCACAGGCCGACGAACAGGTCCAGGACTGGCTGCTCCTGATCCGAACGCCCGGCGTCGGTGCAGTCACCCTTGCACGCCTGCTGGAGCACTTTGGCGACCCGCACACGGCTGTGCAGGCCGGGGATCAGGCATGGCGCGACGCCGGCCTGGATGCTCCGGCGCGCTCATGGCTGGCGCAGCCCGACCAGCGCCGGCTGGAACTCGATCTCGAATGGCTGGCCCAGCCCCACCATTATCTGATCACGCCGACCTCACCCTTATATCCAACGCGCCTGACGGAAAACACCGGCGGGCCGCCCGCGCTGTTCGTGGTTGGGGACCCGGAGGTACTGGGCACAGTGCAGTTGGCCATCGTCGGCAGCCGCAATCCCACCGCTGGCGGTCGCAATTCGGCGCGGGAGTTTGCGGCCTGTCTGGCACAGGCCGGCCTGGTGATCACCAGCGGCCTGGCTCTCGGCATCGACGGCGAGGCTCACCAGGGCGCGCTTGATCATGGCGGGCTGAGCATCGCGGTCTGCGGCACCGGACTGGATCGGGTTTACCCGGCGCGCCATCGCGAACTGGCGCGCGCGCTGGCCGAACAGGGTGCGCTGGTATCGGAATTTCCGCCCGGCACACCGCCGCACGGATCCCACTTTCCCCAGCGCAACCGTATCATCAGCGGATTGAGCGTCGGCGTGCTGGTGGTGGAGGCGGCACGGCGCAGCGGCTCGCTGATCACGGCGCGCATGGCGCTCGACCAGGGCCGCGAAGTGTTCGCGATGCCAGGCTCCATTCACAACCCGCTGGCGCGCGGTTGTCATCGCCTGATCCGCGAGGGCGCCAAACTGGTAGAAACTGCGGATGACATTCTGGAAGAATTGGCACCGTTGGTCGGCCAAAGCGCACCATCCAGCGCGCAAACCCGGCCTTCCGCAGCACCCGCCAGCGAACTCGATGCGCAATATCAGCATTTGCTGGATCATATGGGTTTCGATCCGGTGCGGGTGGACGATATCGTCGAGCGCAGCGCGTTGACGCCCGCTGACGTTTCCTCCATGCTGCTGCTGCTGGAACTGCGCGGCATCGTCACCCATACCTCGGGTGGCACCTATACACGGTTGAAATAATGAAAGGCCGAATGACACGTCGTCAGTCGGAGAGGGGCCCAGGCGCATGAATGAAAACGTGATGGAGGTCTTGCTCTACCTGTTCGAAAACTACATGGACGATGAACTCGAGGACGGCGCAGTCCGCTCCGCCGTCAGCAGGGAGCTGGAAGCGGCAGGTTTCCGCAAGATCGACGTCAACAAGGCTTTTGGCTGGCTCGCGGACCTCGCGATACGCAAGGAGATGCCGGTCATGCAGGCCATGCCCGACGCCATTCGTGTCTACGCCGACGAGGAAGCGCAGCGCATTCCGCTCGAATGCCGCGAACTGCTCATGTATATGGAACGGCTCGGCGTTCTCGAAGCGGATGCCCGCGAGCTGATCGTGGACCGGCTCATGGCACTGGATGCCGACGATGAACTGGACGTCGAGCAACTCAAATGGATCATACACATGGTGCTGTTCAATCAGCCCGGGCAGGAAGCCGCCTGCGCCTGGATGGAAGACCGGGTGCTGCAGAGTCCGCACGAGCCGCTACACTAGGGCCTGTTCATAATCATTCGCGCGTGCGGCGTCACCAGGCTTATCGCCTGGTTTAAGTTGCGCAACACGGCCTAGGG
>CAZYIP010000037.1:0-24613 GCA_964646895.1 uncultured Salinisphaerales bacterium | reverse complement strand
TTTCGCCGCAGCAGCGCCATCGTCCCGAGCACCGCCGCGAACAGCATGAATTCCTCTCCGAGCGTATCGAGGCCACGCTGGTCGAATGTCACCGACGCGACCACGCTGGCGGTGTCGCGCTGATACAGCGCGGCGTCCACGGCACGCTGCGCATAGCGGAATTCCGGCACGCCGAATTGCGGAATTTCGAACAACGCCGCGCCCATCAGCACCGCAAAGGCAAGCGCCCCGGCCGCGAACAGCACCAGCCGCAGCTTCGGCTTCACCGACGCCTCCGCGCCCCGGGTTTGGTCTTTGCAATGGCAAGCACGATCATCAGCGGAACCACCGCAGTGCCCACGGCAAGCTGCGACAGCGCCACATCCGGCGCCTGCAGCACGACAAAGAACAAAGTCAGGACGAGCCCGTAGGCAGAGAGCGCCACCGCCTGGCGCGTCGGGTCGCGCGTGATGACGACCCCGGTCGCACCCACGGCGATGAGCACCAAAGTCACCACGATAAGAGCGGTCACTGCGACTCCTCCTTCTCGCGTCTGCGCATGGCGAAACCGGTTGCCGCCGATGCGACCGGCGCACTGAGTGCGGTGACCGCAACGATGATCAGCACCTTGGCGGTGGGTGCGGCCAGCCCGATATCGAGCGCGAGCGCAGCGCCGATGAGTGGCGTACCCACGGTTGCGGCCACGGCGATGAAGTGCAGCCGGTCATAGCGATTGTGCATGGCGACAAGCCCCGCCCCGGCAATCGCCATGGCCAGCAGTCCCGCAACGAGCAGCACGAGCGCGACCGGACCGATCACAGCGACCGGGACAGAAAACGGATGAAAACCAGCCCGCCGGCCAGAGACAGCATCGCGAGGACCAGCGCGGTGTCGAAGTAGATGGCGCGGCCCGAACCCTGCGCGATGAGCATCAGGGCGGCAATGCTGGTGACGGTGGTGAGCTGGAGTCCCAGCAGCCGCTCGATCGCGTCTCCGCGGCAGGCGGCGAGCAGGCCCGGCAACACCCCCGTCACACAGAGAGCCGTCGCCGCCAGCAGCCAGGCGTTCACCGTCTGGCCTCCTCGGCGAGCCGCGGACGCGACCCCAGACGGTGAACGATCAGCACGTCCGCACCCCCTTGTCGCGGGCGGGTATCGATGACGTAGGTACCGGGGGTCAGCGACAGCAGGACAGTCAGTGCGGCCCGGCGCGTGCGCGCGACCGGCTGGCGGGGCTCCGGCGGGAGTTCAAGGCGGTGGACGCGGCGCTCTTCGGGCGGCAGACCGCGAATGGCATTCGCCACGAGCGCGGTTAACGTGATCGTGTCGGTCACGATGTCGGCGAGCACCGCGGGGAACCACCTGACCCACCCCGGGCGCAATCCGAATATCGTCCACTCCGCCTGACGACCAAGCACCGCCAGTACGCTGCACAGTACCGCGACACCAGCCCCCACGACCACTTCCACGACGGTCACGGACGACAGCAGCGCCAGGTAGATCAGAAGGAGAGCCACCCACCACGCGAAGGCCTCGCCGATCCGGTTCATGTGCGCATGCCCTGTTCAGGAAGGTCGGTGATAACGTCCTGTGGCTTCCAAAAAAAGTAGTTCGGGGCCGGCATGTTGTCAAAGCGGCTCGCGGCCCGCGCCGCGCGATTTATGCGCCCGGAACCGGCCGCGCCCCAGGCTCCTGGCCAGGACTTTTCCACAGGTGATGATGGGATTCGTCATCCAGTGTCCATTCGCGGCGCGGGTAGTCTTCCGCATTGCAGTCCAGCAGCAGCCAGGCGGCGAAGGCGGCCACTTCCTCCGGCGCATGCAACTGCCCCTGGCGGTGCAGATCGCGGAAATGCTCCACCTGGGGGAAATTCTCGCTGCCCTGGCCGCGGATCAGCGCCTGCATGTCCGTATCCACCACGCCCGGCCGCATGCTTCCCACCAGCACGTTGCGCTGCCCGAATTCGGCATCGAGACAGCGATACAGCATGAACAACCCGGCCTTGGCGACGCAGTAGGCCGTCCAGCCGGGCACCGGCCGATGCGCCGCCCCGGAGGAAACGTGCAGCACCCGCCCGCCATCCAGTTTCGGCAGCAATGCCTGGGTCAGAAACAGCGGCGCCTCGACGTTGATCGCCTGATTACGGCGCCAGGCACGCAGATCGATCCGGTCGATCGGCGCGACCGGTTCCAGCGTCCCCGCGTTGTGCACCAGACAGCGCAGGCGCGCGCCCTCCGGCAATGCCGCGCACAGCTGCGCACGACCCTCGTCGGTGGAGATATCCGCGCTCACCGCACGGATGCGCTCGGGATCCTCGCGCCGGGTTTCATCCAGCGGCTGTTGGCGACGTCCGGTAATGATCACGCTCAAGTCTTTGCCCGCCAGTGCCAGTGCCACGGCACGGCCGATGCCGCTGCCGCCGCCGGTCACCAGTGCGTAGTTCTCATGCTGCATAACCTGCCCTCTCCAACCTGATAAAAACAAATGCAAATCACGGATGCGGCTTCGCATATCCGTTGCGCCGGCGCCATTGCGCGGGTCAGCGGCCGCTTTATCTGGCGCCGATTTCTGGTTATCATCCGGCCATCCCGCGGAGACTTGGCCGATCGCGCAGGGTCGCCAATACTCAGACATTGCCGGGGGAATCCAGTACTCGTTACATGCTCTCAATCACGCGTGCGTTGCCGCCGGGATACCGCCCCGCAGCCAGGAGGTTTTGATGACCCTTGACCCTGATGACGACCATCTGGAGCGGGAACCGCTGCGCCGATATGTCGCCTCCTGTCTCGCGCGCTATTTCCGGGAACTCAACGGCCATCGTCCCAGCGACCTTTACCGCATGGTGCTCGACGAAGTGGAGGCACCGTTGCTGGAAGCGGTCATGGCTTACAGCGGCGGCAACCAGTCCCAGGCAGCGGCGGTGCTGGGCATCAACCGCGGCACCCTGCGCAAGAAGCTGCGCCACTACGGCCTCGACCAGCGGCCAACGGACGACTGATCGCGGCTGAAGCCGCTGCCACGAAGTTCGTGGTCATCGGAGCAACGCAGGCAATAACCAGGACCGGAAAGTTCACCGCCGCGCAATCGCGGCTTGCGCCGCTCCCACGGGGTTCATGGCATCCCGGACTCTGTGGGAGCGGCGCAAGCCGCGATTGCCGGCAGTCACTCACGCACCAGGGATGACAACATGCAAACCATTCAGCGCGCGCTGATCAGTGTATCCGACAAGACCGGGATCGTGGATTTCGCGCGGGCACTGCACGAACGGGACATCGAGATACTCTCCACCGGCGGCACCGCGCGCCTGCTGGGCGAGGCGGGCATTCCGGTGGTCGAGGTGTCCTCCTACACCGGGTTTCCGGAAATCATGGACGGTCGGGTGAAGACGCTGCACCCGCGCATCCACGGTGGCCTGCTCGGCCGGCGCGGAGTGGACGACGCGGTCATGGCGGAGCACGGTATCTCGCCCATCGACCTGGTCGTGGTCAATCTGTATCCGTTCGCGGCGACGGTGAAGCGCCCGGACAGCACGTTCGACGACGCCATCGAGAACATCGACATCGGCGGCCCGAGCATGTTGCGCGCAGCGGCCAAGAATCACGCCTTCGTGACCGTGGTGGTGGATGCGGCCGACTACCCGCGCATACTCGACGCGATGGCGCAGGGTGGCGTTTCGGCGGACCTGCGGCGAACCCTGGCGAGCAAGTGTTTCGAGCACACCGCCCGCTACGATGGCGCCATCGCCAACTACCTGGGCGCACGCAACGACAGCACGGCACAGCCGCAAGCATTTTCCAATACGATCAACCTGCAGTTTCACAAGGCGCGGGACATGCGCTACGGCGAAAACCCGCATCAGGCGGCGGCGTTCTACATCGAGCAATCGCCGCCACCGGGCACCGTCGCCAGTTCGCACCAGCTCCAGGGCAAGGCCCTCAGTTACAACAACATTGCGGATACCGATGCGGCATTGCAGTGCGTCCATGCGTTTGCGGGGGCGCCCGCCTGCGTGATCGTGAAGCACGCCAACCCGTGCGGAGTGGCCGTCGCCGCCACCTTACAGGAGGCCTACGAGCGCGCATTCGCGACCGACCCGACCTCCGCGTTCGGCGGCATCATTGCCTTCAACGGCGAAATCGACGCTGTGACCGCGCGCACGATCGTGGACCGGCAGTTTGTCGAGGTCGTCGCCGCGCCGGCCGTAACCGCGGACGCACTCGCAGTGTTCGCGGAAAAACCCAATCTCCGCATACTCACCACCGGATCGTGGCCAAAGCACACCGATGCCTGGCTCGACTTCAAGCGTGTGGCCGGCGGCCTGCTGGTGCAGGACGCCGATCTCGGACAGCTCTCGGCCGACGACCTGCGTATCGTCAGCCAGCGGGCGCCGGGCGAAGACGAGCTTCGCGATCTGCTGTTCGCCTGGCGCGTGGTCAAATTCGTCAAATCCAACGCGATCGTCTATGCCCGTGACGAGCGCACGATCGGTATTGGCGCCGGCCAGATGAGTCGTGTGGACAGTGCCGCCATCGCCGCGCGCAAGGCGGGCACCGCCGGCCTCGACATGGACGGCTCGGTGATGGCGTCGGATGCGTTTTTTCCCTTCCGCGATGGCATTGACACCGCAGCCGCGGCGGGCGTGCGCGCCGTCATTCAGCCTGGCGGCTCACGCCGCGACGGCGAGGTGATCGCCGCCGCCGACGAGGCCGGCATGGCGATGGTGTTTACCGGCGTACGCCATTTTCGCCATTGACCGCGCCACCCCACTTCCCGTCATCGCCCGCATCCACGATACTAGATAGGAAGCAACTAAATAGGATATAATCCGTTTTTATGCGTACATATGCGAACCAGTTCGGCATGGTGCTCGGAGAGGTGGCCCGGGCATGGCGATTTTCGCTGGATCGCCGGCTCAAGCCACTGGGACTGAGCCGGGCGAAATGGCTGGTAATGCTCCACCTGTCGAATGAAAACGACGGCATGGTGCAAAAAGATCTGGCGAGTTGCCTGGGCATCGAGGGCCCGACCCTGGTCGGCCTGCTCGACCGCATGACCCACGACGGCTGGATCGAGCGCAGACCCTACGGCGGCGACCGCCGCAGTAAAACGGTACACCTGACGGACAAGGCCTGCTCCATCATCAGCCAGATCAATGCCGTCGCCGGCGAGCTGCGCGACGAGCTGCTGGAGGGCGTCCCGGACAACGACCTGCGCCACTGCATAAAGGTGCTGGAGCACATCAAGGCGCGCGCCGAAACGCTGCCGTAGGACTCGGAGAAACATCGGGCAACAAGCTCCGGCATCTTCAGGAACCGCCCCGGGCGCGGTTTCGCATGACACTTCGAGGAGTTCTCCGTGCGTATCTTGTGGTGGAGCCTCATTACGGTGGCGGTCGTCCTGCTGGCCGGAGGCGGTTACTGGTATTACGAGCACAGCCTGCGCTACCCGAGTACGGACGACGCCTACATCCAGGCC
This sequence comes from uncultured Salinisphaerales bacterium, assembly GCA_964646895.1. Lineage (GTDB taxonomy): Bacteria > Pseudomonadota > Gammaproteobacteria > Nevskiales > CAZYIP01 > CAZYIP01. The sequence goes on along the minus strand of CAZYIP010000037.1, from coordinate 19,160 downwards.
AACGTCGTCCATATCGCCGCGGAGATCTCGGGGCGCGCAATCAAGGTCCCGGTGCGGGATCAGGCCGTGGTAAAGAAGGGTGACCTGTTGCTGCGCATCGACCCGCGCCCTTTCCAGGTCAAGGTCAGCAGCGCCAAGGCGCAGCTCGCCCTGGCCAGGCTTCAGGTGGGCGCCGACGAGGCGGCCGTCGCGGCGTCCGAAGCCCAGGTGGACAAAGCCAACGCCGCGCTCAACAATGCGAAGCTGCGCTACCAGCGGCTGCGCAGCCTGCGCGCCCACAAGTCGGTTTCACAGGCGGAGGTCGACGACGCCAATGCCGCGCTCAAGGGCGCGCATGCCGCACTCGCGCTGGCCAAGGCGCGACTGAGCGAGGCGCGAATGAAGCTCGGCGCCGCCGGCGGGGAAAATGCGACCATACGCCAGGCCCAGGCCAATCTCCGCATGGCGCGCCTCAACCTCGGCTACACCACGATCACCGCACCGTGCAATGGACGCATCTCCCGGTTGTCACTCAACCCCGGCGACGTCGTCGAGCAGGGACGATCCCTGTTTGCCCTGGTGTGCACGGACGAATACTGGGTCTACGCCAACTACAAGGAAACCGACCTCGGACGCATCCGGCCGGGGCAGAAGGCGACCATCGATGTCGACATGTATCCCGACCATCCGTTTCACGGCGTGGTCGAGAGTATCGCGGCGGCGAGCGGTGCGGCGTTCTCGCTGCTGCCGCCGGAAAACGCGACCGGCAACTGGGTCAAGGTGACCCAGCGCGTGCCGGTGCGCGTGCGCATCACCGACCTGTCTGCGGACCACCCGCTGCGCGTTCAGACCAGCACCACCGTCACCATCGATACCGAATCGGATGGTCGGGCGACCGGCGAAACCTACGCACAGACGCAGTATTGATTCGGAGCGAATCGGGTACGAAGAACCCCGCCCCAGGTTTCCGTCCCTGAAGGCCGGCGCTATCGGGGCTCGTTGCCCACACTATTGTGCGCAGGCGTGGTTGTGCCAGGAAGCGCTGTCGATACGGGCGAGGGGCGCGAAGGTGATCACCGGATGCAGGCTCGGCGAGGGACGACAGCTCCGGTGCTGCGGAGCGAAATGCCATTCCCCGGCAAACAGCCTCTGCTCAGGCTCGCGGCCGCGCCCCAGCTCCGCCAGCATCCGACCGACAAACTGCCGGAAGAGATACGTCTCGGCCGGCGAGATCGGTTTGGCCGCCGGGAGGTCCACGGCGAGCGGGTCCTGCGCTCGTCCATCCACCCGGATTTCGAAGTGCAGGTGGGGCCCGGTCGCCTCGCCGGTTTCACCCACATAGCCGATGACCTGCCCGCGCCGGACACGGCTCCCGGTATGCAGCCCGTCGGCGAAACCGTGCATGTGCGCGTAGCGGGTGGAGTACGGCCCGGCGTGATCGAGAACGATGAGCTTTCCGTAGCCGCTGGCGCGGCCGATGAACGTCACCGTCCCGTCGGCCGCCGCTTCGATCGGCGTACCCTTGGGAGCGGCGAGATCGACGCCGGTATGCGGACGGCGCACATGCGCGATCGGATCCATGCGGCTGTGGGAAAACGGTGAACTGACGTCGGTGTAGGTCAGCGGCGCACGCAGTATCGCCGGCTTGATCGCGACGCCGGTCCGGTCGTAGTACGCGCTGCGCTGGTGATTGTCGGTATAGCGGAACGCAGTCAGCATGTTGCCGTCGAGAGTGAGTTCGGCTGCGATGATGGGGCCGGAGCGAACGAAATGATGGCCGCTATAGTACCGGTGGAAAACGAACGCGAAGCTGGCGCCGCTGACGTCCGTCAGATCGTAGCGCGGACGGAAGATGTCGATGAACTCGTACGCGACGCGCGAACTCACGCCCGCCTTCAGCAGTGCTCCCAGCAGGGTACTGGTCACCTGCCCGCGGATGCGCACCAGGTAGGGCGTCGGTGCCGTGCTGCCGGAATCGATCATGAAGCGGCTGCCCGCCCGGCGCACCCGCAGGGTCGATGCACCACGCGCGCGATAGCGCAGTGCGGCCAGCCGCCCGTCGGCGGTTTTGCGCAGGCTCAGCTCATCGCCGGGTCTCAGGTGGCGCAAGCCCTCGACGCCCTCGCCGAGCTTCAGAACCGCCATCCAGTCCGAGGCCGGGATACCGGCGCGGCTGAACAGCAGCGACAGGCTGTCCCCCGGTTTGACCTGAAATTCGATCCACGCGGCCGGCGGTGACGTGGCGAAGACCGCCGAGCTCCACACCAGCGCCGAAAGCGCGGTGAAGAGCGCAATCGCGATCGCAGGAATCGGATTGGCATTTCCCATGACGTACATCGACCCGTCGCAATGGGCTGACAAGGGCAAACAACCGCGGAGTCTCGAACGCATCTCAGCGTCCGGCGGATGCACAGCGCCAGCCATTGATAAGTAAACAGTTCAGGGGCACAGAGAAGGCTCGGCGAACAGCCGCCCGCCAAAGCCACGTCCCCAGCTTCTCATCGACAGGAAGGAGCACATTATCAGTGCCTGTCGACAATCGAATCAGCGCTTCCCTGCACGACCCAAACTATAGCCGGCCAGCAAATGGCCTGCCAGCGGGCGGCGGATCGCCGCCTGCGCTCAACCCAGCTTCTGCCTCAAAAGCTTGTTGACCTCGCCCGGGTTGGCCTTGCCGCCCGAGGCCTTCATCACCTGCCCGACGAAAAAGCCGAGCAGTTTCGTCTTGCCGGCCCGATACTGCTCCGCCTGTCCGGGATTGTCGGCAATGACACGATCGATAATCGCGGCAATGGCATCCGGATCGGTAATCTGCCGCAGACCGCGTGCCTCGATAATCGCATCCGCCTCGGCGCCCTCTTCCCACATCGCATCGAACACATCCTTGGCGATCTTGCCGGAGATGGTCTTGTCCTCGATGCGCCGCAGCAGCCCGGCCAGGCGCTCTGCCACCACCGGTGCCGCACCGATGTCGATGCCCGCCTTGTTGAGCGCGCCGGCCAATTCGCCAGTCACCCAGTTGGCGGCCAGTTTGGGATCGCCTTCGGTCGCCGATACCACCTGCTCGTAATAGTCCGCCAGTTCGGTGGATGCGGTAAGCACCCCGGCATCGTAATCGGACAGCCCGTACTGCTCGCGGAAACGGCCTCGCCTGGCATCCGGCAGCTCCGGCAAACTGGCGCGCACCTGTTCGATGAACGCGGGCTCGATCGCCACGGGCAGCAGATCCGGATCCGGGAAGTAGCGGTAGTCGTTGGCCTCCTCCTTGGTGCGCATGGTCCGGGTCTGGTTGCGCTCGGGATCGTACAGGCGCGTTTCCTGGACGACGCGGCCGCCGGATTCAAGCACGTCGATCTGGCGCTCGATCTCGTAGTCGATGGCCTTTTCCACAAAACGGAAGGAATTGAGGTTTTTCGTCTCGGTGCGGGTGCCGAAGCGGCTCTCGCCGCGCGGGCGCACGGAGACGTTGGCGTCGCAGCGGAACGACCCCTCCTGCATGTTGCCGTCGCAGATTTCGAGGTAGCGCACCAGCATGTGCAGCTTCCTCATGTAGGCCACCGCCTCCCGCGCCGAGCGCATGTCCGGCTCGGAGACGATTTCGATCAGCGGCGTTCCGGCGCGGTTGAGATCGATGCCGGTCGCCGCGGTGAAGTCCTCGTGCAGGGATTTGCCGGCGTCTTCTTCCAGGTGCGCGCGGGTGATGCCGATGCGCTTGACGGTATCGTCGTCAGGCTGGATGTCAAGATGGCCGTTGGCCACGATCGGCAGCTCGTACTGACTGATCTGGTAGCCCTTGGGCAGATCCGGATAGAAGTAATGCTTGCGCGCGAACACCGAACGCGGGGTGATCTCGGCGTCGATCGCCAACCCGAGCTGCACCGCCATGCGTACCGCGCGCTCGTTGAGAACCGGCAGCACGCCCGGCATGCCCAGATCCACCGCGCAGGCCTGGGTATTGGGGGCCGCTCCGTAAGCCGTGGCCGCACCGGAAAAAATCTTGCTCACGGTGGAGAGCTGGACGTGAATCTCGAGGCCAATGACGGGTTCCCATTCCATAATTCGGTTGACCGCAGTTAATTTCTCAAAGAAAACACACGAAAAACAGAGTCCTGGTCACGGAGCGCACTTTAGCTTCGAGCGCCGGAAGGGGGCCGCTTTCCCGGACCGTTGGCGACATCGATGTCGCCGTCGAGCCTACAGGGACGTATTCACGGCGTGTCCGGGAAAGCGTCCCCTCCTGGCGCATGCCACCACTGCCCGGAGCTTGCCGCTCTCCCCGACCACGACCTAATATCACTCGAAATCCGGCGGCCTCCGCATATGCCAGTCGGTCTCCTGCTGAAAACGGTGCGCGACGTTCAGCAGCCGCGCCTCCTGAAAATAATTGCCGATCAACTGCATCCCCACCGGCAGGCCGCCCACGAAACCGGCCGGTACCGACATGGCCGGCAGGCCCGCGAGATTGGCCGGAATCGTATAGATATCGTTGAGATACATGGATACGGGATCGTCCACCTTCTCGCCGAGGGCGAATGCCGGCCCCTGGGTGGTGGGCCCGGCGATCACATCCACCTGCTCGAACGCACGCCGGAAATCGTCGCTGATCAGGCGCCGCACCTTTTGCGCCTGCAGGTAATAGGCATCGTAATAACCCTCGGACAACGCATAGGTGCCGATCATGATGCGGCGCTGCACTTCACGGCCGAAGCCCTCGCCGCGCGAACGCTTGTACAGATCCTCCAGATCGCGGGGATTCTCGCAGCGATGGCCATAGCGCACACCGTCGTAGCGGGCCAGGTTGCTGGACGCCTCGGCCGGCGCGATCACGTAGTAGGTGGGCACTGCCAGGGGAGTATTGGGAAGGCTGATCTCGCGAATGCACGCGCCGCAGCGCTCCAGCATCCGCACCGCCTCCTCGACCGCCGCGCGGGTGCCGGCGTCCAGGCCATCCGCGAAATACTCTGCCGGCAAGCCGATCTGCAAACCGTCCAGGGAATCGTCAAGGGTCGCCGAATAGTCCGGTACCGGCTGCTCCACGCTGGTGGAATCCAGCGGATCATAGCCGGACATGGCCTCCAGCACCAAAGCCGCATCCGCCGCCGAGCGCGCGAAGCACCCGCCCTGATCGAGGCTCGACGCAAACGCGATCAGGCCGAAACGGGACACCCGCCCGTAGGTGGGTTTGATGCCGGTGATGCCGGTCAGTGCCGCGGGCTGGCGAATGGAGCCGCCGGTGTCGGTGCCGCTTGCCACCGGCACCAGGCCCGCCGCCACGGCCGCGGCCGAGCCGCCGGACGAGCCTCCGGGAACGCGTCCGCTATCCCAGGGATTGCATACCGCACCGAAATAACTGGTTTCGTTGCTCGACCCCATGGCGAACTCGTCCATGTTGGTCTTGCCCACCAGCACCATTCCGCGCCGCGCCAGCGCAGCGACCGCGGTGGCATCATAGGCCGGCACGAAATCCTGCAGCATCCGTGAGCCACAGGTCGTCCTCAGATCGCGGGTACAGAAGATGTCCTTGTGAGCAATGGGCAAACCGGCAAGCATTCCGTGCCCGCCCTGTTCGCGCGCACGATCCGCGGCATCGGCCGCGGCCAGGGCATGCTCGGCGTCGACGGTGATAAAGCTGTTGAGAGCCGGATCCAGGGCCTGGATCCGGTCGAGAAAATGCCGGGTCAGCTCACGACTGGTCAACTCGCGGCGCTCCAGCGCGGCGATCAGCTCCTTGAGGGACTTGCTGTGCATCGACTCTACATCCGAGTGGAAAGACGCCTGGCGGCGCGAACCAGAAGAACGCCCTGCAAGGGCAGCCGGTTTACTCGATTACCCGTGGCACCAGATAAAGGCCGCCCTCGACCCGCGGCGCGCCGCGCTGGAGCCGGTCACGCTGATCGGTCTCGGTGACCACGTCCGCGCGCAGGCGCTGGGCCAGATCCAGCGGATGCGCCATCGGTGCGACCGCGGTCGTATCCACCGCGCGCAGGCGATCCGCGACAGCCAGAATGTCGGACAGCTCGCGGGCGTAGTGCGCAACATCGTCGGGATCGAGGTCGAGGCGCGCCAGCTGCGCCACACTGGTGACCTTATCTGCGTCCAGAGCCATGTTTATCCCTACCGGGCGGTGAAGTTATTTCGAATCCAAAAGAGTACCAAATTAGCATAATTAATCGCTTGCCCAAAGCCCTCGCCATTGATAGAGTTGGCGCTCTGTCCGGCTTCAGGGCCTGTCATCAATCACCCAAGGGGTCGCGTGGCACCCAAAATGTGGCGAGCCAGGGCGCGAGGAGCGACGTTCGGTCATTCCGAACACGCGACGAGCAATGCCGGATGGCCGCATTTTGGCGTCGCCCGCCAGGCCGGAGCCCCGTGGATGATTGATGACAGGCCCTAACAAATGGGGATTCCACGCACGATGATCGACAACATTCGGAGATTTTTTGTCAATGACATCTCCATAGATCTGGGTACGGCGAATACCCTGATCTTCGTGCGTGAAGGCGGCATCGTCCTGAACGAGCCCTCGGTGGTCGCCATCCGCAGCGACGCTCGCGGCGCCAAGCGCATCGACGCCGTCGGCGTGGATGCCAAGCGCATGCTCGGACGCACGCCCAGCAACATCACCACCATCCGCCCGCTGAAGGACGGCGTCATCGCCGACTTCATGGTAACAGAGAAGATGCTCCAGCACTTCATCAAGAAGGTGCACCGGCGGCGTCTGCTGCGGCCGATGACCCGGGTGCTGGTGTGCGTACCCTACGGCTCCACGCAGGTGGAGCGGCGCGCGATTCGCGAATCCGCCAGCAATGCCGGCGCACGCCGGGTGTATCTGGTCGAGGAGCCGATCGCGGCCGCGATCGGCGCCGGCATCCCCGTGGGCGAGGCGCGCGGCTCCATGGTGCTCGACATCGGCGGGGGCACGTCCGAAGTGGCGGTAATCTCGCTGAACGGCATCGTGTACGCGGAATCGGTACGCATCGGCGGCGACCGCTTCGACGAGGCGATCATCGCCTACGTGCGCCGCCAGTACAACATGCTGATCGGCGAAGCCACCGCCGAGCGTATCAAGCACGAAATCGGTACCGCCTATCCGGGCCACGAAGTGCGCGAAATCGAAGTGGTCGGCCGCCATCTGTCGGCGGGCGTGCCGCGCGCGTTCACACTCAACAGCAACGAAATCCTGGACGCGCTGCAGGAACCGCTCTCCGGCATTCTCGGCGCAGTCAAGACGGCACTGGAAAAAACACCGCCGGAGCTGGGCTCGGACGTGGCCGAGCGCGGCATCGTGCTGACCGGGGGCGGCGCATTGCTGTCCGACCTGGACAAGCTCATCAGCGAGGAAACGGGCCTGCCGGTGATCATTGCCGACAATCCCCTCACCTGCGTCGCACGCGGCGGCGGCATGCTGCTGCAGATGATCGACAGCAAGAGCGGGCAGGCCTTCGCGCTGGACTGAAAGTTTTACAACTGCATCGCGTCGCAATACCTCGAAAAAACGACACTTCTGCCGCTGTAATACTTGCACAGGGCGGCAACGGCGGAATATGGTAAGCACGGTGCGCGCCACCGGGCGCACGGCAGCCCGGTAATAACAGCCCATTTGGACCAAAAGAACGTGGCAGATTTTGGCGACGGCGATGTAAAACCCCTGTTCTCGAAGACCCATACGCTGGGCCTGAAGCTGCTGGTGCTCGCCCTGGTGTCGCTGACCCTGATGTTCATGGATCAGCGGGCCAATCATCTGGATCTGCTGCGCAGCACGCTGTTGCTGGTGGCGGAGCCGATCCAGTACGTGGCCGGACTGCCGGCGGCGGTATCCACGCTGGGCGAATACTTTCAGTCCCGCAGTTCGCTGGAGGAGGAAAACCGCACGCTCAAGCAGCGCATGCTGCTGCTGCGCGCGAAAGCACAGCGGCTCGACGCCCTGGAAGCGGAAAACCAGCGCATCCGCGCGCTGCTGCGCTCGTCGGAGACGATTCACCACCGGGTACTGATTGCCGGCGTGCTGTCGGCCAGCCCCGACCCGTACCGCCAGTCCATCATGCTCGACAAGGGCCGCCTCGACGGCGTATACCGCGGTCAGGCGCTGATCGATGCCTATGGCGTCGTGGGGCAGGTGACGGAAGTCGGCCTGACCAGCTCGATGGCCCTGCTCATTACCGATCCCAATCATGGCATCCCGGTGGAAATCAACCGCACCGGCCTGCAAACCATCGCCCAGGGCAGCGGCGACGGCTTCAGCCTGCGCCTGCCCTATCTGCCGCGCAACGCCAATCTCAAGGTCGGTGATCTGCTGGTGTCATCGGGCCTCGGAGGCCGCTACCCGCCGGGCTATCCGGTCGCCACCGTCACCCGAATCGATCACCGTCCGGGCGAATACTTTCTCAACGTGCAGGCCCGCCCGGCTGCGCACTTGCGCCAGGGACGCGAAGTGCTGCTGGTCTGGCGCGACAAGGCCCGGTCGGCCGGGGAGACACCGCGCATCACGGGGAACGAGCCCGCCAGGACACCGGATACGGCCTCCAATCCATGAGAATGGCCGCGGCGCTGCCGGGCTGGGCGGTCATCACCAGTCTGCTCGCCGCGATGGTGCTCACGGTGGTTCCGCTGCCGCCGTCGCTGGGGGTGGTACGCCCGGCCTGGGTGCTGATCGTCGTTGCCTACTGGAACATGACCCTGCCGCGCCGCGTGGGCGTTACCGTGGCATGGGTCAGCGGACTGCTCCTGGATGCGCTGACCGGCGCGGTGCTGGGCCAGCACGCGCTGGCATTGCTGCTTTCGAGTTTTTTCGTACTCAAGCTGAACGAACTGCTGCGCACCTTCCCCCTGTGGCAGCAAAGTCTCGCGCTGCTGCCGGTATTCGTGCTCTACGAGTTCGTCCTGTTCTGGATCGATGGCGCCACCGGACGCGCGGTGGAGCCTCTGTGGCGCTGGGCTCCGGTAATCAGCAGCGCCCTGCTCTGGCCGCTGGTGTACTCCGCCCTGAATTTTCTCGACCGGCTCTGGAGTGAATGATGTTCACTCCAGAGCCCATCAAGAATCCTCATAGCGAACGCACGCTGTACATGATGCGTCTCGTGATCGCGGCACTCGCGTTCTGCGCCGTCATCGGCCTGCTGATCGGACGGCTCTATTACCTGCAGCTCGCGCGCGGCGACTATTACACCACGCGCTCCAACAACAACCGCGTGCGCGTGCAGGCGGCGCCGCCGGTGCGCGGCCTGATCTACGATCGCAACGGCGTTCTGCTGGCAGACAATGTGCCATCCTACCGTCTGGAAATCGTGCCGGAGCAGGTCAAGGACATGGACGGCGTACTGTCACGCCTGTCCCAGCTCGTGGCCCTGAGCAAGCCGGAAATCGACGCGTTCCGGGAGCGCCTCAAAAACAGCCCCAAATTCGCTCCGGTGCCCCTCAAGTTCCAGCTCGACATGAAGGAGGTGGCGCGATTCGAAGTCAACCGGCAGCGGTTTCCCGGCGTCGATATTCGCGCGGGGCTGTCGCGCAACTACCCGCTCGGCAAGCTCACGGCGCAGGTGGTGGGCTATGTGGGGGCCATCACCCAGGCCGAGTTGCGGCACATCGACATGAGCCGCTACCGCGGCACCGGGCATATCGGCAAGGTCGGTGTGGAAAAAAGCTACGAGGACCTGCTCCACGGCATGCCCGGATCCAGAATCGCCGAGGTCAACGCCGAGGGGCGCGTTCTGCGCCAGCTCGACTCCACGCACTCGGTGCCGGGCAAGACGCTGTATCTGACCATCGACGTCAACCTGCAACGCGCGGCCGCCGAGGCGTTGCAGGGCCAGTCCGGCGCGGTGGTGGTCCTCGACACCAACACCGGCGAAGTCCTCGCGCTGGCGAGCGAACCCAGCTACAACCCGCAGCCATTCGTCGAAGGCATCTCGCAAAAAACGTTCAGCGCGCTGCTCGACGATCCATTGCATCCCATGTTCAACCGCACCCTGCGGGGGCAGTATCCACCCGGCTCCACGATCAAGCCGCTGGTTGCCCTGGCCGGGCTGGAAACAGGCGACGGCAGCAGCATTCACGAGCGCTATTGCCCGGGCTACTACGAGCTGCCGGGCGCCAGGCGGCGCTGGCACGACTGGAAGCGCAGTGGCCACGGCCACGTCACCCTGCGCGATGCGATCATGGAATCGTGCGACGTTTATTTCTATGATGTCGCGCACGATCTCGGCATCGAACAACTGGACGCCTTCCTGTCACGATTCGGGCTTGGGCAGCCGACCGGGATTGACATGCCCGGGGAGCAGCCCGGCATACTGCCTTCGCCGGCATGGAAGCGCGCCCACCGGGGCAAACCCTGGTACCCCGGGGAGACGCTGAACACGGGCATCGGCCAGGGCTACATGACCACCACGCCGCTGCAGCTTGCCCATGCGGTGGCGCTCATCGCAACACACGGACATGGCATGCGCCCCCACGTCGCGCGTGCGATCAAAGACAACATAACCGGTGAAATCAAGCAAATAGCGCCCGAGCCGATGAAGCCCATCACATTCAAGGACCCGAGCCACTGGCAGCGCGTGATCGACGGGATGGTGGCTGTCGTGCAAAACCGGCACGGCACGGCGCATCACATCTCCAAAGGCATGACCTATACCATGGCGGGCAAGACGGGCACGTCCCAGGTGCGCGGCAATGATCGCAACGAGGGCGAATTCGCCACCGAGGACGACATCCCGCGCAAGTTCCGCACCCACGCGCTGTTCGTCGCCTTCGCGCCGGTCGAACACCCGCAGATCGCGATCGCGGTCATAGTCGAGCACGCGGGCGGCGGCGGCGCCGTCGCCGCCCCCATCGCGCGGAAGGTTGCGGATGTCTACTTCGCTGAGCAAAGGGCCGCGCCATGAAACGCCAGGCCCTGCAGTCCCGCGACGACGCCTCGTCGGTCACCACCATTACCGACTGGCTCGCCCGCTTTCATCTGGACGCACCCCTGCTCGCCGGTATACTGCTGGTTTGCGTGCTCGGCCTGTTCGTGCTCTACAGTGCCAGCGACCGCAACCTGCTCGTGGTGTACAACCAGATCGAGCGTATCGGCCTGGGACTGATTGTGATGCTGCTGGTCGCGCAGATTCCGCCGGAGTGGTTCAAGACCATCGCGCCCTGGCTGTATGGCTTCGGCGCCGTGCTGCTGGGTATCACGCTCATCCGCGGCGAGATTTCGCAGGGTGCGCAACGCTGGATCGATCTCGGCGTGGTCGGCTTTCAACCGTCGGAAATCATGAAGACCGCGGTGCCCATGGTGCTCGCGGCATTCCTGCACCAGCGCATGATCCCGCCGCGCTGGCGCGAGTTGCTGGTGGCTTTCCTGCTGATCCTGGTACCCCTGGGCCTGATCATCGAGCAACCGGACCTGGGCACGGCGCTGCTGGTCGGCTGCGCGGGCGCTACCGTCATTTACCTCGCCGGGCTGCGCTGGCGCGTCATCCTCGGCCTGCTGGTCATCCTGCTCGCCCTCGCGCCGCTGGTGTGGCTGCGCATGCACGATTACCAGCGCGACCGGGTGCTGACGTTCCTCAACCCCAGCCGCGACCCGCTTGGCGCCGGCTACCACATTACCCAGAGCAAGATCGCCATCGGCTCCGGCGGGCTATTCGGCAAGGGCTGGCTCAACGGTACCCAGGCGCAACTGGACTTCCTGCCCGAGAGCACGACCGATTTCATCTTTGCCGTCTATGCCGAGGAAGCCGGCCTGCTCGGCTGCATATTCCTGCTGCTGCTGTACGGTTTTGTCGTGCTGCGCGGCTTGTGGATCTCGACCCGTGGCCAGGATTCCTTCCAGCGCCTGCTGGCCGGCAGCCTGAGCCTTACCTTCTCCGTTTACGTGATCGTCAACGTGGGCATGGTGGTCGGTGTCCTGCCGGTCGTGGGCGTGCCGCTGCCCCTGATCAGCTATGGCGGCTCGTCAATGGTGACGTTGCTGGCGGCAATTGGCATGCTGATGTCCATTCAGACCCACCGGAAGCTGTTATCGTCATGACCCTGTACCGTCTGTTGTGCCGTGTTTTCGTTTCCCCGTCACGGGGTTGGCGCTGGTCCGTGCTGTGCGCGGCGTGCCTGGGGCTCGCGCTTGCCGGCCCCGCCTGGAGCGGATATGCCGACCGGCCCGAGGCAAAACCGGTGATCGACAAGCTGGTCGCGGAACACGACTTCACCCGTGCCCAGGTGCGCCAGCTGCTCGACGACGCCCGCTACCAGGACGCCATCGTCAAGGCGATGAAGCGACCGGCGGAAGCGCTGCCCTGGTACCGCTATCGCAAGATTTTCATCCAGCAGGATCGCATCGGGGAAGGCGCGAAGTATCTCGCGGCCCACGCGGACGTGCTGCACGATGCACAAGCCCGCTACGGCGTACCCGCGGCGCTGATAACCGCCATCATCGGCGTGGAGACGCGCTACGGTCGCCATATAGGCACCTATCGGGTGCTGGATGCGCTTGCCACCCTGGCCTTCGACTACCCGCCGCGCGCGGATTTTTTCCGCTCCGAGCTGGAGCAGTTTCTGATACTCAGTCGCGAGGCGCACATCGATCCCACAAAAGTTCTCGGTTCCTACGCCGGGGCCATGGGCGTGCCCCAGTTCATCGCCAGCAGCTACCGCCACTACGCCGTTGATTTCAATAAGGACGGACGCACCGACCTGTGGGAGCAGCCAGCGGATGTGATCGGCAGCGTGGCCAACTATCTGGCGGAAAACGGCTGGGCGCGAGACAAGCCGGTGGCATTTCCGGCGGTACTGGACGGGCCACGCGGGAACCTGCCCAAGGCCAGCAATCGCAGTACATCGTATACTGCCGCCGAGCTGGAGCACGCCGGTATTCGCAGCATGGCCGGACTGGCCCCGGACACGCCCGTGGGCCTGCTGATTCTGGATGACGCGGACACCAGCGAATACTGGGTCGCGATGCACAACTTCTACGTCATCACCACCTACAACCGCAGCCCGTTATACGCCATGGCCGTGTATCAGCTGAGCCAGGCGATCGAGGCCGCCGCACGACGGAATCAGCACCATGCGGACTAAGAGCCCATCCGCGATTGTGGGAACGGCTTCAGTCGCGATTGCGGCGGCCCGATCGCGACTGAAGTCGCTCCCACAAAAGATATGCGGCTCGGCAGTCTCATCGCGGCCCAGCGAACATTGGCCAGCCATCATGGCGCTCATGCTCGCCGCGATGCTGGCGCTTGCAGGCTGCTCCAGCCTGCCCTCCGGCGACGGCGGCCCCACCGGGCCTCATCCGGACCTGGCGGAGATTCCCGACGCGGTGCCGCAAACGCTGCCGCGAAGCTCGCGCGGCAACCCGGCCAGCTACAGCGTGTTCGGCAAAACCTACTACGTGCGCGATTCGGCGAGCGGCTACATAGCCACCGGCATCGCGTCCTGGTACGGGCGCAAGTTCCAGGGACGGCCCACCTCCAGCGGTGAGCCCTACGACATGTATGCGATGACGGCCGCGCACAAGACCCTGCCGATACCCACCTTCGTGCGCGTCACCAATCTGCGCAACAACCGCCAGGTCGTGGTCAAGATCAACGATCGCGGTCCGTTCCACGACGGTCGCATCATCGACCTGTCGTACGCAGCGGCGTGGAAGCTGGGCATCGTCAACCATGGCTCCGCGCCGGTGCGGGTCGAAGCGATCGTACCGGGTTCGCTGCGTACCGCCAGCACGTCACCCGGCGCCGCGCCCGCATCGCTGCGCGCCGCTTCCGCCGCAGAGACCATACCGGCGGCTTACACCACCAGCGAGGCCACCGATGCCGCCGGGGAAACCGGTGAAATCCGCGGTTTGGTGAACTCCCCAGCCAACGGAACTGGCGCCGTGGGCGACGCCACAACCTCCGTGCTCAGGCAGGCCGGCAACACCCGCGATCCGGCGAGGTCTGCCAGCGAGGCGCCCGACGAAACCCGCTATCTGCAGGCGGGCGCCTTTACCGATCAGGAAAATGCCCGCACCCTCGCGGACTATCTGCGCGGCGCGGGCCTGGCACAGGTATTCGTCATGCCGCCGCCGGACGGCGGCACCTACTACCGCGTCCGGCTTGGGCCATTCGAGGATCCGGTCGCGCTGGATGCGGCCCGGCAACGACTGCGGGCACTGAATGTGCCATTTACATCGGTACCGGCGGGAACCGCCAGCCCATAAGGTTTATCATACGGCCCGCGGCGTGAAATAACCTCTCACTCGATAAAGCGAAGCTCATGTTGCTATCGTATCCAAAGAAAACGCTATTCGCCCTGGTGTGCCTGCTCTTCGTCGCGGCGCCTTCACTGGCGGCGATTCCGGTACCAAAGCCACCCAACCTGCAGGTCGAAAGCTACGTGCTGCAGGATTTCGCCAGTGGCCAGATCATCGCGGCCCAGGAGCCGGACAAGCGCATCGAGCCGGCCAGCCTGACGAAGCTGATGACCATCTACATCGCGTTCGCGGAGCTGAAACGCGGGAAGATCAGCGACAGCGATGAAGTCACGATCAGCACCAAGGCGTGGAAGACCGGCGGCTCGCGCATGTTCATCGAGCCCAACACCAAGGTCACCGTGGATGCACTGCTGCACGGCGTCGCCACCCAGTCGGGCAACGACGCCAGCGTCGCGCTGGCCGAGTACATCGCCGGCACGGAGAGCACCTTTGCCGCCTACATGAACCAGGTCGCGGCCAAGCTGGGGCTGACCCACACCCACTTCGTCAACGCCACCGGCCTGCCGGATCCCAATCACTACACCACCGCGCATGACCTGGCAAAGCTGACCCACGCCCTCATCCGCGACTTTCCGAAGCGCTACGAACTGTTCGCGGAAAAATCCTATACCTATAACAGCATCACCCAGAGAAACCGGAACGGCCTGCTGTGGCGCGACCAGTCGGTGGACGGACTGAAAACAGGTCACACCAAGTCAGCGGGCTATTGCCTCGTGGCGTCCGCCAAGCGCGAGGGCCGGCGCCTGATTACGGTGGTCACGGGCGCCTCCAGCGAGAACGCGCGCCTGAGCGCAAGCGAGTCGCTGCTCAATTACGGCTTCCGCTTTTTCGAAACCGACAAGCTTTACGCCGCGGACCAGACGATTCAGGCCGTACCACTGTGGAAAGGCGCGGAGAATTCGGTTCCGGTCGGGGTTCAAAAAACATTGTATGTGACCGTGCCGCGCGGTCGCCAGAAGGATCTCAAGCGGGAAGCGGTTGTGCAGAGCCAGTTGATGGCCCCGGTGGAACAGGGGCAGCAGATCGGTACGCTGCGCATCTCGCTGGATGACGAAGTGGTTCGCGAAGTGCCCCTGTACGCGCTCAAGACCGTGCCGCTGGGCGGGTGGTGGACGCGGCTGGTGGACGAGGCGCGACTGTACATCAAGAACTGGTGACATGGACTTTCCGTGCAGCTTCCCGATCAAGGCGATCGGCAAGGACACACAGGACTTCGAGGCGGAAGTGCTGTCGCTGGTTCAGGCCCATGTGCCCGCCGCCGACTGCGAGGCCGTGCAGCGGCGCGCCAGCCATGGTGGACGCTACACGGCGGTGACCGTGACCATTCGCGCGCGCAGCCAGGATCAGCTGGACGCCGTCTATCGCGCACTTTCCGGCCATGAACGGGTCATCATGGCCTTATGAGCGCAGCACCACCGCGGCTGCTGGATCTGGGCGAACAACCCTATCTCCCCACCTGGCGCGGCATGCAGGCTTTCACCCAGGCGCGCACCGCGGATACGGTCGACGAGATATGGCTGCTGCAGCACCCCCCCGTGTTCACCCAGGGCCTGGCCGGCAAGCCCGAACACGTTCTCGATCCGGGCGACACCGAGGTGATTCCCACCGATCGTGGTGGTCAGGTCACCTACCACGGACCCGGTCAGCTCATCGTCTACCCACTGCTGGATCTGAGCCGCGTGGAAATGGGCCCGCGCCGCCTGGTGAGCACGCTGGAACAGGCGGTCATCGCCTGCCTTGCCGACTTCAGGATCGAAGCACACGCGCAGCGCAAGGCGCCCGGTGTCTATGTGGGGGTCCGCAAGATCGCCTCGATCGGACTGCGCATCCGGCGCGGGTGCTGCTATCACGGGGTGGCGATCAACGTGGCCATGGACCTCGCGCCCTTCTCGCGAATCAATCCCTGTGGTTACCGTGATCTGGAGATGACCCAGATCAGCGATCTCGGTGGCCCGGACAACCCGGACGAAGTCGGGAGCCGCCTGATCCCGCATCTGTTTCATGCGTTCGGCTGGCCGGCGGACAAGGCCCGTCCGCGTATCGACCGCACGCGGCTGGCGCGAATCCGGCACTCGCCGGACTAGCGGAGTGCGAACCGGCAAACCAGCCCTGCGCGGCTCCCGATGGAGTGCGCAACGCCGGCGTCAGGTCTCGCGAAAGTTTTTGGTTTACAATGCAGTTTTTTCACAGGCTCCCGGCATGAGGCATGACGGCTGATCGCCCGCGAAACAACCACCGCAAACCCGGACACGCCGACGGCGAGTTCATGGTCGAGGCCCGCGGGCTTCGCTTCAGCCGCGGACGGCGGCGCATCT
Source organism: uncultured Salinisphaerales bacterium (assembly GCA_964646895.1). GTDB lineage: Bacteria > Pseudomonadota > Gammaproteobacteria > Nevskiales > CAZYIP01 > CAZYIP01. Next base: position 2,636 of record CAZYIP010000037.1, on the reverse strand, counting down.
ACGACGGCGTCGACATCGACATCCGGCGCGGAAAGATTACCGCCATCATGGGCCCCAGCGGCTCCGGCAAAACGACTCTGCTGCGCCTGATCAGCGGCCAGTGGCACCCGGACGCCGGCGAAATCCGGGTCGACGGCCAGAACGTCCCGAACCTGGGACGCGACGCGCTGTACGAGTTGCGCAAGCGTATGGGCATGCTGTTTCAGCAAGGCGCGCTGCTGACCGATTACTCCGTGTTCGAAAACGTCGCGTTCCCGTTGCGCGAACACACCCGGCTGCCGGAATCCATGATTCGCGACCTGGTGCTGATGAAGCTGGAAGCGGTCGGACTGCGCGGCGCGCGTCACCTGATGCCCGAGCAACTCTCCGGCGGCATGGCCCGGCGCGTGGCGCTGGCGCGGGCGATCGCGCTGGACCCGGACATGATCATGTACGACGAACCCTTTACCGGGCAGGACCCGATTTCCATGGGCGTGCTCATGCGTCTGATCCGGCGCCTCAACGACGTGCTCGGGCTGACCTCGATCGTGGTTTCCCATGACGTGGCCGAGATTCTGTCGATCGCCGACTACGTCTACATCATCTCCGGCGGGCGTGTCCTCGAACACGGTCCCGCGGCACGCCTGCGCGATACCCACTCGCCCCAGGCACGCCAGTTTCTCGATGGCGAGCCTGATGGGCCGGTACCCTTTCATTATCCAGCCAAGGCCTATGCCAGCGACCTTCTCGGTGCTGGCGCGTGAGTATGGGGTTGGAGCTGATCGCCGACTTTCTGCAGCGGATCGGACGCGGGCAGTTTTTCATGCTCAAGATCCTGGCGGCGCTGCCGGCGGTGGCGCGCCGGCCGCGGCTGGTGGTTCAGCAGCTTTATGCCATCGGCGCCCTGTCACTGATCATCATCGTGGTTTCCGGCTCTTTCGTCGGCATGGTGCTCGCCCTGCAGGGCTACAACACGCTGGTCAAGTTCGGAGCCGAGCAGTCGCTTGGCCTGGTGGTGGCCCTGTCCGTGGTGCGTGAACTGGGGCCGGTGGTGACCGGACTGCTGTTCTCGGGCCGCGCCGGCTCGTCGGTGGCGGCGGAAATCGGGCTGATGAAAGCCACCGAGCAGCTCGCCGGCATGGAAATGATGGCGGTGGATCCGGTGCGTCGCATCATCGCCCCACGCTTCGTCGCCGGTGTCATCGCCATGCCCCTGCTGACCGCCATATTCAATCTGATGGCAATCGGCTGGGCGGGTGGACATTTTATCGGCGTCGATCTGCTTGGCGTCGATCCCGGCGCCTACTGGTCGCAGGTCCGCGACGGCGTGAGCTTTTACAACGATATTCTGAACGGGCTGTTCAAGAGCCTCATTTTCGGGATCGGAATCAGCTGGATCGCGGTTTATCAGGGCTATCATGCCGAGCCGACCTCGGAAGGCGTCAGCCGCGCCACCACCCGCACGGTGGTCATGGCTTCCCTCGCGGTACTGGCACTGGATTTCGTTTTGACTGCATTGATGTTCAGGGGGTAGATGTGAACCAGTCGCGAATGCTGGAACTGGTCGTCGGCCTGTTTGTCTGTCTGGGGGTGGGCGCGATCTTCGTGCTGACCCTGCGCGTCAGCAGCCTGCAGGGTCTGGAGGGCGGCCCCACCTACTCCGTCACCGCCGCGTTCGAGAATATTGGCGGCCTGAAGCCGGGCGCCAAAGTGAGCATCGGCGGAGTCGGCATCGGCCGCGTGACCGGAATCAGTTATGATCAGAAAAGCTTTCAGGCAATAGTCACCATGAAGGTCGACCAAAAGTACGACCAGATTCCCAAGGACAGCAGCGCCAGCATCCTCACCTCCGGGCTGCTGGGCGAAAAATACATCGGGCTGACGCCCGGCGGTTCGCTGCAATCGCTGGCGAACGGCGACCGAATCAAATTCACCCAGTCGGCGCTGATTCTGGAACGCATCATTGGCCAGGTGCTGTTCAACAAAGCGCAGGAAACGCAGGACAAATAAGGGAGAGTTCCGCCATGAAGCCGTTACTGGTCCAACTGACAGCCGCCCTGGCCCTGATCGTCTTCGCAGGCATCGCAACACCCGCATTTGCCGCGACGAACGATGGCGCCGAGGCCGCCGCCGCCATGGTCAAGGAGACCGCAAACCAGTTGCTCAGCGAGATCCGCGCGGACAAGCAGACTTATCAAACGCAGCCGCAAAAGCTGCACGAGCTGGTGGACCGGGTCGTGCTGCCGCACTTCGACTTCCAGTACATGTCGCAGCTCGTGCTCGGACGCTACTGGCGGCAGGCATCGCCGGATCAGCGCAAGCAGTTCATGGCGGCGTTCAAGGGGCTGCTGGAGCGCACCTACGGCAACTCGCTACTGGAGAACGCCGACGCAAATCTGGAGTGGATGCCGGCGCGCGAGCAGAGCGGCGACGAGGTGCTGGTGCGTTCGCGCGCCTCCGGCGGCAATTTGTCGTCTCCGGTGCCAATCAACTATCGCGTGCACAAAACCGGTGACGGCTGGAAAATCTACGACGTTACCGTGGAAGGCATCAGCCTGGTGACCAACTATCGCAGCACCTACGCGTCGATCATCCGCTCGCAGGGCCTCGACTCGCTCATTCAGAAGCTGGAGCAGAAATCGTCGCAGCAAGGCTAG
>CAZYIP010000036.1:0-24917 GCA_964646895.1 uncultured Salinisphaerales bacterium | reverse complement strand
CGCCGCGCTACTTCGGCAGATGGATGGCCTCGCCGTAGAGCTGCTCGGCGGCTTCCATTACGCCTTCGGACAGGGTCGGATGCGGGTGAACCGTCCATTTGAGATCGGTCACCGTTGCCGCCATTTCCAGTGCCAGGGCGGCTTCGGCGATCAGCTCGGACGCGTTGGGAGCAACGATGTGAACCCCCAGCAGCAGATCGTTTTCCGCGTCACCGACCACCTTGATCAGGCCATCCGTGTCAGCCAGGGTCATGGCGCGGCCGGAGGCGGATAGCGGGAAACGACCGACACTGACTTCGATACCACGCTCACGGGCGTCTTCCTCCGTCATCCCCACCGACGCCCACTCCGGCTCGGTATAGACGACGTTGGCAATCTGGTAATCGAAAGCGGCGTCGCCACCAGCGACATTGCGCGCGGCCACCAGCCCTTCCTTCATCGCCTTGTGGGCCAGCAGGGGCGGTCGCGCCACATCGCCAATGGCATAAATGTGTGCGACGGATGTCTGCATGCGCTCATTGACACCGATGAAGCCGCGCCGGTCACACTCGACTCCGACCGCTTCCAGACCCAGCCCTTCGGAACGTGGACGACGTCCGACCGCTACCAGGATGCGATCGACCACCAGATCTTCCCCGGCACCGCCGTCTACTGGCTCCAGGGCGACGTGCAGGCCATCGGCACGGCGCTCCACGCCGGCCACACGCGTGGCGGTGCGGATATCCAGGCCCTGGCGCGCCAGTATCCGGGTGTACTGCCCGGCCATTTCGCGGTCACCGCCGGCGAGAATGCCGGGCATGAACTCGGCTACCGTCACCCGGGAGCCGAACCGGTTCATGATGGACGCGAACTCGAGCCCCACGGCGCCTCCGCCGATCGCAAGAAAGCGCTTGGGCACCCCAAGCTCCAGATGCAGGGCGCCCGAGGAATCGACGATCGCCTCGCCGTCGACCTCGAAGCCTTCAAGGCTCGCAGGCGCGGAGCCGGTCGCGATGATGAAATGCTTCGCCTCGACGCGCTCGCCGTCGATTTCTATCGTATGCGAATCGCGAAAACGGGCACGACCCCGGCGGACGGGAATTTGTCGGCTGCGCAGCAGGCCGGAAACGCCACGGGTCAGCCGCTCCACAATGCCATCGCGCCATGCCGCCAGGCGGCCCAGGTCGATCTCCGGCTTGCGATACTTGAGGCCGAACTCGGCGGCCGCGCGTGCATGCTGAATCTGCCCGGCGGCGTGCAGCAACGCCTTGGTGGGAATGCAGCCGACGTTCAGGCACACACCGCCAACGGCGTTTTCCTCCACTGCCAGCACGTCGAGCCCCAGCTGCGCCGCGCGAATCGCGGCGTGATAGCCGCCGGGGCCGGTACCGATGACAACGACGTCGTATACGTGCCGTCCGGCTTCGCCGTTCATACGGCTTCCAGCAGCAGTTCGCCCGGATCTTCAAGCAACCGGATCACCTCCTTGAGGAAGCGCGCAGCCTCGGCGCCGTCCACCAGGCGGTGATCGAAGGACAGGGACAGGTACATCATCGGGCGCACCACCACCTGCCCGTCCACCGCAACCGGGCGCTCCTTGATCGCGTGCACACCGAGAATCGCGGCGTCGGGCACGTTGATGATCGGGAAGCTGAACAGGGTGCCGATGGAACCGATATTGGTCACCGAAAAACTGGAGCCGCGCATCTCCTCCGGCGCCAGTTCACCGGCACGCGCGCCGGCGGCGAGGCGGTTGATCTCACGCCCGATCTCCAGGATCGAGAGGTTGTCCACGTCACGCACGACCGGCACCACCAGCCCCGCTTCCGTGGCCACCGCAAGACCCAGGTTGTAATAGGTCTTGTGCACGATTTCCCGGGTTTGTTCATCGAGGCTGCTGTTGAGCTGCGGATACTGCTGCAGCGCCCACACCAGCGCCTTGAACACGAACGGCAGATAATTCAGGCGCACGCCGCGGCTCTCGGCTCGCGCCTTGAGACGGGTGCGCAGATCCACCAGCCGCGACAGATCCGCCTCGTCGACCGCGAGGGTACGCACGGCGTAGAGGTGCGATGCGCTCATCTGCCGGGCGATGGTTCTGCGCACGCCGCGCAGCGGCTCGCGCCGCTCGCGCTCGGCATAACCGGGCGGTGTGGAATAGGCGACCGGCTCCGGCAGCATGTCCGGTGCGAATGCCTGGCGCCGCTCCGTGGGGGTGGTTACCTGCGAAGAGGCCTGCGCTTTGGCGAACGCGCGTACGTCCTCACGACGTACCCGCCCGTTGGGCCCCGAACCCACGACTTGCGCCACATCTACGCCGAGTTCGCGCGCCAGCACCCGTGCGGCAGGGACGGCCAGCACGCGGCCGTAGCGATTGGTGGCTGCAGTCCGCTGCGCCGCTTCGCTGGAGGCCCCTCCGTGCTTTCGCCGATCGACGACCTCCACGAACGGGTTCGTGACCGCCTGCCGAGCCTTGTCCGGCTTGAACAGGCTCAGGTTCTCGCCGTCGTCGGCATCATCGCCGGCATCGGCTTCCGCACTATCACCCGGCGCGTCGTTTTCTCCAGCGGGCTCGCCGACAGGCTCGCCCTCCTCGATCATGGCGATCGGCGCATGCACCGACACCGTATCTCCGGTCTTGACGAGTTGCTTCACGAGCGTACCGGCATAGGGACTGGGCAACTCGACGGTCACCTTGTCGGTCGCCACTTCGAGCAGGGGCTGATCGAGCGCCACCCCCTGCCCTTCCGCCACCAGCCACTCCAGAACCTCCGCCTCGACCACCGATTCGGCGATCTCCGGCAACACGATTTCTTTCGGCATACTGCTGCCCTTGCCTGATATCCCTAGTTTTAGTAATCCAGCACTTTCTTGGCGGCGTTCAGTATACGCGTTGCCGACGGCAGGTAGAGCTTGTCCTGAGCGTAGGGATACGGTGTGTCGAAACCGGTAACCCGCAGCGGCGGCGCGTCCATCTGATCCAGTACCTGCTCGGCGATGGTGGCCGCCACCTCGGCGGCAAAGCCGGCGGCGCGCGGCGCTTCGTTGATCACCAGCACGCGTCCGGTCTTGGCGACCGACTCCAGCACCGTGTCCCGGTCCCAGGGCAGGAGACTGCGCAGATCGATCACTTCGGCGGAGATGCCGGATTTGGCCATTTCCTCGGCCGCCTGCTGCGTTTCCGCCATGCAGGCGCCATAGGAAACGAGGGTGATGTCGCTGCCCTCGCGGCGCACGACCGCCTGGCCTATGGGAATGACGAAGTCCGGATCGTCGGGAACCGCCTCCTTGACCGCACGATACAGACGCTTGGGTTCAAGGAAAACAACCGGGTCATCGTCGCGAATCGCGGCCCGCAGCAGACCGGCCGCATCCACGGGCGTGGACACCATCACCGTTTTCAGGCCACCGGTATGAATGAACAACGCCTCCGGGCTCTGGGAGTGGTGATGCCCGCCCCTGACCCCGCCGCCCGAGGGCATGCGCACGACCATCGGCGCGCTGAACTGTCCGCCCGAGCGGTAGCGAAGCTTCGCCGCCTGGGTCACGAGCTGCTCCAGTCCCGGATAGACATAGTCGGCGAACTGGATCTCGGCGACCGGGCGCAGGCCCTGGGATGCCATGCCGACCGCGGCGCCGACGATCGCGCCCTCGGCCAGCGGCGTATCGATGACCCGATCCCGGCCATACTTTTCGTACAACCCCTCGGTGGCCAGAAACACGCCACCGCGGCGGCCGACATCCTCGCCCAGGACCACGACGCTCTCGTCCTGCTGCATCTCCTGGTCCAGGGTCCGGGCGATCGCCTTTACCATCGTCATCGTCGTCATGCCGGCATCCTTTTTCGCCCCGGGTGAGGGCCGAAGCTCCCTTACAACAGCCATTTCGCCACCCTCCGCATCAGGTTGACCCGGTTCACGACTTCGCGGCCGCCAGCTCGCCACGCACCAGTTCGCGCTGCTCGACCAGGTGCCACGGAAGCTCCGCGAGAACATCGTCGAACATCCATTCGGCCGGCGGTGTGCCCGCGGCTTCCACCCGCGCCGTGGCGGCAGCGAATTCTTCATTGAGACGCGCCCGTTCGGCCGTCTCCCGGGCCTCGTCCCACAAACCGCGCTGCTCCAGGAAGCGGCGAAACCGATCGATCGGGTCACGACGACGCCAGCGCTCCACTTCCTCGCGCGGGCGGTACACGGAGTCGTCATCCGACGAAGAATGCGGACCGTAGCGGTAGACACGCATCTCCACCAGTGCCGGCCCCTCGCCGGCGCGCGCGCGTTCGATCGCCTCGCGCATGACATAGTAGGCCGCCAGCACATCCATGCCGTCAACCAGGTAGCCGGGCATGCCATAGGCGCGCGCCTTGCCGGCGATGTCGGGGTTTTTCATCTGATCCGACAGCTCGACGCTGATGGCGTAGCCGTTGTTCTCGCATACGAACACGACCGGCGCCGCCCGTGTCGCGGCGAGGTTCACGGCTGCATGCCAGTCACCCTCGCTGGTCGCGCCATCGCCGAAGGTGGTGATCGTCACCTCGTCCTTTTTCTGAATCCGCTTGGCCATCGCAGCGCCCACTGCCGGCGGCACCTGCGAGGCGATGCTGGATGACACGTTGAAGATCCGGCCTTCCATGGATCCCGGATGGCACGGCATCTGCCGGCCTTTGTTGATATCCGCGCGCGTCGCCATGTACTGGGCAAGAATCGCGTCGATCGACGTGAGCGCCAGCGCCAGTCCGGCGTCGCGGTAATAGGGGAACACCCAGTCGTGCCCGCGCCGCATGGCATGGGCGATGCCGATATGGGCGCCCTCGTGGCCACTGGTGGGCGCGACGAAACTGATTTTGCCGGTACGTAGCAGGACATTCAGACGCTCGTCCAGCAAACGGGCGGCGAGCAGGTCGACGTACATGCGCCGCAGCGTTTCGTCGTCGAGGTCGAGGTCGAAAGGGGCAATCCATTTGCCGGTGGCATCGATCAGCGCGAGCGGCTCTTCCGTAAACGGCTCGATTACCGGGCTGGATACCTTGTGCTTGCGTTTGTGGGCTGGGGCCTTGCTAGCCATAGGGACTCCTCCTTAGCTTAGCTGACGGGCATACAGGCGCTCTTCGGCCATCCGGTCCGCAACGACATGAGTTGGCAGCGCCTCGCGCTCCGCGCGTTGAAAAATCTCCATGAGCGTGGCGTGGATGCTCTCCACATGAGCACGCGCCCGCTCGGGGTCATATTCGCCAGTGTGGTAAGAGATGTCGATGATGCCGCCGGCGTTGATGACGTAATCCGGTGCGTAAAGAATGCCGCGCCGGCGCAGGGCACTGCCGTCACGCCGCTCGTCGGCGAGCTGATTGTTGGCGGAACCGGCAACGATCCGCGCACGCAGGCGCGGCAGCGTCGACTGGTTGATGGACGCACCCAGCGCGCACGGCGCGAACACATCCACCGGCTGCTCGAAAATGGCATCCGTCGCCACCGGCACAGCGTCCAGTTCATCGGCGGCACGCTGCACCCGCTGCGAGTCGATATCGGTCACCCACAGCCGCGCACCTGCCTCACGCAGCGCACGCGCCAGATGCATGCCGACGTTGCCAAGCCCCTGCATTGCCACCTTGACGCCTTCGAGATCCTCGCGCCCGAGAGCAAAACCGACGGCGGCGCGCAACCCGGCGAATACGCCGTATGCGGTTGCGGGCGACGGATCCCCCGGCTCGCCACCGGCGAAACCCGGGTGCTGCGCCACGCCCGCCACGTAACGGGTTTCCTCACCCATTAGACGCAGATCCGGCACCGAGGTGCCGGAATCCTCCGCGCCGATGTAGCGCCCGGCGAGGCGATCGATGCTGCGCCCCATCGCGCGCAGCAGTGCGTCTGTCTTGTCGCGCCGCGGATCGCCGATGATGACCGACTTGCCACCACCGAGAGCGAGGTTCGAGATTGCCGACTTGTAGCTCATGCCGCGCGACAGGCGCAGGACGTCGGTCAATGCTTCCGTGCCGGAGGCGTAGGGCCACATGCGACAACCGCCCAGCGCCGGTCCCAGCGCGGTATTGTGAATCGCAATGATCGCCCGCAATCCGGCTTCCGGATCACTGCAGAACACCACCTGCTCGTGCGCGTCGAACGATGCGTGCTCGAATACCGCCATGACTGTCTCCCTATGTCATGCATGCTTTTTTACTATGGTAAACGTTCTATGGTAGATTTTCTAACTGTTTTACCTATCATTAACAGAAATAAAAACGGTCAGGGGCGATCGAGAGACCATGGCGAAAAGAGAGCACAAGGGGCTGGACCGCACGGACAAGCGTATTTTGCAGATACTGCAATCGCGCGGGCGCATTTCCAACGTGGAGCTGGCGCGTCTGGTGAACCTGAGCACCACGCCCTGCATGGAACGGGTACGGCGGCTGGAGCGGGACAAGGTCATCACCGGCTACGTGGCGCTGGTGGACGCCGAGAAGATCGGACTGCCGATGTCCATTTTCGTGGAGGTGAAGCTGGATCACACCACCACGGCGGCGTTCGAGCGCTTTCGGGAGACCGTGGGCAAGATGGCGGCGATTACCGAATGCTACATGATCGCCGGCGAATTCGATTACCTGCTCAAGCTGCAGGTGCCGCACGTGGCCGCCTACCGGCGCTTCATGAACGAATCGTTACCGCAGCTACCCGACGTACAGCAGACGCGCAGCTACGTGGTGGTGGATCACCTGAAGGGGCCGGCGGCACTTCCGGTGTGACACTGCGGCATGCGGCCGGTGTTACTGGCCGTTATCGTCACGCTTGAGAAACTGGATGATGCTGGAGAAATCCAGCTTGCCGCTTCCCTTGCCGCTGTGAGCGGCATACAGACTGCGGGCGAGCGCACCGAGCGGAGTGGCGACGCGGGACTTGACCGCCGCATCCAGCGCCAGACCCAGATCCTTCAGCATCAGATCGACGCCAAAGCCGCCCTGATAGCCATTGGAGGCGGGCGCGTTTTCCATTACGCCGGGATACGGGTTGTACACGTTCAGCGCCCAGTTGCCGCCGGAGCTGGCGCGCATGATTTCGGACAGCACCGCCGGATCCAGCCCGTTGGCGACGCCCAGATTGATCGCCTCCGACGTACCCGTCATGAGCACGCCCAAAAGCATGTTGTTGCACATCTTGCCAAGCTGACCGGCCCCCGGGCCGCCGGCATGAAACACGTTTTTGCCCATGATCTCGAACAGCGGTCGGGCGCGCTCCAGCGCACTCGCCGGTCCGCCGACGATAAATGTGAGTGTGCCTGCCCGTGCGCCGCCGGTGCCGCCCGAAACCGGCGCGTCGAGCATTTCCAGGCCTCGCTCCGCCGCCGCGGTCGCGACCAGCCGCGCGCTCTCGGCATCGATGGTGCTGCAATCGATCAGCAGGGCGCCGTCGGCCGCGGCGGCCATGACACCGCCTTCGCCCAGATACAGTCCCACCACATGCTCGCCGGCCGGCAGCATGGAAATCACGACCCTGGCGTTCGCGACCGCCGACGCGGCGCTGTCGGCCGCGGTCGCGCCCAGCTCCGTCGTCCGCCGCACCGCATCCGCCACCAGATCGAAAACCACCAGCTCGTGACCGGCGGCAACCAGATTGGCCGCCATCGGCGCGCCCATGTTGCCGAGGCCGATAAACGCGATCTTCTCGGACATGACCCTGTCTCCTTACAAGTTATTGAGCGGATGCTCCCTGTAGTCGTCCGGCAGCACGAAATGGCTGGCCACGTAGGCGTCACTCACCTCCTCCAGCCGAGCCGGCGTCCATCGGGGCTCGTGATCCTTGTCCACGAGCAGCGCCCGAATTCCCTCGGCGAAGTCGGGATGACGGGTAAACTGGGCCGCCATGCAGAATTCGCGCATGAAGGCCTCCTTCAGCGACAGATGACGGCCGCCCCTCAACTGCTCGAACGTGACTCTCAGTGACACCGGTGCCGCACGCGCCATGGTTTGCGCACCGCGCTGAATCCAGGCGCTGCTGTGCTGATGCCGCTCGACCGCCGCCTGGATCTCCTCCACCGTACAGGCATCCGTCAGTCGCGCGATCGTCTCCTGATGGGCGAGGACTTCCGAGGCCGGCAACGCCGCCCGCGACTGGTCCGCGAACTCGCGCAGGCAATGGGAGAGAACGCCCCGATTGGTACGTGCATCGGCGCTCCATTCGAGCGAGGTCAGCGCCGAGAAGACCTGGTCGCGGCTGTCCGAGCGGATGAAGAAATCCGCCAGGCTGGACAGCAGGGCGTCGCCCGCATTCAGGGGTGTTCCGGTCAGCGCCAGGTACAGGCCCGTACGCCCCGGCATGCGGTTCAGAAACCAGGTGGCGCCCACGTCAGGAAACAGCCCGATGGTGACCTCGGGCATGGCGATCAGCGAACCTTCCGTCACCACCCGGTGGCTGGCACCGGCCATGACGCCGAGGCCACCGCCCATCACCGTGCCGTTGCCCCAGCACAGGATCGGTTTCGGATAGGTGTGGATCGTGTAGTCGAGCCGGTACTCGCTCTCGAAGAAGCGTTCGGCCGGACGGTCGGACCCGCCTTCGGTCAGCGTTGCCGTCATGGCATCGTACAGCCCGATCACATCGCCGCCGGCGCAGAACGCGCGGTCCCCGGCGCTGTGCATGACCACGCAGGCGATATCGGGGCGCTCGCGCCACACTGCCAGACGCTCGACGAGGGCATCGATCATGCCCTGGCTGAGCGCGTTCAGCGACTTCTCGGCATTGAGCATGGCGAAGGCTACATTGTAGCCATCCGCCGCCTGCACTTCCTCGAAAGTGACGTTTTCATCCATTTTGCCTCCCGGTGCCGTCGATGCGGCGGGAAATGCCCGGCGCCGGCAACGGTTATCGGATCGCGCGGCCGTCCGCGTCGGACAGCACCCGCCGGGCAATGATCAGGCGCATGATTTCGTTGGTTCCTTCCAGAATCTGATGCACGCGCGCATCGCGCACGTGGCGCTCGACCGGGTAGTCGCGAATGTAACCGTAACCACCATGAAGCTGCAGCGCCTGGTTGCACACATTGAAACACAGGTCGGTGGCGAAGCGCTTGGCCATGGCACAGTAGGCGGAGGCCTGGGAATCCCCGTGATCGAGCTTCCAGGCTGCCAGGCGTACCATCTGGCGCGCCGCCACCAGCTCCGTCGCCATGTCCGCAAGCCGGAACTGAAGCGCCTGAAATTCCGCCAGGGCGCGCCCGAACTGACGCCGCTCCTGCAGATAGCGGCGGGCGGCATCGAGCGCCGCCTGCGCCGTGCCGACGGAGCAGGTGGCAATGTTGATGCGCCCGCCATCGAGCCCTTTCATCGCAATACGAAAACCCTCGCCTTCCGCCCCCAGGCGATGCGTCACCGGCACGCGAACGTTTTCGAAGGTGATGGAACGGGTGGGCTGGCTGTTCCAGCCCATCTTCAGTTCCTTGCGCCCGTAGGCGATGCCCGCGCTGTCCGCCGGCACTGCGAAAGCGGAAATTCCGCCAGCGCCCTCGCCGCCGCTGCGAGCCATGACCACCAGCAGATCGGTGGCGCCGGCACCGGAGATAAAGCTCTTGCTGCCATTGAGCACATAGGTGTCGCCATCGCGGCGGGCGCTGCTGGCCAGCGAAGCCGCATCGGAGCCGGCGCCCGGTTCCGTCAGGCAATACGACGCCAGACGCTCGCCGGTGGTGAGATACGGGCACCATTCGCCGGCGAGCACGTCAGTGCCGAAACTCGCCACCATCCAGGTGGCCATGTTGTGAATGGTGAGAAACGCCGCGGTCGAAGTGCAGCCCGCCGCCAGTTCCTCGAAGATCAGCGAAGCATCGAGGCGCGTCAGGCCGAGACCACCGCGCGCCTCCGGTGTGTACAGCGCGCAGAAGCCCAGCGCACCGGCCTGGGCGATCACCGCCTTCGGGAAAAAGGCCTCGGCATCCCATTCGGCGGCGTGGGGCGCCAGCTCATTGACCGCGAACTCGCGCGCTGCATCCTGCAGCGCGACTTGGGTATCGTTCAATCCGAAATCCATGGATCGGTTCCATCTTTACTTCATGTGAATGGTCATGTTGGGGCCGCTGTCGATATCCCCCTCGGGCCAGCGGCCGACGACGGTCTTCATCTGGGTGTAAAAGCGCACCGCCTCCTTGCCGTAGGCATGCAGGTCGCCGTAGAACGAACCCTTGCTGCCGGTGAACGAGAAATACGGCGCCGGCACCGGAATCGGCAGGTTGATGCCGACCTGGCCCACTTCGGTTTCGTACTGGAACTTGCGCGCCGCGGCGCCGGAGCGGGTGAAGATCGAGGTGCCGTTGCCGTACGGGCTGGCATTGATCAGCTCGATGGCCTGTTCCAGCGAATCGACGTGCATCACGCACAGCGCCGGGCCGAAAATTTCCTCTTTGTAGATGCGCATGTCGGTGGTGACATTGTCGAACAGTGTCGGACCGACCCAGTTGCCCTCCGGGTAGCCCTCGACCGGATAGCGCGAGCCATCCAGCAGCACATCGGCCCCTTCCGCGGCGGCACCCTGGATGATTTCGCGCACCCGATCGCGGGACTTGCAGCTGATCAGCGGCCCGTAGGCGGCCTTGTCATCGCCCGGCGCGCCGGGGCGGATCTGCTGCAGGGCGGCTTTCACGTCCTCGACCCAGTCACGCGTCTGCTCGCCCACGAAGACCGCCACCGAGATGGCCATGCAACGCTGGCCGGCGGCGCCACACGACGAGCCGACCAGGCTGGAGATGACATGCTCCTTGTTGGCGTCGGGCATCACCACCATGTGATTCTTGGCGCCGGCGAGCGCCTGTACCCGCTTCAGGTTGTCGGTGGCCGTGCGATAGACATACTGCGCCACCGGTACCGAGCCGACGAAGGACACAGCCTTGATGTCCGGGTGCGCGAGCAGCGCGTCCACCTGGCGCTTGTCGCCATGAATGACCTGCAGCACCCCCTTCGGGAAGCCGGCTTCAACGAACAGATCGGCGAGACGGATCGGCGTCATCGGATCCTGCTCCGACGGCTTGAGCACGAACGTATTGCCGCAGGCAACGGCGAGCGGGAACATCCACAGCGGAATCATCGCCGGGAAATTGAACGGCGTGATGCCCGCACACACGCCCAGGGGATGCATATAGCTGTTGGTATCGATGTTGCGCGACACGTTGACCACTGTCTCGCCCATCATCAGGGTGGGAATGCCGCACGCGAATTCGACCACCTCGATCCCGCGCCACACGTCGCCCATGGCATCGGCGAAAGTCTTGCCGGTTTCCTCCGCCAGCATCGTGGCGATCTCTTCCTGATGCTCCTTGAGCAGCGCCTGATACCTGAACAGGTAGCGCGCGCGCTCTGGCGGCGGCACGTCGCGCCAGGTCCTGAACGCCGCCTTCGCGCTGGCGACCGCCCGCTCCAGCTCCTCGCTGGAGGTCACCGGCACCTGCGCGATCACCTCCTGGGTGGCCGGGTTGTTGAGTTCGATCCAGTCATCTCCAGCCGCGTCGACGAACTCGCCGTCGATGAACAGGGGGACCTTTTGGGTTCTGCGAATTTGCTCTGCAATTTGCGCTTGGCTCATCGGAATTTACCGTCCATAGGGATGTATCAGGGACTGTACGGCGGGCGAAGTCCCCGCTCTCTCGTCGAGAGCCGCGCTTCCCCTGCCATGGGTCGGGATTTAGAATTGTCGTATCGCCGTAACACCAGTCGCCTGGGTTGCCCGGCGCCGGCGATGCTCGCTCATCAGTATAGCGCCCACCGCTTCGGTCAAACCACCGCGATCCAAGGAAGACCTGCCCGACCAGGGCCACACCAGAGGACGACAACATGCATGATCCAGACTCCATCGTTATCAGCGCCGCCCGGCGCACGCCGATGGGCGCCTTTCAGGGTGCCCTGGCCAGCGTGCCGGCACCAGGGCTGGCCGCTGCCGCAATTCGCGCCGTGCTCGACGAAGCCGCCGGCGCCAGCATCGACGAGGTGCTGCTCGGCAACGTGCTGCCCGCCGGCATCGGTCAGGCGCCAACGCGTCAGGCGGCGATCGCGGCCGGATTGCCGCAGTCGGTGCCCTGCACCGGCATCAGCAAGGTGTGCGGTTCGGGCATGAAGGCGGTCATGATCGCGCACGATCTGTTGCGCGCCGGCAGCGGCGCCGCCATTGTCGCCGGCGGCATGGAGAGCATGTCCAACGCGCCCTATCTGCTGGACAAGGCACGCGGCGGCTATCGCCTCGGCCATGGCCGGGTGCTCGACCACATGTTTCTCGACGGACTGGAGGATGCCTACGAGAGCGGGCGTCTGATGGGAACCTTCGCCGAGGATTGCGCCGCGCATTACGAATTCTCCCGCAAGGCCCAGGACGATTACGCGCTGGAATCGCTGGCGCGCGCACGCCGCGCGGGCGAGGACGGCAGTTTCGAACACGAAATCGTGCCGGTGACGGTGAAGACGCGCAATGGCGAGACAGTCATCGCGAGAGACGAACAGCCATGGCGCGCGGACCCCGAGAAAGTACGCAAGCTCAAGCCTGCGTTCCGTGACGATGGCAGCGTCACCGCGGCCAATTCCAGCTCGATATCCGACGGCGCCGCGGCCCTGCTGCTCGCCCGCGGCAGCGAGGCGGAACGCCTCGGGCTGCCGGTACGCGCGGTGATTCGCGCGCATGCGACGCATGCGCAGGCGCCGGCGTGGTTCACGACCGCCCCGGTCGCGGCAATCGAAAAACTCCTGCACAAGGCAGGCTGGACGACGGCGGATGTGGACTTGTTCGAGATCAACGAGGCCTTCGCGGTGGTGACGATGGCCGCCATGCGCGAGTTCGACCTGCCGCACGACAAGGTCAACGTCCACGGCGGCGCCTGCGCCCTGGGCCACCCGATCGGGGCGTCCGGCGCGCGCATCATCGTGACACTGCTGCATGCGCTGGAGAAGTACGACCTGCAGCGCGGCGTCGCCTCGCTGTGCATCGGCGGCGGTGAAGCCACCGCAGTGGCCATCGAGCGGGTATAAGCTCGCAAGGGACAGGCGGCCCGGCCGGCAGACATCGCGGCACGGGTCGCGCTTGAGCACGGAATCAAAGGAGTCATGGGAATGGAAATTCAGGATCGCACTTTTCTCGTCACCGGCGGCGGTTCCGGTCTGGGTGCCGCCACGGCGGGCATGCTCGTGGCCGCAGGGGGGCGTGTCGTCATCGCCGACATCTCCGCCGACAGCGGACAGGTTACGGCCGATGCACTGGGCGAGCAGGCGCGTTTCGCGCTGGTGGACGTACGCGACGCGCAGCAGATGACAGCGGCCGCGCAGCTGGCGCGCGATACGTTTGGCGGCCTGCATGGCGCGATCGCCTGCGCCGGCATCGCGCCGGCCGCAAGGGTGCTGGGCCGGGATGGCCCGCATCCGCTCGACAGCTTTCGCCGTACCGTGGATATCAACCTGGTGGGTACGTTCAACCTCGTCACCCAGGCCGCCGCGGTCATGGCCGACAACGACCCCGACCAGGACGGCGGGCGCGGCGTGCTGATCGCCACCGCCTCCGTCGCCGCTTTCGATGGCCAGATCGGGCAGGCCGCCTACGGCGCATCCAAGGCCGGCGTCGCGGGGATGACCCTGCCGCTGGCGCGGGAGCTGGCACGCCACGGCATTCGGGTCATGACCATCGCGCCCGGCATCTTCAAGACACCGATGCTCGCGGGCATGCCGGAGAAGGTACAGGCGAGCCTGGCGGAACAGATCCCGTTTCCGCCGCGTCTCGGGGAGCCGTCGGAATACGCGGCGCTGGTACGCCACATCATCGAGAATCCCATGCTCAACGGCGAAGTCATCCGCCTCGACGGCGCCATTCGCATGGGCGCAAAGTAGAGCCGCGCATTTTGACCTTTGCTGCGCCACGCAGTAAAACCATTACAGAGACACATGGCAGCCGTAGAGGAGAGGTCGATGACCGGTCTTACGCAAAGCTACGTCCACGGCGCCAGCTCCACACCGCTGATCGGCAAGACGCTGGGCGCTTTCTTCGAAGAAGCCGCCGAACGCTGGGGCGAGCGTGATGCGCTCATTTCGCGGCACCAGAATATCCGCTGGACCTATCGCGAACTCAGGCAACAGGTGGAGGATGTCGCCGCCGGATTGCTGGCGCTGGGTCTGAACCAGGGCGATCGCGTCGGCATCTGGTCGCACAACAACGCGGAATGGGTCGTCACCCAGTTCGCGACCGCGCGGGTCGGCCTGATCCTGGTGAATATCAACCCCGCCTACCGCCGGACCGAACTCGAATACGCCCTGAACAAGGTGGGCTGCAAGGCGCTGATCACCAACTCCACCTTCAAGACCAGCAATTATCTGGAAATGCTGCAGTCGCTTGCCCCGGAGCTGGCCGACAGCCGCCCCGGCCACCTGAATGCCGAACACGTGCCGACCTTGCGCACGGTGATCCGGCTGGGCGAGGAAAAGACGCCGGGCATGTACAACTTCGGCGAGATCGCGAGCCTGGCGGAGCCGCGCCATCGCGAGCAGGCGCTGACGCTGGCGGCGGAGCTGCAATTCGACGATCCGATCAACATTCAGTTCACCAGCGGTACCACGGGCAGCCCCAAGGGCGCCACGCTGACCCACCACAACATCCTCAACAACGGCTTTTTCATCGGCGAGGCCATGCGCCTTACCGAGGCCGACCGGTTATGCATTCCGGTGCCGCTCTATCACTGTTTCGGCATGGTGCTCGGCAACCTGGCGTGCATCACCCATGGCGCGGCGATCGTCTACCCCTCGGAAGCATTCGAGCCGCTCGCCGTGCTGGAAGCGGTGCAGGAGGAGCGCTGCACCGGGCTGCACGGCGTACCCACCATGTTTATCGCCGAACTGACGCACCCGGAGTTCGGGCGTTACGATCTGAGTACGCTGCGCACCGGCATCATGGCCGGTTCGCCATGCCCGATGGAAGTCATGCGCAAGGCCATCGAGCGCATGCATCTGAGCGAAATCACCATTTGCTACGGCATGACCGAAACCAGTCCGGTCAGCTTCCAGTCCGGCACCGACGCACCGCTGGATCGTCGCGTGTCCACCGTGGGCCGCATTCATCCGCATGTAGAGGTCAAGCTGGTGGACGAGCACGGCCGTATCGTACCGGTGGGCACGCCCGGAGAGCTGTGCACCCGGGGCTATCCGGTGATGCTCGGCTACTGGAACGACGAGGAACGCACGCGCGAAGCCATCGACGACGCCGGCTGGATGCATACCGGCGATCTGGCCACGCTGGATGCGGAAGGCTACTGCAACATCGTCGGGCGCATGAAGGACATGGTCATCCGCGGTGGCGAAAACATCTATCCGCGCGAGATCGAGGAGTTTCTGTATCGCCACGAGGCGGTCCAGGATGTCCAGGTGGTGGGCGTGCCGGACGAGCGCTTCGGCGAGGAGCTGTGCGCGTGGATCAAGCTCAGCGAGGGTGCCACCCTGAGCGAGGATGACATACGCGCGTTCTGTCACGGCGAGATCGCACACTACAAGGTCCCGCGCTATATCCGCTTCGTGGATGCCTTTCCGATGACGGTCACCGGCAAGATTCAGAAATTCGTCATGCGCGAGCAGTCCATCGAGGCACTGGGACTGGGACCGGGCCGCAGCGCCTGAATCACAACCATGCCCAATCCCGCGCGGCGGTGGTAAGGTATCGGCTCACACCGCGAAGGCCGATGAAGAGGCCGTAATGGGAAAGCTGTTTCTGGCATTGGGCGCCGGTTTCGGGCTGCTCGGCGTGATTCTGGGCGCGTTCGCCACGCACTCGCTGCGTGCGCGGCTGTCATCGGACATGCTGGCGGTCTTCCGTACCGGCGTGGAGTATCAGTTCTACCATGTGTTCGCTTTGCTGGTGGTGGGCGTGCTGGCACTGATGTGGCCCCAGCGCGCCCTGCTCGGCTGGTCCGGCGCGCTGTTTTGCGTCGGCATCGTCGTTTTTTCCGGCAGTCTCTACCTGCTGTCGACGACCGGGACGCGCTGGCTGGGCGCGATTACTCCCTTCGGAGGCGTATCGTTCATCGTCGGCTGGCTGCTGTTGCTGATCGCAGTCGTGCGCCATGGTTGAGAATATCTATGGCGCTGCCGGCCTGCCGGATCACAGCGCGCGTTCCCGCCGCAACTCATTTGTCGGAGCTCCCCTGGACCGGGCCGCCGAACACCGCCACGATGCCGACTGGCTCGCCGCGCGCGAGGCGGACCCGGCGAGCCGCTTCGTGCTGGTGTGGCGCTCGCGCCTGCTGACGCGGGATCACGCGGCGCACACGCTGACGCGCGCACAGGTGGCCAGGCTGTTGCCGGCGGCGAGCGTCATCGTGTTCCTGGGAGAATGGGACAGCATCGCCTACTTTGCCGCCGACATCTCGCCGCTCGAACACGATGCAGCGACGGCCGTGGCGCCGGATGCCGAATTTCACGATTTGCGCGAGGCGGCGCTGCTGCTGCCGGCAGCCGAGGCGGCGATTCTGGGACAGGCTCGCGGCATGGTGTACTGGCACCGGCGGCACCGCTTCTGCGGGCGCTGCGGCGCGGAAACCTACAGCGCCGAGGGCGGCTACGTGCGCGTATGCACCAATCCCGAATGCGGCCGCCGGGATTTTCCCCGCACCGACCCGGCGATCATAGTGCTCATCACCGACGGCCAGCGGGCGTTGCTGGGACGCCAGCCGCACTGGGCCGTGGGCCGTTTCTCCACCATCGCGGGTTTCATCGAACCGGGAGAGAGCGCGGAGGAGGCGGTGGCACGCGAGGTATTCGAGGAAACCGGCGTGCACCTGGACGCGGTGCACTATCATTCGTCGCAGCCGTGGCCGTTTCCCGCCTCGCTGATGCTCGGATTTACCGCCGAGGCGCAACCGCAGCCGGTGCAACTGCGCGACGGCGAACTGGAGCAGGCGCGCTGGTTCGCCCGTGCCGACATCCGCGACGGGCTGCGTGACGGCTCCTTTGCATTGCCACCGTCGCTGTCGGTGGCGTTCCACCTGATCGAGGACTGGTTCGATCAGGATACGTCAATGCCGCTGCGGCGACTGCTGCGCGGGGGGAGCGACTGACACGATGCACTTTCACCCGCCACTGCTGCGCGCGCAGATGATCCGCCGCTACAAACGCTTTCTGGTGGATGTGACGCTCGCCAGCGGCGAAACCGTCACCGCCCATTGCCCCAACCCCGGCAGCATGCAGGCGTGTCAGGGCGAGGGCTGGCCCGTGCTTCTCAGCCACAGCGACAACCCGAAGCGCAAGCTCCCGTACACCCTGGAGATGGTGCACAACGGGCACTGCTGGATCGGCATCCATACCGGGCGTGCCAACGCGCTGGTGCGCGAGGCGATCGAGGCCGGCACCATCACCGAACTGGACGGCTACGAACACATCACCGGCGAGGTGCGCTACGGCGCCAACAGCCGCATCGACCTGCTGCTCGAGGGCACGCGCGGGCGCTGCTATGTGGAGGTCAAGAACACCACGCTGGTGGACGGCGCCGGCGCGTTCATGTTTCCCGACGCGGTCACGACCCGCGGACGCAAGCACCTGCGGGAACTGACCGACATGGTGGCGCAGGGCCACCGCGCGGTCGTGGTGTTCCTGGTGCAGCGGGCCGACGGCGAGTACTTTCGTCCGGCACACGAAATCGATCCGGCCTTTGCCGACGCCCTGGGCGCCGCCGCGGCGGACGGCGTCGAGATACTGGCTTACCGTGCCGAAGTCACTCCGACCGGCATTCAGGTCGTGGCGGCGGTGCCGTGCCGGATCGCGCAGGGCCTGCAGGACCGCTCATCGCATTCATCCGCCTGAGCCGGGCTGACTTGTTCCTCCTCCCGGGCCTGCTGACAGAGGCCCACCGCTGGTCCCGCCGCCCTGATGCGGCGGGACCGGGCAATGGCAGCTACCTGCCGCGGGCTTTCACCTCACGCCGGCGCGCGTGCAAGGTCGGCTCGGTGTAGCCGCTGGGCTGCTCGCGGCCCTTGAACACCAGATCGCAGGCGGCCTGGAAGGCGATGCTGTCATCGTAGTCGGGGGCCATGTTGCGATAATTCGGATCCCCGGCGTTTTGCTGGTCCACGACCCTGGCCATGCGCCGCAGGGTTTCGCGCACCTGCGCCTCCGAGCAGATATCGTGGCGCAGCCAGTTGGCGATGTGCTGACTGGAAATGCGCAGGGTCGCGCGGTCTTCCATCAGGGCCACATCGTTGATGTCCGGCACCTTCGAACAGCCGATGCCCTGATCGACCCAGCGCACCACATAGCCAAGAATGCTCTGGCAGTTGTTGTCCAGCTCCTGCTGAATCTCGTCCCCGGAAACCTTGCGCCCGCCCAGAACGGGCACGGTGAGAAGATCGGCCAGGCTCGCACGAACCTGTCCGGCAAGCTCAGCCTGGCGCGCAGCCACGTCGACCCGGTGGTAATGCACGGCATGCAGGGTGGCGGCGGTCGGCGACGGCACCCACGCCGTGTTCGCGCCGGCTTGCGGATGCGCAATCTTGGCTTCCATCATCTCGGCCATCCTGTCCGGCATCGCCCACATGCCCTTGCCGATCTGGGCGCGTCCCTGCAGGCCGGTGGCGAGGCCGATGTCCACGTTCCAGTCCTCGTAGGCGCGGATCCAGGGCTCCGCCTTCATCCCGCCCTTGCGCACCATCGGGCCCGCTTCCATGCTGGTGTGGATCTCGTCGCCGGTGCGATCGAGGAATCCGGTGTTGATGAAGATCAGCCGCTCCCTGGCCGCGTGTATGCACGCCTTGAGGTTGACGGTCGTGCGCCGCTCCTCGTCCATTACCCCGATCTTGAGCGTGTTGCGCTCCAGGCCGAGGGCGTCCTCGACGCGGTCGAACAGCTCGCAGGCAAAGGCGACTTCATCCGGGCCGTGCATTTTCGGCTTGACGATGTAGACGCTGCCGCTGCGCGAGTTGCGGTAACGGCCGTTGCCCTTGAGGTCGTGCATGGCCGCGAGCACGGTCACCATCGCGTCCAGTATGCCTTCCGGAATTTCGTTGCCCGACTTGTCCAGCACAGCGTCGGTGGTCATCAGGTGACCGACGTTGCGCGTCAGCATGAGGCTGCGGCCGGGCAGGCTGAATGCACGCCCGTCCGGCGCGGTATATTCCCGGTCTCCATGCAGGCGGCGGGTCATGGTCTTGCCGCCCTTCTCGAAGGATTCCTCCAGGTCGCCCTTCATCAGCCCGAGCCAGTTGTGGTAAACCAGCGCCTTGTCCTCGGCATCCACTGCGGTGATGGAATCCTCGCAGTCCTGAATGGTGGTGATGGCGGATTCCAGCACCACATCCTTGACGCCCGCGGCATTGTCCTTGCCGATCGGATGGCTGCGGTCGATCTGAATCTCCACATGCAGGCCGTGGTTGCTCAGCAGTACCGAGGATGGCTCGGCGCCGTCGCCGACATAACCGGCGAACTGCTCCGGGTTCGCGAGGGTCGTCTCCTCGCCGCCAGCGAGGCTGACCTGCAGGGTTTTGCGGCCGCCCTGGCCGTCGCGCAGCGCATAGCGGGTCGCCTCACCATGGCTGCCCTGCGCCAGCGGCGCGGCTTCATCGAGAAAACGGGCGGCCCAGGCCATGACGCGCGCGCCACGCCGGGGATTGTAGGCGGTACCCTTTTCGGCGCCGTCATCTTCCGCGATGACGTCGGTGCCGTAGAGCGCGTCGTACAGGCTGCCCCAGCGCGCATTGGCGGCGTTGAGGGCATAGCGCGCGTTATTCACCGGTACCACGAGCTGGGGACCGGCGATCTGGCGAATTTCCGCGTCTACATTCTCCGTCGAGATCTGAAAGTCCTCCCCCTGGGGCAGCAGGTAGCCGATCTCCTGGAGGAACTGCTGATAGGCTTCCGCATCGTGCGGCTGATTGGCGCGCCCACTGTGCCAACCGTCGATCAGGGTCTGGAGTTCTGCGCGCTTGTCCAGCAACGCCTGGTTTTTCGGTCCGAGGTCATCGACGATCTTCGCCAGCGATGCCCAGAAAGCATCCGGCTCGATACCGGTACCGGGCGCAATCTCCCCGGCGACCAGATCATACAATGGCTTACCGACCTGCAGATCGCCCACCTGAACACGTTCGCTCATATCGAAACGCCTCTGTCTTCGGAATTATTTAAAATTACTGTCATCACGGCGTGCGGGCGCGCGCCGGATAGCGCCAAACAACAAGCCTATGGTAGCAAACCGGGGCCAAGGCGAACGAAAACCCCGGGGTCCCGCCACGCCGGGCCTGCGGCATTTCGTCCCCGGCTCCGGAACGATTCAGGGAGTCGCGCCCAAATGGTTACAATGGGCTTTTGAATTTGCTCTCGGGCGCACCCATGTCAATTCGTCGACGTCGAAACGGTGAACGCTTGTCCAGCTTGTGGCAGATGGTATGCAATGGCGTGGCAGCGCTCTTCGGCGTGCAGCGTAACCGCGACGGCAACCGCTATGCCAAGAACGGCAACGTGCCGCTGATTATCGTTGTCGGGTACGCACTGACGTTTCTGATAGCGGCCATCATTTACGTGGCGGCACGGTTCGTTCTGGCCCGGATCGGTACCTGAGTCGCAGCCCGCCAACCGACGCTTTCCCGATGCAGGTTCAAGGTTCGCGGTCCGAGAGAATCTCCTGCATCGTCAACCACACCAGACCACGCCAGCCCGGACGGTCGGGATCGACCTTGTGCCTGGCGCGAACGATTTCTTTCGCCCTGGCCTCGGCGTGGTGCCGTTCATCAGTGCTTGGCTGCGCCGGTTGCCGGGAAACGGGTGGCGCTGGTGGGGTCTTTCGCGATGGTGGCGGCGGCCGGGATGCCGACCGGCGTGCCGCAGCCCGTTCCGCCTCCAGCTCGGCCTGGCGTCTGGCCTCCGCCTGGTACTCCCTCTCGAGCCGCTGAATGAGGCGCTCCGTGTTATGGATCAGGAGTTGGCGCTCCTCATCGCTCAGGGGCCGCCCGTCGGACGGACCATATCGTGGCGACGCAGACGCCACTGGCGACCGTGCAAACAGCTTGTCGAAGCACCGGGAGCCATAGACCGAGATTCGGCCACCGTCGCGTACAACGTGAATGCGACGGTAAACCGGACGATTGCAATCCGGCGCCTGACAGCGAACCCGCTCGTCGGGAGGGACTCCAACAACAACGAGCAGCTCTGGCGCCGACACTGCGCCGCGTTCTTTGTCCGAGTCCTGAATCCGTTTGTTCATCGTCCGTTCACCCTGCCTCCGGCAGTGTCCCGTTAAGGGCCACCCCTCCACTCATGCTTCCAGCAGCGATTTTACCGGCATCAAATCGCGCGTCACCCAGTCCGCATCTGCGCTACCAGCGACTCCGCCACACCTGGAAGATCCCGATGCCGAGACAGATGACTGCCGGCCAGAACGAGAAGAAAAACAGCAGCCCCGGACCAATCGGATTTGGATCCGGGTCAGGCCACAGCCCGATTGATGCAAGAAGAACGATGGCCAGAAGTGGCGACCATCCGACCAGGGCGATGATCGCCCCGATCCTGAACAGCCGATTGCTCCAGTAGTCTTGCATCGGCTCTCCCCCCAGGAGCGCCCTTCCGCCGGAGTCCAAACTGCGCCAGATGCCCCGGCGTACACCCGCATCAGCCAGGCTGCCTGCCTCGCGAAGCAAGGCCTGGCCGCACCTCAACCGCGGCGCGCTGCCTCGATTGTGGCGATGTCGATTTTTCTCATCTGCATCATCGCATTGAACGCGCGCCTGGCGGTAGCGGGATCAGGATCAGCAATCGCTCTCGTCAGGGCAATCGGCGTTATCTGCCAGGACAATCCCCATTTGTCCTTGCACCAGCCACACGCACTTTCCTGACCACCGTTGTCAACGATCGCGTTCCAGTAGCGGTCCGTTTCGGCCTGGTCAGCGGTTGCGACCTGAAACGAGAACGCCTCGTTGTGTGTGAACGCGGGCCCACCGTTGAGTCCGAGGCACGGGACGCCCATCACGGTGAATTCCACTGTCAGTACGTCCCCCTTCTTTCCTGACGGAAAGTCTCCCGGCGCGCGATGCACTGCGCCGACAGACGAATCGGGGAAGGTATCGGCGTAAAACCGGGCCGCGTCTTCGGCGCTGCCATCGTACCAGAGGCAAACCGTGTTCTTCGCTGGCGTGTTCATGTCACTTCTCCATTCCGACATGGTTTGGCCGTGCTTCGCATCTTGCGATTTAACGGGATTGGACTCCACCTTCCGTCTCATTGTTTCACGGCGTGACGCATCAGCACCATCGGCCGCCTCATCCCGGCCCGCCATCCCGTTGCATCCTGAACAGCAACATGCAGATCCCGAAATGAACGCGCTTCAGGAACTTCAACAAACCGCTCGATCGACGGGGCTGCGCCCCGCAGGATGATTTCGGAGCGCATGACACAGGCTTTTCCACAACACACCAGCGTCCCGCACAAACATGGGGGATTGGTGATGGTCGCCCTATTCTGCAATGCTTTCGCCCGAACCGCCCATTTCTGCAGGGAAATCCCTCAACTTGGGTATCCCGTCATGGATGCGCAGCACGGCTTCCTGATAATTCACATGAACGCCAGCCTTATAGGGAAAGGTGGGGATGACCGCGGCATACACATCTGTTAACCCTATTGATGGATGTTCGGTAAAAATGTGACCGCCGCAGATTTTGCACCACTTGCGATGGCTCTGAGGTGTCTTGTTGTATGTACCGACGTTATCGGCACCGTGGACGATTTGCACGGCCTCGGGCTTCCACAAGGTAAAAGCATTTACCGGTCCGGCGGACCAGTGCCGACACGACTCGCAATGGCAATAGCCCATAGCGGCCGGCTCACCCTTGACGGTCAATTGAACCGCGCCACAGAAACAACTTCCTTCGTACATCTGGTCATTGCTCATGATATCGTTCCTGCCTTATTGATCCAGCTGAAAAACTGGAAATGAGTGCAGAAATCCATTTCGCCATTTGCAGGCGCCCGACGCCCAGGCTCACCGCTGAGCGTCTGAATTTAGTGGCACACGGCGCGTTCGCAGGGATAAATCATCAGAGCGCTGAACGCAGCTGATGCTGCCAGGCAGCCCAACTGTGTGCCTGCGGCCCTGCAAAGCAAGAGAGACTACTGTAACAACGATGCCGACAACAACAGCAACGTTGCCAGCAATGAAGAGCGGAACCAGCACGATATGCGCAAGCAAATCGGCTCGCGCCTGGTGTTTGTTTGGGTAATCCTGCCACTGCTGGCGCGATACACTGCGCTCGCTCATGGTCAGCTCCAGGTTACACCTCAGGCCGTGTTCAGTTGCCGTCCAAAGCGCGGCAGCGCCGCATCAGGCCCTTGTGCTTGATATAGCACAAACGATTCACTGTGCATACATCGTACGGGCGACAACTCAGGCGAGGCCGCTGCACCAAAACTGCCTTCAGACGCTTCAAGCCCTTCTCGAAGGCATGCGCGAAGCAGCCAGAAAAGACCCGGAACAGGGCGCGAGGAGCGCCATGGGTTCTCACATCGCCAATACGCGGCGAGCAACGCAGTGCAGTGCCTTTTCGGGCAGCAGTACATTCATGATGACGTCTCGATCCTGACCAGTTTTGTCCGTCCGGCGGCGCCAGCCTTGATGGTTACAGCGGCCTTCCTGCATTTGAATGCCTCTGCAACGAGATCCACCAGTTCCCTGTTCGCCTTTCCATCAACCGGAGGCGCCTTCAGCCGGGCGATCCAGGTGCCATCCGCGTTGCGGGAAAGCTCTGACACCTTGGCTCTGGGCTTGACCTTGACCTGAAGCGTTATGACTTCCATCTGTTACCTGCGGCCCGACGCCGCCTGTGCCCGGGAGAGGCAGTTGACAGGGATTTCACCGCCACCCCCGGTTGACATATGGCGGGGCCGGTCAGCTGCTGCGCCCTGTCGGGTCTATATCCGGATTCTACGCTCCGCATTCTCGGGGTACGGATACTCCATATTCCGGGCTGTCGCCCTGGCGATATCTTCGCCAAAGTAGTCGGCAACCACCATTAACGACATGTCGATACCCGCGGAGATACCCGCTGAAGTGTACACGTTACCGTCTTTTATGAAATGCTTCGAATAGTCGACGTGCACGTTCGGGAAAGACTCACGCATCCGGTCGAGAGAGCGCCAGTGAGTCGTGGCACGTCGACCCTCCAGGAGGCCTGCCCTGCCCAGCAGCATGGCACCGGTGCAGACGGAGGCAAGAGTTTCTACTGTTGAGGCGCGCTGCCGTATCCAGTCGAGAACTGCCGGGTTTTCGGTTTCCTTCCGCGTTCCGAGACCGCCGGGAATCAAAAGAATATCCAGGGGAGGGCAGGTGTTGAGCGAATGGTGCGGTTGGACTTCCATCCCTCCTCTCGTATGGATGGGACCGTCCCTTTCAGCAATCAAAAGAACCTCGAAGGGCGAGTCACTTCGATAGCGTGCTTCCTCGTCAAGGCGCGTCGTCGAAAAAACCTCGAAAGGCCCGCAAAAGTCGAGAACTTCCACGTCATCAAACAGCAATATTCCCACGCGCTTTTCGCCCATCCGTTCACCTGTCGCCATTACGAAGCGCTAACCGGAATGAGCTATCTCATACCAAATGCCTCAGAAATGCCAGGCCAGATTGGCCTTCACGCCGTTGGATTCCACTCCGCCACCGAACTGCCCCACATACGAGGCACCCAGCGTCCAGCCGGCGCCGATGTCAGCGTCCAGCCCGGCTTCGATCGCCAGCGCATCGCGCGCCAGCGGCACGCCTTCGACGACGAAGGTCTCTCCACCCGCCAACGCCATCCTCGCCTCCGGCGTCGTGTCGCCGTAGACGTGGCGCCAGCCGATCAGCCCGCGCGCACGCACGGTGGCGGCACGGGTGGCATTCAGCACACTGCCCAGCCGCAGCCCCACCAGCGAGGTGCCGATGGCCTGGCTCTGGCCCTGGACTTCGAGCGCCGAATCGCCGCCCTGCTCGCTGAAACCATCGGTGTCG
>CAZYIP010000035.1:22517-25046 GCA_964646895.1 uncultured Salinisphaerales bacterium | reverse complement strand
CTAAGATCTTGTCGGTGAATGATACACGCGCCGGGGGCGCGATCGCGGCCGAAGATGCGCTCCCGCATGCTGCGCGTTCATCCACAATCGGCTCCGGGCCAATAGAACGGTATCATGGTGGCACGCCAGTTATCGCGGAAGTAGCCATGCTCGACCGATTTCGCCTTGCCTACCGGCTCGATCTGCAGGGCGGCACCGTGCACGTTGTTCAGGGGCACCCGCCGCAGCGCTTTGTTGCGGCGGTAGGCGACATCGCACGCCTGCACGACATCCGCCGTGGCCAGATCGAGTGCAAGGGCGCGGGGCGCCATGCGCGCCTGCGTTTCTCTCCCGACTTCCCGCAGCGTGGCCGGCAGGCGATCCGCAACGCCTGGACGCCGCCCACGGTACCAGGGCCGGGCGGCGGCTCGCGTGCGGCTGGCTGAGTACGAGTTGCGTGCATGAACAGCGATCGCGGCTGAAGCCGCTCCCACAATCATGGTGCGCCGCTTTGTGGGAGCGGCTTCAGCCGCGATAATGCTCGGGATTTTCAACTCCCCACAAGGCCTCGCGCAGCCCCGAGCGCCGCGCCACGCGCCGGGTCACCGCCTCGAAAACCGACCGGTCGCCGCACAGGGTCACCTTGTGGCGGGCGCGGGTGAGGCCGGTGTAGATCAGCTCGCGGGTCATGACCGGCGAGTCGGCGCCGGGCAACACCATGAGCACTTCTTCGAATTCCGATCCCTGGCTCTTGTGCACTGTCGTGGCAAAACAGGTTTCGACATTGCTGAGACGGCCGGTGTGAGTCCGGCGCAGACTGCCTTCGCCGGTCGCGAAGAAAGCACCTTGCTGCCCGTCCGCATCGGTCCACACCAGCCCGGTGTCGCCGTTGTACAGGCGCAGGCCATAGTCGTTTGCGGTGACCATGATCGGCCGGCCGTGGTACCAGCGCCGGTCCGGTCGGATGAGCCCGGCCCGGGCCAGCACCCGCTCGATCTGCTGATTGAGCGCGTTGACGCCCAGCGGTCCGCCCTTGACGGCGCACAGTACCCGAAACCGGTTGAATGCACGCAGTGCCGCGGCCACGTCGCGCGCCTGCAAGAATTCGTGATAGTGGTTCACCAGCCTGTCCAGCAGGGTATCCGGCAACGCCGGTTGCGACAATGGCTGCCAGGCGACGTCGGCGGGCGGCTCGGGCGACAGCACCGCGAACGCGCCGCGGCCGTCGCCGGCGTTCACGCGGCGGGCGAGGCGGCCGATGCCGCTGTCGGCGCCGAAGCGATAGCTCTTCGTGAGCAGTACCACGCTGTCGGCGATCGCGCTCCTGGTTTCGGTCGCTTCGGTAAATGCGGCCAGCAGGCGCAGCCGGGCGCACAGCGCCGGCGAGTAGGCCGGAGCATCCCCGTCGCCACAGAGATCGCCCAGCACGTTACCGGCCTCGACCGAGGCAAGCTGATCCTTGTCGCCGAGCAGGATGAGGCGGGCATGGGCCGGCAGCGCCGTGGCCAGCCGCGCCATCATCGGCAGATCGATCATGGACGCTTCGTCGACCACCAGCAGATCGAGCGGCAGCGGGTTGGCGGCGTGATGATGGTAGCCGCGCGGTCGCCAGCCCAGCAGCCGGTGCAGGGTCGCGGCCTCCTCGGGGATGGCGTCGGTGATCTCTGCCCTGCAGTTCAGGGAAGCCTTGGCGGCGCGAATGGATTCCGTCAGCCGGGTCGCGGCCTTGCCGGTTGGTGCGGCCAGAGCGATACGCAGGCGTGGCGTGGACGATTGTTCCAGCAGCAGGGCCAGCAGCCGGGTGACCGTGGTGGTCTTCCCGGTGCCGGGGCCGCCGGAAATCACCAGCAGGCGCTTGAGCACGGCCAGCGCGGCGGCGGTGCGCTGCCAGTCGGGCTCGCCGTCGCGGGCGGGAAACAGGCGGTCGAGTCCGGCGGCAAGCTGCGCGTCATCCACCCCGTCGCAAAAGCCCTGCGAACGGGCGCCGAGATTCGCGGCCAGATCGCATTCATAGCGCCAATAACGGGCGAGGTACAAGCGGCCGGCGCGGTCCAGCACCAGCGGATAGCAATCGGCTTCGGCATCCGTCGCATCGCCCACGGCGCCGCTGCCGAGCAGGGCGGCCCGCCAGGCCTCGCCAGCGGGCGCCATGAGTGCCGGAGCCTTGCCGACGGCGCCATCGACGGGCAATGCCTTTCCGGCCAGCTCGTCGAGCGCGATGCAGACATGTCCGTCGCCGGCTGCGCGGCTGACCAGCGCCGCCGCCAGCCGCAATTCGTCGCCGGGCCGGTCCGCGCAGTCGCCCATGAAGCGGGCGAAGTGCAGGTCCAGATCCCGCAGGGCGCCATGGGCCGCCAGCGCTTCCAGGATGCCGGCCATCAGGCTGCGCGCCCCGGGACGGGAATGCATGGTTCGCGATGGAAGATTTCCTGTTCCGAGTCAGGCACCAGGGGCTTATCCGCTGCCGGGCCATCGCGGCTTGCGCCGCTCCCACGAAGTCCGTGGCTGCCCGTGATTGTGGGAGCGACTTCAGTCGCGATTGATGCACGC
>CAZYIP010000035.1:14672-22417 GCA_964646895.1 uncultured Salinisphaerales bacterium | reverse complement strand
AAGTCCGTGGCTGCCCGTGATTGTGGGAGCGACTTCAGTCGCGATTGATGCACGCAAGCCGCGATAAAAAACGGTCCGCGCATTTCCGCCGCCGGCGATCGCGGTTCGCGCCGCTTCCGCGCACGGCTGCCAATGCGGTGCCGAACAACCGATCACGTCATCCCCCATCGAAAATCCGGTCGAGCGCGGCGATGTCATCCGGCGCCGGGCAGTCGTGGAAAACGCCATTACCGCGCTCGTCCATGCCGCGCAGAAACAGATAGTAGACGCCACCGAAGTGGCGCGTGTAATCGTAGCCCGGCAGGCGCCGCGACAGGTAGCGGTGGAGTGCCACGGTGTAAATCAGGTACTGCAGATCGTACTGGTGACCGCGAATGGCACGGACGAGACTGTCGTGCCGATAATCGTCGGCACGATCGCCCAGGTGGTTGGACTTGTAGTCGATGATGAAGTAACGCCCGTCGCGCTCGAAGATCAGGTCGATGAAGCCCTTCATCATGCCGGCCACGGTTCCGAATCCGAGGCCCGCGCCGGTGCTTTCTCCCCGGCGCGCGGTAATGAAGCGATCGATCGCCGTGTGGGTGACTTCATCCAGGGGAAAATAGAATTCCATCTCCACCCGCCGCTTCCCGGCAGGCACCTCGCGCAGCGACCCGTCGCTGCCCAGGGGCGTGTCCAGCACCCGCGTTACCATGTCGGTCACCACCGGGCGCCAGCGCACGTCGAAGCCATGGCGCTGGAGCAGGTGTTCCGCCAGCGTGGCGAGTTCGGCGCCGCCGGCACCGGGAAAATCCACCCGCTCCAGCAGCGCGTGCATGAAAGTACCGGCACGCGCGCCGCGCGGAAACTGAAAGATGCTGGAAAAGGGCGCTGCCGGCTCGGCCCTGGGGGCGGGCGTGTCGTCCGCTGTATCCACGGCGTCGTGATCCGGCGTCTCCGGTGCGTACGCGCCGCGGCCGGCCACCAGTCCGGAATAGCTGGCGATTCGCCACCCCTGCGGCACCTGCCCGTCGAATCGCCGCGCGCACAGGGCTTCCGGCGCCATGCCCGCCGGCGAGTCGAGGTGCTCGCTGGCGGGCAGATCGTCCACGCGGATGGCGCCGCGGGTCGCGGTGCTCAGTGCCTCCCACGGCGCGCGCAGGGCGCCATCGTCCAGATTCTGCATGCCGGAACCGATCGGGGCGCCGTCCTCCGCGGGATGCAGCAGATGACCCAGTGCCGAGGTGGCGGCACGGTGGAACTGTCCCCAGGCCAGGTAGCAGCAGTGGCGCGCGCGGGTCAGTGCCACGTACAGCAGGCGCAGGTCCTCGGCCAGGCGCTCGCGCTCGCTCAGGGCGTGATGGGCGGCGTGCTCGGCGGAGCCGAGGTCGAGGGTATAGGCGCGGTCGGCCGGTGCGTGAAAGTCCACGATCGCCGGGCGGTCGCCATTGCGCTCCTGGCGCGGGCGCGAACCCCAGATGAAGGGCAAGAACACGACGGGATATTCCAGGCCCTTGCTCTTGTGGACGGTCACGATCCTGACCAGGCCCGCGTCGCTCTCCAGGCGCAGTTGCTGCTCGTCGGCTGCCGCATCCGGACAGCGAATATGCTCGCCCAGCCAGCGCAGCAGCGCGTCCATGCCGGGGGTGGTTTCGCTGGCGCGCTGGGCGAGTTCGGCGAGTTGCAGGAGATCGGTCAGGCGGCGCTCGCCCTGCGGCAGGCCCAGCAGACGGGCGGGTATCTTCTGTTCGCGCAGGAAGCACTGGAAAAACGTCATGAAGCCGGCGCTCGTCCACAGCTCGTGATAGGTCTGGAACTGCGTCAGCCAGTCCAGCCATTCGGGCGCGTCCGCCTGCGCGGCCAGCGCGTGCGCATCGGCGCCCACCAGGTTGGACGCCAGCGCCGCACGCAGGCGGCGTTCGTCGCCCGGTTCGGCGACGGCGGCCAGAATCTGTTCCAGCGCCAGTGCTTCCTCGGTGGCGAACACGCTCTCGCGGCTGAAGTACACGCTGTTGACACCGGCCGCCGCCAGCGCACGGCGCATGGTCGAGGCTTCCTCGTGATTGCGCACCAGTACCGCCAGGTCGGCGGCGCGCAACGGCTGGTCGCCGAGGCGGGCGCGACCCTCCCGGCCGAGTCGGATCAGGCGGGCGATTTCGCCGGCGCAGGCGGGCGCGACATTCTCCAGTGCCCATTTTCGGGAGATGGTGCCGCGGTACAGCCGTTCGGGCTGTTGTTCGACGAACCAGACGGTCAGCGGCGCCGGCGGCCGGTCGTCGACCGCGAGCGGCGACGAGATCCCGCGCGGGTTCGGTTCCACCGGCAGAAACCGGATGTCTTCGTCGAAGATGAACGGCGCGCGGATGCGGCCGAACAGGGCGTTCACCGCCGTTACCAGGCCCGCGGCGGAACGCCAGTTGGTATCCAGGGTGAGATGCGCCGCCGGATCGGTATCGCGGCGCGCCTGAATGTAGGTGAAGATGTCGGCGCCGCGAAAGCCGTAGATGGCCTGCTTGGGGTCGCCGATCATGAACCACGCGCCGGACTGCGGATCGTCGTCGTAAATGGCTTTCAGGATCCGGTACTGAAGCGGGTCGGTGTCCTGGAATTCGTCCACCAGCGCCGCCGGAAAGCGCGAGCGGATGGCGCTCGCCAGACGTGCGCCGCCCGGCCCGTGCAGGGCCTGTTCCAGATCCGCCAGCAGATCGTTGAAGGTCCACTGCCGGCTTTCGCGCTTGCGGCTCTGCAGCGCTTCCTGCAGATACCGGGCCGCCTCGCAGAGCAGCGCCACCTCGTGCAGGATGTCCAGTGCGGCCGAGCGTTCGATCAGCGTCTCGCAATCGCTGAAGAACGGATAAGCCGGTATGCCGGTCTCCGCCTTGTGCGCGGCCTTGGTGAGCGCACTTTCGAGCGTTGCCGGCGTCAGCAGGCGCAGCTCCGTCGGGACGGTGTACGGCACGGTGTCGGCGGCGAAATACTCGTCCGCCAGCGCGGCCAGCGCCGCTACGCGCTCGGGGGGATAGCCGCCTTTTTGCGCCCGCGACAGCGATTTTTCCGCGACCAGGCCATTGATGGCGTCGATGATGGCCTTGCGGTCGCGCGTCCATGACGCGCGGGCGGCGGTGAAACAGGTCGCGACCGCAGCCTCCGCGGCTTCCACCTGCGCCCGGTCCGCCGCTGGCAGAACGCGCGGCGCCGCGTTGCGCAGCCAGGGTTTGAGGGACTCCAGAAGCTTGCCGGGCGTTGCCCAGCGCCGGGTCACCCAGGCCGCCAGTTCGCTGTCGCCGTCGTAGAAGCGCCGGCGCCAGAAATCGCTGATGACGGCTTGCTGCAAGGTTTGCTCGTCGGTCGTCAGCGCGGTGTCGAACAGGGCGCCGCTTTCGAATGCATGCTCGGTGAGCATGCGCCGGCAGAAGCCGTGAATCGTGAAGATCGCGGCTTCATCGAGCCGCGTCACCGTGTCGCGCAGCTGCTGTGCGCGCCGCGTATGGTCGTCGAGCCGCGCCAGCAGGCTTGCGACCACCGGATCGTCGCTGGCGCCGTTCTCGAATCCGGCCGCGGCCTCGCGCAGACGGCTGCGAATGCGGCTGCGCAGCTCCTCGGTGGCCGCTTCGGTGAACGTGACCACCAGCAGATGATCGACGTCGATATCGCGTTCCAGCAGCAGGCGCAGGTAGAGCGCGGTCAGGGTGAACGTTTTGCCGGTACCGGCGCTGGCCTCGATGAGGCGTGTGCCGTGCAGCGGGCAGGTGGCGAGGTCCAGCCGCTGCATCAGGTTCGGCTCCCGCCGTCGATGGCGTCCAGCAGGGGCAGGGCCAGCGTGCAGGCCCAATGGTCGAAATCGGCGCCCAGTGCATCGACACCGCGGAAGGCGAGCTGCACATCGGCGTCGTCGGCTTCGCCGTCTGTATGGTTGTTGCGCAGCCAGCGCCCGCGCACGGCGGAATCCAGCGCCGCGGCCGCATCCTGACCCTTCGCAATCTTGCCCGCATACGCGAGGGAGGTGCCGGGGAAGAACGGCAGGGGTTCATGCAGGCCCCGCCACCACGCTTCGAGCAGGGTCAGCAGTTGTTCGCGCGCCGCGCCGGTTTCGAGCGGGCGCAGCGTGAGCGCGGTATCCTCGCCGAAATGGCGGCTCGGCTGTGCCTCCGCGGCGGCATTCAGCGCCAGATGCGTCAGCCACAGCGCCAGTCGATCCCCTGCCTTCACCCGGGTCAGGCGGTAATGCACCAGGCCGTGTGCGGTGAGTCCGCCGATGCTGCCGGTGAGGCGAAACCGGCCCAGTCCCAGGTCGATGTCGAGCGCATCCTGCGGCTGGTCGAGATACGGTTGCAGGCGCTCGATCATGGGTTCGGCCAGGGCGTGATAGCCGTCGAACACCTGGCGGCCGAACGGGCCCATCGGCAGGTCGCCGGCGGCACGCATTATCCGGTAACAGTCATCGCTGCCGATGCCGTCGAGCAGGTGGCGCAGCAACTGCTGCTTGCAGGCGTAGGCGCGCAAACCGTCGATTGCGAAGGCTTCGTCGTCGTCGATCGCGTCCTCGGGCCGGTCGAGATGGATGCCCAGGCGCTGGCGCAGGAATGCGCGCGCCGGGTTTTTGAAAAAACGGATCAGCGACGCGAGGGAGACCTGCCGCAGCGCTTCCTCCGGCGGGGGCAGGGGGGTGCTGACGAAGGGCGGTTGCACCGGCTCCCCCTGCAGCGCGCGGGCGCCGGCTTCCCACTCGTCGGCATAGCTGAACAACCGGGCATCGCCGGTGCCGAAGTAAGCGGCGTTGAAAGGCTGTAGCGGATGCTCGATGCGCAGATGCTCGCGCAGCGGCCGGTCGGGATGGCGGAAGCCGCGCTCCAGCGTGTCCATCAGTTCTGACACCAGTACCGAAGGCAGCTTGGGCGTGTTGTCGCGCACCGAACGGCCCACATGGCTGATGTAGAGCCGTTGCCGTGCCGACAACAGGGCTTCCAGGAACAGCATGCGGTCCTCGCCACGGCGCGAGCGGTCGCCCGGTCGCGGCGCCTGCGCCATGCGGTCGAAGCCGAGCGGGATCTGCCGGCGCGGGAAATCGGCGTCGTTCATGCCGATCAGGCAGACCACGCGGAAGGGCACGCTGCGCATGGGCATCATGGCGCAAAAGGTCACCCGGCCGGTCAGGAAACGATGCCCGCCGCGCGGCTCCGTCAGCCGTGTCTGCAACTCCTCGCGCACCACGTCCAGCGTCAGTGGCTCCTCGAAGGCCGCCAGGCGAGCGTTTTCGGCCACGGCGCCGATCGCGTCGCGAATGCTCTGCAACGCCAGCGTCTCGGATTCGTCCGCGGGCTGAAACAGGCTCAGCAGGTCGTTGACCACGGCTACCCAGTCGGCCGGCGTGTGGGCCGTGCCGAGGGCGCGGCGGTGGTGGTCCAGGGCGATGAGAAAGCTCTGCAACTGCCCCAGCCACACGGCTTCGCTGCCTTCGATGTCCGGGTAAGGCAGATGGCCGTGAAACAGGCGTTCGCGCCCCGTTGCGGGCGCCGGCATGGCGTAGCCGAGCAGCAGGCGCGAAAAACCGAAGCGCCAGGTATTGTCAGCCAGCTCCGGCAGTCCGGAACGGGCACGGGTGGCACCGTCGAGCCCCCAGCGGATACCGGCGCCGGCCACCCAGTCGCGGATGCGCTCGAATGCCGCCGCATCCAGCCGAAAGCACCGCAGCACCGCGGGGACTTCCAGGATTCCCAGCACCTCGGAGGCCTGAAAGCGGCTCGACGGCAGCGCCAGCAGCCGCAGAAACACCTGCACGAGCGGATGGGTCGCCGCCAGCGTGCGGTCCGCGATCGACCACGGAATGCGGCGCTCCGCCGGCGCGGCGCCGAACACCGCGTGGATGAAAGGCGCGTAATCCTCCACCCGTGGCATCATCACCACGATGTCCTGGGGCTGCAGGGTGGGATCAGCCGCGAACATCGCCAGCAGCCGGTCGTGCAGCACCTGCACTTCGCGTAGCGGCGTGTGGCAGGCGTGGATCTGGATGGAGTCGTCGTCGGGGGCGATCTCCAGCACGGGCTCCGCGCCGGCCACCCCGTCGGCACGGTCCTGCAGCATCAGCATGTCGGCCTGGAGCAGGCCCAGCATGTCGGCGTGGTCGGGCGGCTCGAAGGCGTCATCGTCCGCACACGGACAGGCGTGCAGGAGGTCGAGAAAATCCCGCAGCAGCCGGCCGGTCGAGGCGAGCAGCGGGTGCCCGGGTGCGTAGTACTGGCTGGCGTCCGTCCGGCCCGTGCGCCGCCAGCGCGCACGCAGGCGTGCCAGTGCGCGCTCGTCGATCACGTCGCCCCAGTACGTGACGCACGGGTTGAGGACGAACAGGTGTACCTCGACCAGTTCGCCGAGCCGGGCGAAGGTTTCCAGGTAGGCGGGCGGCAGGCTCGAAATGCCGAATACACTGATGCGCTCGGGCAGGGAGGCCGGGTCGATCTCGCCCCTGTCGCAGCGGGCGATGAAGCGGCGCAGCAGGCTCGCGCGGTGCTGACCGTCACTGCCGGTTACGACGGCGCGCCACAGTTGCGCCTGCCAGTGGCTTTCCGTGCCCGCCTCCCAGTTTTCGATCCAGTCGGGCCGGTAGACCAGGTACTGGTCGAATACATCGGCGATGCGCCGCGCGAGCTGATAGCGCTTGAGCGCGTCGCCGCCGCCCAGATAGTGGCGCGGTGCCTCGAAGCCCGGCTGCTCCAGGCTGTCCGCCAGCAGCGCCATGATCCGCCAGGTCAGCACGTCGCGATCGAAGGCGGAGGTGTCGGGCACGTCCGTCAGGGTGCGGGTGAACATCTCCCACACGAACGATGCCGGAAACGGAAAGTGCAGGTTGGCGGCGATGCCGTGATGGCGCGCGAGCGCCAGCGCCAGCCAGCGGCCCATGCCCAGATGCTGGACCACGATGGTTTCCGGCGCCAGCGGATTGGCGAGAGGCCGCTCGGTGACCTCGATCAGGCGATCGCGCAGACGCTCCATGCGATTGCTGTGGTGGACGTGCAGCATGCAATCCCCTCGATCCTGTGCAGGCAGTTCGCCGGCGCGCCGTCGTGCGACCCGTGTTGCCCTATAAAATGATAAAAACGTCGGATAAGATCAACTCAAGGCACCGTTCGTGGTTTGAAGAGGGGGAGCCGGACATCGAGCAGCGCGGTGCAAGCCGCTTGACCCGGTCCATGAAATCTCTCACTGGCGATGTCCGGACGCAGCCTTGCAAACTGCGCAGGCGGTGATCAGTGCAGCATGAGCAAGACACGGTGAAGAACAGGTTCCCGCAGCGGATCGTGAAGCGTGGAGATCCGGCGGCGCGGTGGTGCCGTGCCTGAGGCGCGTGCGCGGGATGGTCCGGAGACGATCGGTTTCCTCCTCGTTCCGCAGTTCTCGATGATGGCGTTCCTGTCCGCGGTGGAACCGCTGCGTGTGGCCAATCGCTTCGGCGGCGAGCTGTTTGCCTGGCGCATCTTCTCCGAGGATGGCCAGCCCGTTACCGCGAGCAACGGCATGACCGTGGTGACAGAGGCGCCCGTGACCGGGACGGAGAGCCTGGCCTCCCTGATCGTCTGTTCCGGCTTCGAGCCCGAGCGCTACGCCTGCGCGCCGCTGTTGTCGTGGTTGCGCCGGCTGGCGGGGCGGGGCGTGACCCTGGGCGCGATCGATACCGGCTGCTACCTGCTTGCAGCGGCCGGTCTGCTGGATGGCTATCGCGTGACCCTGCACTGGGAAAGCGCGTCGCCGTTCAGCGAAGTGTTTCCGGGCAT
>CAZYIP010000035.1:0-14572 GCA_964646895.1 uncultured Salinisphaerales bacterium | reverse complement strand
GCGTGACCCTGCACTGGGAAAGCGCGTCGCCGTTCAGCGAAGTGTTTCCGGGCATGACGGTTACCGACGAGCTGTTCGAGATCGATCGCGACCGCTTCACCTGCGCCGGCGGTACCGCGGCGATGGACCTGATGCTGCGCCGGATCGCCGGGCGCCACGGCCAGCAGCTGGCGGTCGCCGTATCCGAACAGTTCATTCACGACCGCATCCGTCGGCACTCTGACCACCAGCGCATGACCGCGTGCGCGCGCCTGGGTATCCACAATGCCAAATTGCTCAAGGTGATGGAGGCGATGGAACGGCACATCGAGGAGCCGCTGCCGGCGCAGGCCCTGGCGACTCTGGGCGGCGTGTCGCTGCGCCAGCTTGAACGCCTGTTTGCCGCGCATGTTCACGATACGCCCGTTGGCTACTACCTCAAGCTGCGCCTGGATCGCGCGCGGCAGCTGCTGCAGCAGACCAGCATGAGCGTACTTGCCGTGGCGCTGGCCTGCGGGTTTGGCTCGGCGGCACGCTTTTCCCGCGCCTATCGTGCGCGCTTCGGACGGCCGCCGCGCGAGGACCGGCGCGCGCTGGGATAGGCACCGCGAAAGCCCTGCAGCGCAGCCCGGCGCGATTCCGGGCCACGGCGCGGTGACGCATGAAACGTCAACAGGCGCCGATCATCGTCCGCGCCACACCGGATCGCGCTTTTCCGCGAACGCGCGGGCACCTTCGCGCTGGTCTTCGCTGCCGTACAGCCGATCGACCGTCGGCAGCTGGCGGCGCGCGATCTGGTTCATGATCGTCTGGAAATCCACGCCCTCCGCGCGACGAGTGACTTCCTTGATGGCCGCGAACACCAGCGGCGGACCATTTTCGAGCAGCCGTGCCAGTTCCCGGGCTTTCGGCAGCAGCTCGGCGGCAGGCACGACATCGCGCACGATACCCCATCTCTGTGCTTCTCGGGCGTCCATCCAGCGCCCGGTCAACAGCAGATCCATGGCGACGTGATACGGGATGCGCTTCGGCAGTTTCACGGATGCCGCATCGGCGAGCGTTCCGGCCCGGATTTCCGGCAGCGCGAACGTGGCGGTATCGCACGCCAGGATCAGATCCGCCGATAGCGCCAGCTCGAAGCCTCCGCCGACGGCCATGCCGTTGACCGCGGCGATCACCGGCTTGTTGAGATCGCGCAGCTCCTGCAGGCCGGCGAAGCCGCCGACGCCGTAATCGCTGTCCACTGCGGCGCCCGCCGCGGCTTCCTTCAGATCCCACCCCGCCGAAAAGAACCGGTCCCCGCCGCCGGTGACGATCGCGACGCGCAGCTCCGGGTCGTCCCGGAAGCGCTGAAAGGCCCTGCCCATTTCGCGGCTGGTTTCAAGGCTGATCGCGTTGGCTTTGGGACGATCCAGGGTCAGCTCGAAAATGCCGCCTTCGCGGCGAATGCGCAGCGCATCACTCATTCCTGCTTCCTCTTGACGATCAATGCATCGGCCGCGACGGCACCGTGCCCTCGCCGCCGCAAAATCAGTGGATTCACGTCGAGCTCCTGCAGCGTTTCGGCATGCGCCTGCGCGTATCGGGCCACCGCGCCGATTGCGCTTACGGCTGCCGCGACATCGGCGGCTGGACGGTTGCGATAACCGTCCAGCAGCGCGGCGATGCGCAGCGATTTCAGCGCCGCGCACAGCTCTTCGTCCGTTGCTGGCAGCAGCAGCGAAGCAGTGTCGTCGAGCAGTTCGACCAGGGTGCCGCCAGCGCCGATCGTCATCAGCAACCCGAACTGGGCATCCCGTGTGACGCCGATGACCACCTCTGCGACCGCGTTCTCGACCATGCGCTCGACCAGCAGGGGGGAATCGCCTGCCCCGAGTGCGCGCGCGGCGGTACGCACGGCATCGGCGTCGCCGAGGTTCAGGCGCACCCCGCCGCCTTCCGTTTTATGAGCCTGGCCGGTCACCTTCACCGCAACCGGGTAGCCGATCGTCTCCGCCGCGGCAACGGCATCGTCGATCCCGGCGACCACCCTGCCGGCTGGCGTGACCAGGCCGAATTC
Source organism: uncultured Salinisphaerales bacterium (assembly GCA_964646895.1). Taxonomy (GTDB): domain Bacteria; phylum Pseudomonadota; class Gammaproteobacteria; order Nevskiales; family CAZYIP01; genus CAZYIP01. Next base: position 12,534 of record CAZYIP010000035.1, on the reverse strand, counting down.
GGCGAGCGCGCGTTTCGCCGCTGCCTCGAAGAGGATTTCGTGCGCCGTCCTGGCACTGGCATCCGGCACCCGGAGTATCGGCGCCGGACGAGTCGTCGCGAACGCTTCACCAATCGATGCCGCCGCTTCGGCGGCCGCCAGCGCCTCTTCGAATCCGCACAGCGGGGCGATGCCGAACTTCATCAACTCCCCGGCACGTGTCTCCGGCAGGTTCTCGGGCAGGGACGACACCACGGCGGCAGGGGCGCCGGTTTCGGCGACAGCGTGCTTCAGCGCTGCGACCGCCGCATCCCAATCCGCGTCCGCGCAACGGTCGCGCCGCGGAAAGTCGAGCACGAGCAGTGCCAGGTCGAAGCGGCCGTCGAGCATGGCCGTAAACGCGCGTGCCATCGGCGCTCGCTGTGCCCAGATGAAAGTGTGGTAGTCGAGCGGGTTGGAGACGGTCACGAGTTCGCCCAGCGTGGCCCGGACGCGCGCCCGCTGGTCGTCGGAGAGCGGGCGAAAGCGCAGGTGCCGGCCTGCGATCGCATCGGCCATGAGCGTCGCCTCGCCGCCGGAACAGCTCAGCGAACAGATATCCCGGCCGGATAGCGGCCCGATGACGTGTAGCAGCTTGAGCGTTTCCAGAAACTCCGGAATCGTGCGCAGCCACGGCACCCCCATGCGGCGCAGAAACGCTTCCGCGCCCGCCTGGGAACCGGTGATGGACGCCGTGTGGGTGAAGGCTGCGGCACGGGCCTCGGCGGAGCGGCCGACCCTGAGCGCAACGACCGGCACGCCGCGCTCGCGGGCGGTCCGGGCCATGCGCTCGAATGCGCGCGTGTCGCCGATACCCTCGATGTGAAGGCCTATTGCGCTCACGCGATCGTCCATCGCCAGTGCTTCGGCGATTTCCGCGAGGCCCGTTTGTGCCTGGTTGCCGGCGGTCACGACGTACGCGATCGGCAGGCCCCGCTGCTGCATGGTCATGCTGATGGCGACGTTGGACGACTGGGTGACGAGCGCGACGCCGCGCTCGACCGCAATACCTCCGTGCTGATCCGGCCATAGCAGGGCACGATCGAGATAATTGATGAATCCGTAACAATTCGGGCCGAGCACGGGCATCGGGCCCGCGCCCTCGGTCAGCGCAGCCTGCAGCGCTGCGCCGTCCTCCGTTTCCTTGAATCCGGAAGCGTAGGCCACCGCGCCGCCGGCGCCCAGAGCGGCCAGTTCGCGCACCAGATCGATCGTGGCCCGGCGGTTGACGCCGATGAACACCGCATCGGGCACGCCGGGCAGCTCCGACACCGTTCGATAGCACGGGCGTCCGGCGAGCCGGTCCCGCGATGGGTGAACGGGCCAGATGTCGCCGCTGTATCCGATCCTGTCGCACTGCCGGATGACGGCTGCCGCCGCGGCTCCGCCAACGACCGCGAGGTGCCGGGGGCGCAGCAGCCGGTCGAGGCGCGTGGTCACCCTTCAGGCCCCGAGGCGGCGGAGAATGTCGCGGCTGATGATATGGCGCTGGATCTCGGACGTTCCGTCCCAGATGCGTTCCACCCGCGCGTCGCGCCAGAAGCGCTCCAGGGGCAGATCGTCCATCAGGCCCATTCCGCCGTGAATCTGGATGGCCTCATCGGTCGCCCGCGCGAGCATTTCCGTGGCGAAAACCTTGGCCGATGCGATCTCGCGGTTCGCCTCCAGACCCTGGTCCAGCCGCCAGGCCGCTGCCAGCGTCAACAAATCGGCAGCGTCGATTTCGGTGATCATGTCGGCGAGCTTGAAACCGACACCCTGGAATCGGCCGATGGGCTGTCCGAACTGCCTGCGCTCCGCCGCCCAGCGCGATGCGTAGTCGAACACCCGCCGGGCGCGCCCGACGCACATGGCGGCGACGGTGAGCCGGCTTGCGTACAGCCATTGATTCATCATGGCCAGGCCGTTGTCGGCTTCGCCCAGAACCTGCTCGTCCGGGAGGCGGCAGTCCTGAAAGCTCAGGACGTGGTTGGGGTAGCCCCGGTGCGAGACGGAACGGTAGCCCGGCCGGATCTCCAGTCCCGGCGTATCGCGGTCGACGACGAAGCAGGTGATTTTCCTTTTTACGCCTCTGGCTGTCTGCTCCTCGCCGGTGGCGACGAAGACCACCATGAAATCCGCGTGCTCGACACCGGAAATGAAGTGCTTGGTCCCGTTGACGACCCAGTCTCCCCCGCGGCGCCGGGCCCAGCATTGCATCGAACGCACATCGGAGCCGGCGTCCGGCTCGGTCATCGCCAGTGCGTCCGTCTTCTCGCCGCGCACCGCCGGAAGCAGGTATTTCTCGCGCTGTTCGCCGCGGCAGGCCATGAGGATGTTCTGCGGGCGGCCCCAGTAGTGCGTCAGCGCCATGGATGCGGGTCCGAGTTCCCGCTCGAGCAGGGTCAGGGTGACGTGATCGAGTCCGCCGCCGCCCACTTCTGCGGGCATGTTGGGTGCGTAGAATCCAAGCGCCTGGACCTTCGCCTTGATGGCTTCCCCCAGCGCCTTCGGTACCTGCCCCTGGCGCTCGACCTCGGCTTCGTGCGGATAGAGCTCGTTGCGCACGAACGTGCGCACGGTATCGACCACCATTTGCTGTTCGCTGGTCAGTCCGAAGTTCATCGGTACTCCTTCCGTCAAGTTCGACGCCCGCGTCCCGCGCCAGGGCAAAAACGTGTTTCCGCGGTATGGCAGCGGGTGGGGCCAGGGGTCTGCGCCGCGGTCCTTTTCGTTTCTACGGCGCGGACGCCTGGATCCCTGCGTCGAGCCCCTCGTTTTCCGGCCAGTATTCGCTCACCAGCGACAACAGCCGGACCAGAAACGCGTCGCGCCGCTGCGCGAGGTCGGAGATGCTGCGCCCGTCCGCCTGCTGCTCGCAGCCGGTGACGATCCGTTCGATCAGTTCATCCGTCAGCGCCGGTGCGCGGGTGTGGGTCCATGGCAGCTCCAGCGCCGGGCCGAACTGTTCCAGCATGTGGCGCATGCCGGCGTCACCGCCGGCGAGATGAAACGTCAGGAAGGTACCCATGAGCGCCCAGCGCAGTCCGGCGCCGTAAGTGATCGCCGCGTCCACCTCTTCGGTCGTGGCGATGTCGTCGTTGACCAGGTGCAGTGCCTCGCGCCACAGGGCTTCCATCAGCCGGTCGGCGATATAGCCTTCGATTTCCTTGCGTACGACGAGCGGGTGCATGCCGCTGCGGCGGTAGAATGCAGCCGCCGCCGCGATCGCATCCGGCGCCGTGTGCACGCCCGCAACCAGCTCGACCAGGGGCAGCAGGTACACCGGATTGAACGGATGCGCGATCAGCACGCGTTCGGGATGGCTGCAGGCGGCCTGGATACGGCTTGGCAGCAGGCCCGAGGAACTCGACGCGATGAGCACGTTCGGCCCTGCGGCGGCATCGACCCGTGCCAGCAGGGTGTGCTTGAGATCCTCGCGCTCGGGAGCACTCTCCTGAACGAGATCGGCACCGGCGACGGCGGTCTCCAGATCCGTCACGAAGTGCAGCCGCCGCGGCCAGTCCGCCATATCGAAACCCTGGCTCTGCAGTGCCGGACAAGCTGCGGCAATGGCTTTGCGCAGCTGTCCTTCGGCGCCGGCGGCCGGATCGGTTGCGACGACATCCAGACCATGGGCGAGCCAGCGCGCCGCCCATCCGGCGCCGATCACGCCGGTGCCGACCAGTGCGACACGCCGAATTGCGGATGCGGGTGGGAAGGCAGGCATGGCGCTTCAGCCCGGTGCACGCAGGCCAAGGCGGGTTCGTGCCTCCGCCGGCGTCGACACGCGCGCTCCCAGGGATGCGACGATGCCGGCGGCCCGTTCGACCAATTGCGCGTTCGAGGCGAAGACGCCTTTGTCGAGATACAGGTTGTCTTCCAGGCCGACTCGCACGTTGCCGCCCAGGAGAACCGCCTGCGCGACCATCGGCATCTGCAGGCGCCCGATGCCGAACGCCGACCAGTGGGCACCGTCCGGCAGTTGATCGCTCATTGCGAGCATGCTGCGGGTGTCGGCTTCCGCGCCCCAGGGAATGCCGAGGCACAGCTGGAACAAGGGCGGGTCGTCGATCAGGCCTTCGCGGATGAGCTGCTTCGCAAAGCGCACGTGGCCCAGATCGAAGCACTCCATTTCGGGTCTGACGCCGTTTTCCCGGATCAGGCCGGCCTGGCGCCGCAACCATTGCGCCGGGCTGATGTAGACCATGTCGCCAAAATTGAGACTGCCACAGTCCAGGGTTGAAATTTCCGGGAGCAGCTCGGCCACGGGCGCGTGGCGCTCCTCGGGCGTCTGCATGTCGGTACCGGGACCGCCGCGGCGCGGATCATCGTTGCTCGGAATCCAGTCGCCGCCGCCGCCGGCGGTCAGGTTGATGACCACGTCGGTGTCGGACTCGCGGATGCGCTCGACGACCTCGCGGAACAGGGCGGTATCGTGACTGATACCGCCACTGTCCGGATCGCGCACGTGGATATGGACGATCGCTGCGCCGGCCCGGGCGGCATCGATCGCTGCCGCCGCGATTTGGCGTGGGGTGACCGGAAGATCGGGATGCTTGCCGGCGGTATCGCCGGCTCCGGTAATGGCGCAGGTGATGATGACGTCGCGGTTCATGGAACATGCCTCGTAAATCGGAATCCCGCGTGACGCGGGAAGCATCGCTCAGCTGCCGTAGCGGGCGCGTACGGCGTCGATGGCCGGTTTGCCGTCCAGTGCCTTCACGCCCTGCAGCCACTTGCCGACCAGATCGAGGTGAGATCCGATCCAGCTCGACGCGACGTCGGTCGGGGCGCGCTTCTTGTTGGCGAACTCCAGAATCCATCCGGACATGGTGCGCTTGGGTACCTGGAACTGTTTGAGAAACCGCGTCACTGCCGGATGGTCGTCGACCAGCTTCGGATTGACCACGGTCAGCACATCGCTGCGTGTCTCGGCGATCTTGGGTTTCCCTACCGCCTTCAGATACTTGATGTCCCAAAGGATGTTCATCGAATGCGGCTCCCAGCCAAGAAACACGATCCAGTCGTCATGCCTGATCGAGCGCTGGACCTGGGCCAGCATGGCGCTGGTGCTGGACGGAATCAGCTTCCAATCGCCGAGATTGTCGCGATTTTCCTTGATTGCCTGCTTGATGGCCGTATTGAATCCGGTTCCTTCCTCGATGCCGTAGATCTTGTGGTCGAAGCGGTCGGCAAACTTGTTCAGGTCGGCTTCGGTGTGCACGCCGGCATCCCACACGTACTTGGGCACCGCGAGCCCCATCAGCGCGCCCGAGATATTGGTGCCCAGCACGACGACTTCCTTTTTCTTCACCAGCGGATCGATCATGTCCTTCTCGGTCGGCATCCAGCCGCCGAGATAAACGTCCAGATCGTCCGTCTTGAGGCCATTGAGCGCGAACGCGGGGCTGGCACTCACCTGCTGCGTACGGTAGCCCATGGCCTCCAGCAGATCCGCCGCGACCTGGCTCTGCACGGTCACGCCGGCCCAGGTAGGCACGCCAAAACGGATGGTCGGTGCATCCTCAGCGGCGCGGGCGGTCGTGCTCGCGATCATGGCCAGCCCGAACATGGCCAGGCTGCAGACGATGCCTGAGATGAGCTTTTGGTATCGTTGTCGGTACATGCCGGTACTCCTCTCTGAAAGCTTGTGATCCACTCTCCGGGATGAATCACCGGTGCGCCCGAATTGCGCCCCGTGCTTCAGTATCCATGATGATTCTTCGCTGAAATTGACGTAACCCGGCGGTTATCTGACATAAAGCGACGCGGTGGGCGGTGCCTGCCGGCGCCATTTCACGATGGCACATGAGAGCACCGCTGCTGCGGGCACACCGTACGCGACAAGTATTCCGTGTGTCTTATGCGTAATAGAAATAATAAAATAAATACTTATTCCTTTTAATGTGCCACGCGCTCTCTTAGGATCGCCCTTATTTCACGGCAGGCACGAATCATGGCGGTTCCGGCGGAAGTATTGCCCGTACACAAGCACCGTCTTCTCGGTGAGCTGGTCGATGGGCTGGATGCGCGGTCGCTCTCATGGGTGTCCGGTTATATGGCCGGGCTCGCGGCGCAGGGCAGCGGAGCGGCTGCGCATGCGGCAGTCCTGCCGGCCGCACCGGCCGGGCAGGGTACGACGGTAACGGTGCTGTTCGGCACACAAACCGGCAACGCCCGCCGCTGGGCGGAACAGATTGCCGGGCAGTCAAGGGAAGCCGGGCTTGCCGTCAACCTGATGAGCATCGGCGAATACAAGCCGCGCAGTTTGAAATCGGAATCCCATCTTCTCGTCATCATCAGTACGCAGGGAGACGGCGAGCCCCCGGACGACGCGCTGGATTTCATGGAATTCGTGATGAGCAAGCGTGCGCCGAAACTGGAGACGCTCAAGTACGCCGTGCTGGCCCTGGGGGATTCGAGCTACCCGGATTTCTGCGTCACCGGGCGCCGGCTCGACGAACGGCTGGCGGAGCTGGGCGCGCATCGGATCGCCGATCGTGCGGATTGCGATCTGGATATCGAAACGGTCGCCGAGCCGTGGTGGCAGACCGCGCTTGAAAAACTGCGCGAGAGCGTGCCGGAGCAGGCGCCGGTGCAACACGTGGCGAGCGTAACGCCCTTGCGGCGCGAGACGGTGTTCGGGCGAGACAATCCGTTTGCCGCGGAAGTGCTGCAGAGCCAGCGTATTACCGGGCGCGGTACCGCCAGGGAGGTGCGCCATCTCGAACTCTCCCTCGAGGGCAGCGGGCTGCATTATGAACCGGGAGACTGCCTCGGCGTGTGGCCACGCAATCCGCAGGCGACGGTCGATGCGATGCTGGAGGCCCTGTCCGCGGACGGTGATGAGTCCGTGACCAGAAAGAGCGAAGAGCGCCCGCTGCGCGAATGGCTGACCAAGCATTGCGAAATCACCCAGATCGCCAAACCGCTGCTCGTCGCCCATGCGCAGCGCAGCGGCGACGGGGCTCTGAAGCAGCTGCTGGAGCCGGACAATCGCGCGCATCTGGCACGCTTTCTTGAAACACATCAGCCGATTGACCTGCTGCGGAACTGGCAGGCGGACTGGGACGCCGCCGAATGGGTCGACGCCCTGCGGCCACTGACTCCGCGGCTGTACTCGATTGCTTCGAGTCCGACCCTCGGCGATGAAGCCCATCTGACGGTCGCGTGGGTCGCCTACGAACGTTTTGGCGCATCTCATCTCGGCGCCGCGAGTACCTATCTGCGCGAGAGTGACGAGGGGGCGTCGGTCCCCGTGTACGTGGAAGAGAATCCGCGTTTCCGGTTGCCGCAGGATGCCTCGCGGGACGTCATCATGATCGGGGCCGGAACGGGCGTTGCCCCTTTTCGCGCCTTTGTTCAGGAGCGGGCGGAGTCCGGTGCCAGCGGCCGCAACTGGTTGTTCTTCGGCGCGCAACACTTTCATTCGCAGTTTCTGTATCAGGTGGAATGGCAGCAGGCGCTTCGCGACGGCAGCCTCGCCCGGCTGGATCTCGCCTTCTCGCGGGATCAGCAGGAACGGGTCTACGTGCAGCACAGGCTGGCCGAGAGGGGCGGCGACATCTACGACTGGATACAGGGCGGAGCGCATGTGTACGTGTGCGGCGGCATCGCCATGGAGAAAGACGTATCCGGCGCGCTGCAGCGCATCGCGGCAAGCGAACTGGGCGGCGATGAGGCGGCCGGCGAGTGGTTTTCCGATCTGAAACGCGGTGGCCGCTACTGCCGCGACGTGTACTGAGGCCGATGTCATGAGCGAAGCAAAGCCTTCCGCGGTGGAAATCGTCAAACGGAACAGTCGCCACCTGCGCGGCACGATCGAGCAGGGGCTGGCGGATCCGATCACCGGCAACGTATCCGACGACGATTACCAGCTTCTGAAGTTTCACGGCGTGTATCGCCAGGACAATCGCGACCTGCGCGACGAGCGCCGGCGGCAGAAGCTCGAACCGGATTACCAGTTCATGGTGCGGCTGCGATTGCCGGGTGGCATTCTGCGTGCCGGGCAGTGGCTGGCGCTGGACGACCTCGCGGCCGCGTACGGCGACAGCGTGTACGGCGGCGGGACGTTGCGCATCACCACGCGGCAGTCGCTGCAGGTTCACGGGATACGGAAACCGGCCCTGCGTGATTTTCTGCAGGGAATTCACCGTACGGGCCTGGACACGCGCGGCGCCTGCGGAGATGACAACCGCAACGTCGTGTGCAGCGTGAATCCCCAGCAGTCCGCATTGCATGCCGAAGTGTACGCGCAAGCGGTGTGGGTGTCGGAGCATCTGCGCTGGCAGAGCGGTGCCTACGACGAAATCTGGCTGGGACGGGCAGCGGCGGCTGCGCCGGAGGAAGAGCCGCTGTTCGGTGATACCTACCTGCCACGCAAGTTCAAGGTGTCGTTCGCGATCCCGCCCGTCAACGATGTCGACGTACTGGCGAGCGATCTGTCGTTTTCCGCCATCGTCGAAAACGGCGGGCTCGTCGGCTACGACGTCGCGGTGGGCGGCGGCATGGGAATGACCTATGGCGACGAGCGCACCTACCCCCGCATTTCCGAGCCCATCGGCTACGTCGAAAAGACCGGCCTCTGGGATGTCATCACGGCGGTCGTGGGCATCCAGCGCGACTGGGGAAATCGCAGCGACCGCTCGCAGGCGCGATTGAAGTACACGCTCGACCACAACGGTGTCGACAACTTCAAGGCCGAAGTGGCGAAACGCCTCGGCTACGAATTGGGCGCGCCGCGTGCGCGACCGTACATGCACAATGGGGATCGCTTCGGCTGGATCGAAGGGGAGAATGGAAACTGGCACCTGACGCTGTCGCTGCCCGCCGGGCGCGTCGCCGATGCGGGAGAAGAGCGCTGGCGCAGCGGTCTGCGTGCGATCGCCGAAGCGCACGACGGCCTTTTCCGGTTGACCGCCAACCAGAATCTCGTGGTGGCCGGCGTGGCGCCGGATCGGCGGGCCGCGATCGACGGGATCGTCGAGCAGTACGGGCTGGACGGCTACCGCAAACACTCGGGAATCCGGCTGAACTCCATCGCCTGCGTGGCGTTTCCGACCTGTGGCCTGGCGATGGCCGAGGCGGAGCGCTATCTGCCGGAGTTTCTTCCGAGGGTGGAAAAACTCCTGGATCGCCACGGTTTGCTGCAGACGCCGATCACGTTACGCCTGTCCGGCTGCCCCAACGGCTGCGCGCGGCCCTATCTCGGCGAAATCGCGCTCACCGGCAAGGCGCCGGGCCGATACAACCTCCTGCTCGGGGCGGCATTTTCCGGCGAACGCATGAATGCGCTGTACCGGGAAAACATCGCCGAGCCGGAAATTCTGCAGACGCTGGACGCCCTGTTCGGCCGTTTTGCCGCGGAGCGCCAGGCGGACGAGCACTTCGGCGACTTTCTGGTCCGCACCGGCGTCGTTACCTTCGGTGGCGGGTTTCATCGTCCGGTCGTCGCATGAATGCCGCGGAGCGGGAAGCACGGGCAACGGTTGCGAACCGCCTTTTCGCGTCCCTGACTGCCGAGGCGCGCGTTGCCTGGGCCATCGAGCACCTGCCGGGAACACACGTCCTGTCGTCGAGCTTCGGTGTTCAGTCCGCCGTCATGCTGCATATGGTGACGCGGGTGCTGCCGGATATTCCCGTCGTTCTGCTCGATACGGGATACCTCTTTCCGGAAACCTATCGTTTTGCAGATCAGCTGGCGAAGCGCTTGCGGCTGAATCTCAAGGTGTATCGTTCGGCGCTCAGCCCGGCATGGCAGGAAGCCCGGTTCGGCAGGCTGTGGGAGCAGGGGGTGCGCGGGCTGGACGAATATCATCGCCTGAACAAGATCGAACCCATGCGACGCGCCCTGCACGAATTGCGCGCCGGTACCTGGTTTGCCGGGCTGCGGCGCGGCCAGTCGGCGAGCCGTGGCGGTGTCGAATTCGTCGACTGGAGCGACGGCCGCTACAAGTGCTGTCCGCTGGCGGATTGGAGCGATCGCGATATCGCGCGCTACCTGCGCCGTTACGATTTGCCGTACCACCCGCTGTGGCACCAGGGCTACGTTTCCATCGGAGATACCCATACCACGCGGCGCTGGACGCCGGGCATGGCCGCGGAAGATACGCGGTTCTTCGGGCTCAAGCGGGAATGCGGGCTGCATACCGAACTGTAGGGCGGTCATCCTGATATGTCGCGTCTTTATCCCCTGTTTGCCGATCTGTCCGGCCGTCGTGTACTTGTGGTGGGCGGTGGCCCGGTGGCCGAGCGCAAGACACAGGCACTGATCGACACCGGTGCGCGGATTGTCGTGCGCTCGCCCGAAGTCACTCAGCGCCTGACGGCACTGGCGCGCGCCGGGGCGATCGAATGGCAACGCGGCGACTTCACGGCCGACGCACTCGACGCGGCCTGGCTCGTGATCGCCGCGACCGGCGACGATGCCCTGAATCGCCGTGTCGCCGCGGCGGCCGATACCCTCCAGGTCTTCGTCAATGTCGTTGATGATGCGCGGCTGTCCAGCTTCCATGTACCGGCGCTCGTCAATCGCGCACCGGTGCAGGTCGCCATCTCCAGCGCTGGTACCGCTCCGGCGTTGGCAACCGCGATACGGGCCCGCATCGAAGCACTGCTCGATGACTCGACAGGGCCGTTGGCGGCACTGCTGGGCCGCTGGCGGGAGCGCATCAGAAGGGCGCTTCCCGATATTTCGCGGCGGCGGGCCTTTTATCGCCGCGCCCTTGCCGGAGCGGTTGCGAACCACATTCGCGCCGGGCGCGCGCTCGCCGCCGAACAAGCGCTCGACCGCGCCTTGAAACTCGACGTGCAAGGCGCCGGCCGCACCGGAGGATATGTCGCCCTCGTGGGCGCCGGGCCCGGCGACCCCGGCCTGTTGACCCGACGTGGATTCCAGCTCCTGCAACGCGCCGATGTCATTCTTCATGACCGGCTCGTGAGCGCGGCGGTGCTCGCTCTCGCGCGTCGCGACGCGCAAACGATCGCCGTCGGCAAGCACGCGGGCGGCGGCCACAGTCAGACCGGGATCAACGAGCTGATGCGCGAGCATGCGGCGCGCGGCGAATTCGTCGTGCGCCTCAAGGGTGGGGACCCGTTCGTGTTCGGGCGCGGTGGCGAAGAGCTGGAGTATCTGCGTGCCCACGGCATCGATTGCGAGGTCGTGCCGGGCATCACGGCTGCGCTCGGCTGCGCCGCCGGCACGGGTATTCCGCTGACTCATCGCCAGCATGCGCATGCGCTGACTCTGTTGAGCGCGCATGATGCGGCGACTCTCGATGCCGCGGCGCTCGCAGCACCGGCGCACACGCTCGCGGTCTACATGGGGGTCGCCGGACTTGAGGCGTTCGCGGCGAAACTCGTTGCCCAGGGTCGTGCCGCCACGACACCCGCGGCGTTGATCGAGAAAGGCACCACGTCGGAGCAGCGTGTCGTTACCGGCGATCTCTCCACTTTGCCAGCCCTGGCGCGGCGGCGGAACATTCGATCGCCGGCACTGCTGATCGTCGGCGAGGTCGCGTCATTCGCGTCACGGTACGGCGGAGTGGGCAGCGATCACGCAGGAGAGCTTTCAGCCGCCCCGTCGCGCGCGGTTGCGTGAGCGGTGCTTTTCGATTCGCGGCGGAGAAAACCCCGCATCAGGAACGACGTTCCTGCGACCGGCCGCGGCCCACGGTGATATCGGTGGCCAGCGTGGCGATGGCGCGGCCGCACTGCTCCGGTACCGGCAGCGCCGCGTGGGCGGCCCAGAGCTCGTCGACGCGTGCCTGTACGGCGTCATCGAAGGGTGCCGCCCGCGGCCCGCGCGTATCCACATGCAGAAACATCTGTTCCGCGGTTGCGAGCAACGCATCGTCGCCGTCCCGGTAGAGAGCGAGGAACAGGCGCAGCCGCCGCGCGTCGTGGCCGAGAAGTTGCACCGTCACCCGCAGCGATTCGCCCAGCTTGCCTTCGCGCAGATAGCAGACGTGGGATTCCAGCGTGAATACGGAGCGGGCGGCGCGTTCGCGGTAGTCCGCGTCCAGGCCAATGTATTCGATGAGGGCATCGGTGGCGCGGCTGAAAGCGATGCAGTAGCAGGCATCGTTCATGTGGCCGTTGTAGTCGACCCATTCCGCCGGCACCGTGGTGCGGTAGAGGGTAAGCGGCGCAGCCGTGTCATCCATTGGATTCTTCCACGCCGTCCTCCAAGACGCGTTCGATCGGCCCGGGTTCAGGCTTCGAGCAGCGCCTGCAGGTCGGGGGCCGCGTTGGTGACCTTGATGAAAGTGATCTGATAGTCGGCGAGGTCGTTCTGCCGGTAAGGATCCTCGGCGAGCAGGGCATCGAGCTCCGCACGCTGCATCGAGCGGGCCAGGATGACGCCGCCGGTGCGCGGCATGCAGGCGCCGGAAGCGAGGAAATGCCCGGCCTCGTACTGGTGCCGCACCCATTCCAGATGCGCGTCGCGGTGCTTGTCGACGATTTCCAGCGGCTGCTTGTAGGTCAGTGTAACGACGTACATCGAGTTGACTCCCGTCCGTCATTCCCGCGAAG